>JAGAHV010000061.1:0-29894 GCA_017626895.1 Clostridia bacterium | reverse complement strand
TGTGGTCACAATATTCCTAACCGCATCCGACAGATGGAATGCCGTACTCAGCGGATTCCAGATGCAGGTAAACAGGTTCATAATGAAAAATACGCTCAGTGTGCCGGCAAAATGCAGGAAAAGCTGCAAAAGAAGCGGTCCTTTGCTGCGGAACGTGAGATTGCGCTGCAGCGGAAAGTTGATGCATTCCCCAAGGATGATATTCGTAAAATTGGCCAGTGTAAAGGCAAGACCGCCATCTTCCAGTGTGTTGCCGATAATCGACAGGGTCATCGGCACACCAAACCAGTTCACGCGGACTGCCGGCCAGGACCACCCCACATTCCCCACCAGTTTCTGAAAGAAAGCCGGAAGAAACGTCAGCATCCCCCACTTGATAAACGTCACAACATAGCTGAAAAGCAGAAACAAACCGCCTTCCCGTATCCATCTGGCTGCCTTTGGATGTTTTTCTGAAAATCTGCTCATTCTGTCCTCCTCAGCAACCCGGTCTCAGCGTCGCTGCTTTCAAATGCTCCGGTTCAGCAAACAGTTTCTTAATCGGCAAAGCCTTGTTTGCAGGCCACAAAGCTGGTCTTTTGCCCGAGCAACCCGGTACTGACCAAAGCTAAGCACACTGCCGTTGCGCGGCAGGGCCTTGTTTGCAGGCCTCAAAGCTGGTCTTTTGCCCGAGCAACCCGGTACTGACCAAAGCTAAGCACACTGCCGCTGCGCGGCAGGGCCAGTCAAGCCTTTTTCTCTCCGCTTACAAGCTTTGGTTCCTGCGATTCTCCCCCGTGGGTCCAGCGTGCAAACATATTGCCCAGGTAATCCATGTATGCCTGTCCGCCGCTCGCTCCCAACTTGGAGAACAGCCGGAACATTTCCTGCTGCTTTTCTTTTGGCATTTCCCGGTACTTGTTTATAATCGTCTCTAAACTCTTCCATCCCTGATCGCCGATTTCCTTGAAGGAGCCTTTTCCGGTAGACTCAATCAGCGAGAAAACCGTATTGATCAGGCTCGCCCGTTCTTCGTCATTCACTTTGCAGAGCCAGTCACTGAGCGTCCTGTTGACCAGCCATCCCTCATCGGAGAGGGTCGTTTCCTCAAAATGGTTTCGCCGGATCTGCCAGGTAAATGCATCGTGCTGCACAAGCCCGGATGCGCTGCTTTTTACCACAAGCGGTGTTGCACGGTTATTCAGGAGCATCCCAATCATGGACGATTCCGGGATAATGCTCCGGATCCGCGGCAGAATATGCGCATATTCCCTGGACTGCACGACAGACTCCCGGAAACCGGGTCCATCATTGGAGTATACCTCAAGAATGCGTTCCTTGACATCCGGTTCACAGAACGTGGCCGCAAACATCGCCAGATTCCCGCCCTTGGAATGACCGCCAACCCGAAGGGGAACCCGGAAATCCGAGCCTGCCGCATTCAGATATTTTACCGCCCGGCTCTGTCCCTCTGTTTCCGTCTGGTAACTGAAATTGAAATCTTCTTTCCAGCCCACAACGGTTCCATCTGTTCCCCGGAAGGCGATGTATCTCGTTTTGTCCGGCAGATCGTATGTCAGTGCCGACAGCTGAATTCCCCGCTCCGGGTCAATCTCGTCGACATATCTGCTGAGCAAGATATCGCAAAAGCGGGCTCCTTTGATCATCTCATCCATCAGGAAGGGGGCTTTGGCTGTAAATGCCTTGTCCTCCTCAATCTCTTTTCTGGAATGAGAACTGAAGAATGCCTCTGCCGCATCCCTGAGTGAAATCCGGGTCCAGTCCTGAGGAACAATGCCTGAAAAATCCGTATAGGCCAGCTGTGACAGAACCAGATTGTCCACCTCATTAAACGGATCCAGAGACATGGGGATATCCCCACGCCAAATCAGGTAATCAAAGACATTTGCCATTTTCAAAACTCCTTTTTGGGCAACCCTCTAACCGCATGTTGCAAGGCGCTGCTCCCTGCGCTGCACGGCAGCCTCATATTCCATTCGTTCCTCCTCTGTCAGGGGGACAAACGGCACAACCGGAATCGGCCGGTCCTGGTCATCGATCGCCACATAGACCAGGTAGGTCCGGTTAATCGCTCTCCGGTCTCCGTTCAGTGCTTCCACGAAACTGTCCACACGCACCTCAAGAGAAGTGCGTCCGGTCCATGTCACCACCGCCTCCTGAACCACCGTATCATTCAGATACGCCGGCCCGATAAAGTTCAGATGGTCCACACAGACCGTCGTCACGGCAGAGTGGGTATAGCGCCTTGCAGCCACCGCCCCCACAATGTCGATCCAGGCCATGATCTGACCGCCAAACAGGCGGGGTTTCAGATAACCGTTGCAGTGCTGCGGCAACACGATCTGTACAGTCGAGGTAATTTCGCTCATTTCCATTCTCCATGTCAAAAGTGACTATTATTCATTTTCGGACGGACTAATCATACATCACTCTTCCTCAATTGTCCATTCCGGAACCGACCGAACGAAAAAGACCGACTCACGGTCGGTCTTTGCAATCAGGATTTTCCGAATTCCGACTGATAGCGCTGAGATTCGGAGGATGAACAATAGACAAAGTGTTCCGGGAAAACCTCCCTCATTTCAGGCTTTTCCTTTGAGTAGTCATGGTCCCGTTCCGGAACATAGTCAATGCGCCGGCGATGCCGCTCCGTCAGCGGATTCGGCTGCGGAATGGCTGAAAGCAGGGCGCGGGTATACGGATGGAGCGGGCGTTCATACAGTTCTTTGGACGGCGCGATTTCCACCATCTTTCCAAAGTACATGACCCCGATCCGGTCGGAAAAATACTTGACGACCGAGAGATTATGGGCAATAAAGAGAATCGTCAGCCCCATTTCTTTCTGGAGATCATCCAGCAGATTAATCACCTGTGCCTGAATGGACACATCCAGGGCCGAAACCGGCTCATCCGCGATAATCAGCCGGGGCTTCAGAATCATCGCCCTGGCAATGCCGATCCGCTGGCGCTGCCCGCCGGAAAACTCATGCGGATACCGGGTGGCGTGTTCCTCGGTAAGGCCCACCTTGTGCAGCATGTCCACCACGGCCTCATGCACTCTAGCCCGGGTCATGCCCCGCAGCATCAGGCCCTCCCCGATGATTTCCTCAATGGTCATCCGGGGATTCAGCGACTCTATGGGGTCCTGGAAAATCATGGCCATGTTGGAGGACAGATACGCGGACAGTTCCCGGTTCATTTTCCCGGAGATCACGCGTCCGTCAAAACGCACTGTGCCGCTGGTGGGATTGTAGAGCCGGATGATGCTCCGGCCCGTGGTGGTCTTTCCGCACCCGCTTTCCCCCACCAGTCCGAAGGTCTCCGCCGCGCGGACAGAAAAGCTGACATCATCCACTGCCCGGACGGTCATCCGGTTTCCCCTGAAACCGCTGGTAAAGTACTGGCAGAGATGTTCTACCTCAAGAATATTTCTGGAATCAGACATGTCTGGCCGCCTCCTTCATTCGGGCGATCCGATGCGCAAGACCTGCGGGCATCTCCACATGGGGCGCCTTGGGATGGAGAAGCCAGGTTGCTGCCATATGCGTGTCCGTAATGCGAAACATGGGCGGTTCCCGTTCAAAGTCAATTTTCAGCGCAAAACGGTTGCGTGCAGCAAACGCATCTCCTTTGGGTGGATAGATCATGTTGGGCGGTGTTCCCGGAATGGGCTCAAGCCGCTCATAGGTTTCAAGATCCGGCATGGAACCCAGCAGCGCCCAGGTGTAGGGGTGGCGGGGATCAAAGAAGATTTCCTCTGCCGTTCCCGTCTCCACAATCCGTCCGGCGTACATCACCGCAATCCGGTCCGCCATCTGCGCGACGACGCCCAGATCATGGGTGATAAAGAGCACGGACAGATGCCGCTTTTCCTTGATCTCATTGATCAGCTCCAGAATCTTGGCCTGAACCGTCACATCCAATGCCGTGGTCGGCTCATCACAGATGAGGATTTCGGGATCCCCGGCCAGGGCGATGGCGATGACAATGCGCTGACGCATGCCGCCGGAGAACTGGAAGGGATACTGTTCAATCCGCTTCTCCGCCTCCGGAATGCCCACGTCCTGCATCAGGGAAAGGGCGCGTTCACGGGCCGTCTTCCGGTCAATCCCGCGTTTTTCCAGCACCTCCATGATCTGTTTTCCCACTTTCATAATGGGATTCAGTGCGGAAAGCGGATCCTGAAAGACGAGACCGATCCGGTGTCCCCGGATCTCATGCATGCGGGCCTCATCCACTTTGGTCAGGTCCATCCCGTCATACAGGATTTCCCCGCCGTCCAGTTCCGCATTGCTGGGCAGAATCCCCATGATGGTCTTGATGGACACGGATTTGCCGGAACCGGATTCCCCCACGATGGCCAGTGTTTCCCCCCGGTGGAGATCAAAGCTCACGCCGCGGACCGCGCGGACGGTTCCGCCGTAAGACCGGAACGAGACGCTGAGATCCCTGACGCTTAACACGCAATCCTGTTCCTGACCATTTCCGGGGAAAGAAGTCTGTTCACGCATGGCTTAATCCTCCCCTCTCCGGCTGGGATCCATCGCATCCCTGAGGCCGTTTGACAGCATATTAAAGGCAATCATCAGAATGGAAATGAGCAGCGCCGGAAAGAAGGTCTGGTTCGGATACTGAAGCAGCTGCTTCTGTCCCTCCGAGAGCAGAATGCCGATGGAGGGTTCCGGCGGCTTGATGCCAAGGCCGATATAGGCCAGGAAGCTTTCCGAGAAAATCGCGCCGGGGACCGCAATCATGGCTCTGGTAATCAGCGGGCCCACCGTATTGGGCAGAATGTGACGGAAAATGAGCTTCCGGTCCGGGACGCCCAGAGTTCTGGCCGCCAGCACATATTCCCGGTGCTTGTACCGGTAAAACTGCGCGCGGGTCAGACGGGCCGTGCCGATCCAGCCGGTCACCGTCAGGGCCAGGATGATGCTCAGCATGCCGGAGCCCAGCCACAGCATGAACAGAATGGTGACCACGATGTACGGCAGACCGTCCAGCACCTCAGCCAGATGGGTCATGACCATGTCGACGCGGCCGCCGTAATACCCGGCAATGGAGCCGTAAATAATGCCGATGACCAGGTTCGTCAGCACGGACAGGGCGGCAATCATGAGCGAAATACGGGTTCCCTTAAACAGACGCGTCATGATATCACGGCCAAGATAGTCCGTGCCCATCCAGTGGTACTCCCCTTCCGGCACGCTGCAGTAGCGGTAATAGTCCACCTTGACATCCACCACGTCCTGCCGTCCCGCCTTGTACTCCCGCAGGACCTCCAGTACACTCCCCTCCGGGTAGCGCTTGGGATCGCTGATGGAGGATTTCTTGATATTGGTCAGCACACGGGTCCCATCAAAGATGCCCAGTCCCTCAAGACCCGGGATTTTGGAGGGCAGATTCTTCTGCTTCACATTCTGCTGGGTATAGCCGTAGCCGGTCAGGTTCGGCACGGCAACGGATAGAATGATGATGATCACAATGGCACACAGGGAAATGACGGAGAGGCGGTTATGGAAGAGCCGGCGCATCGCGTCCTTGTAAAACCCGATGGGTTCCGTCTTGAACCGCTCATCCACATTCCATTCATTGTTTGCCGATTCAAAACCGGATTCCGGCAGATTCTGCAGCTCCTCCGGCAGATGATCACGGTCATAAACGGTCATTTTCCCCCTCCTATTCTGATCCTCGGATCAATGATTCCGTAGGAAACATCTACCACAAAGATGGTCACCAGAGAAATGAGTGAATAGAAAATGAGCAGCGCGACCGTCAGGAAATGATCTCCGCCCAGGATGGAGTCGACCAGCAGGCCGCCCGTTCCGGGAACCGCAAAAATCTTCTCAATCACCAGAGACCCGCCCATAATGCCGGTAATCAGCGGGATAATGGTATTGGCAATGGGCACCAGTGAATTGCGGAACGCATGCCGCCAGGTTGCCTCCTGCTGCGTCAGGCCTTTCGTCCTGGCCAGCAGCATGTATTCCGAGGACAGGGTTTCAATCAGCTCGCCCCGCAGATAACGGGCAATGGTGGCAATGGGATTCAGGGAAAGAGCCACAATGGGCAGAATCATGGAGTGGAACGCCGCCCAGACATTGGGTGCCTGCGCATTATACAGGGTCGGGAACACCGGCCACATAAACGCAAACACGTACTGCATCAGGGAGGCAAAGACAAAGGATGGCACGGAGATGAAAATGACGATCAGGAACGAAATGACATTATCTACCCAGGTGTTGCGCTTCAGGGCTGCCGCGGTTCCGGAGAGGATGCCCAGCGGAATTGAAATCAGAAGGGAAAAGAAATTGAGCAGCATCGTCGGAGGGATGCGTTCCCTGATGATATCAAACACCTGCAGGCCCGGACGGATCTTCACCGACGTCCCGAAATCTCCCTTGGTGACAATCCCTTCGATGAAATAATAATACTGGACAATCATCGGCTCATGCAGATGCATCCGGTCCTCAAGACGCCGCTGCACCTCCGGTGACACCTCCGGATTTTCAAAGATGGTCATCGGCATCAGGCGGATGACCCAGAAAGACAGGGTCATCACCAGAAACAGCGTCAGAAGCATTGCACCAATGCGTCCCAAAATATATTTAAACATTCACGTCTCCTTAAGCCATCCTTCGGTCTAACGGCACCGTTCCATTTCCGGCACTCATCCTCTGGGGACCCGGCGCTGTGCGCCGAATCCGCTTTTCCTTCGTGGGCCTCTATGCTGGTCTTTTGCCGGACCAGGTTGGTTCTGGCCCAAATCAGACTAACTGTCGCTGCGCGACAGGGCCACTAAACAATCGGTTTTCCGTATCCTCTGACGGGCAGAAAGCGGCTGGTCCGTTTTCTGTCCGTCAGAGGATACCGCCGGCTTTGCAAGATACAAAACACAGGCATATGCCGCCGGTGAGCGGCATACACCCGTGACAATAGAGAAATTATACCATTCTCCACTGGATTATGCAATTCTGTTCTGCTTACTCGGCGATATCACCAAAAGGCAGACCCCAGCCGAATCCGGGCAGATACATTTCAACCGGCAGAACGAGCTTATCCGCAAACATCTCATAAAAGGTTTCCTGAACGACCGGGATATGGATCACCTTTTCAAGGTAGATCTCCTCCAGCTTCTTGGTCTCATCCAGCATGCGGTTGTAGTCGCTCTTCACTTCTTCGCTGTCGCACACGGCATACTGTGCCTCGAACTCCTCGTCAAAGTAGTTGTTCGGATGGCTGCCGTAGGTGCTCAGATAGTAATAGAAGCAGGCATACGGGAAGGTACGGCTGGCTGCACGGGTCCAGTCATTGGGTGAGAAGTCCCAGGTATCATGCTGCTGCTTGTACACGGTGGTGGAGATGCCGGAATAGGTATCAAATTCCACCTTGACCTTGCCCTCGAAGATGACCGGCAGTTCTTCCTGCAGATACTGGGCGGTGGCGTTCCAGTTCGCCTCGGAGGGATCGTAGGCAAAGCACAGCGTCAGTACGGTATCCGCGGGGAGGCCGCACTCTTCGTACGCCTTGGCCAGATACTCCCGGGCCAGTTCCGGACTGTATCCATAGGGGCCCCAGCTGTTCACCATGTCGGTGACTGCCTTGCCCTGCTCGCTCTCGCGGTACGTGAGGCCGCTCTCGGAGAACATGCCCGCCTGGCCGTTGACATAGACGCCGCTGGGCTGCTGATAGCCAAACAGATCATGGGCAATGACCTCACGGTTCATGGCATGATACATGGCTTTCCGGTAATTGAGCGAACCGCAGACCGGGTTGTTGGGGTTCTTGCAGTTGAGGTCGATGTGATAAACGGTGGCAGAGGAATACTCAACCGTGCGCGGATCATCCACATAGGTCTCAATCACGTTGGCATCCGGCGCCAGATAATCCAGTTCACCCTTCTCCCACAGCTCGACGCGCGCATTCATCTCGGGGATAATGCGGACCTCGACGCGGTCATAGTGGAACAGTTCCGGCAGCCAGTAATTCTCGTTGCGGACATAGGTCTGTACGCTGCCGAATACCCAGGATTCGAGCTTGTACGGGCCGGAGCACATCCACATGTCCTTGGTGGAACCATACGTGGTGCTGGTACGGTCAGCGGCCATTCCTTTTTCGTAGAGCGGCTCATAGACCGGAACGACGGCACGGGTGGTGAAATGCGAGCAGACATTGGTCTGGCTGAATTCGCCGTCCGTGACAATCTCCAGGGTGTAGTCATCGATCTTCTTGATGCCCACATCATCCCAGGAAACCGGTGCATCACTGGTCTGCAGGCTGTACGCCTTGGCGTTCTTGATGGTAATATCATGATCCGAAATGAAGTCGGCCATCTGGTTGGAGAGAACCGGATCCAGGCCCATCTTGTAGGAATAGATCATGGTATCCGCATTGATCGGCTCACCGTTGGCCCAGCAGGCTTCCTTGCGAATCGGGATGCGCCAGGTCACCGCATCCACCTGCTGAGGCAGATCTGCGGCAATTTCCCCGATGTAATGGAAGTTCTTTCCATCCTCATCCGGCACGGCCCGATACAGCGTTGCCTGACAATACGTGGCAGGCGTATTTACGTTGCTCTGAACCGAATTCTGTCCGTTCAGGGTCTCGGTATCATTGGCCAGATAGGTCCTGAGGACTTTTTCCGCGTTGGCAGAAACCGCCAGACAGGAAACCATCAGCATCAGTGCAAGAGCCAGGATTAAAACTTTCTTCATTCCCTTAACACTCCTTTTCCCTCTCAAGTTTTTATAAGAAAAGCTGTCACTGCAGCCATTCCTATCAGTCCCACCGCCAGGGCCAGCAATATGCCCACATCCCGGTGCCCTCCCTGGCGTTCTCTGTACCGGGCATAATCCTCGGTCTCCGTCCGGCCGGTCCTTGCCTCCCCCACAATCAGCCGCTTAAAAAAACGAAACCCCCACGAAGCAGAGGCAAACATCCGCAGATTGGACAGAAGACGGACAATTCCCACAACCAGAAATCCGCTGCCGATACAGAAGAAAAAATCAGATACGCCCTTCATTCCGGTCAGAACGAACAGCGCCGCCCCCAGAATGAACGATACAATATATGGTCCGGATCTGCTCCGCAACCGCATTCCTCCTCCTCAGACCTCAACGTCGGTCATTTGCCGGAGCGGCTTGTCTGAGGCTTGAATCCGACAAGCTGCTGCCGCGCGGCAGGGCCGCTCCCTTTAGGTCTCAAGCCTGGTCTCTCTGCACCGTTTCCTTTCCGGTGCACCTGTTTGGACATCCGACAAACCTTGTCCAGTCCGGCCTTTGGATAAATTCTTAAAGGCATTTTGCATAAATTTGGGCTTTTCCTGCTTTATTTTTTTAAAATAATAACAAATCTTCCTTTTTTTTGCAATTCCAATTTGTTTTTTTTGCAAAATATTCTTTTCCTTCCCCTGCAGCATCCGAACTGTTTGTGGGAATTCCAACCGTTCCCACCTCCCCTTCTGCCCTGCTCCTCCTGTCGGTGACAAACCTGCGAACCTGCCCGTACCTGCTGTCCCTGCGGAGCCGGCCGGTTCATTTGCAAAAGAAGCGGCCCTGTCGCGCAGCGACAGTAAGTCAAATCCAGGCCTCAGACAAAAGCAGCTCCGGCAAACGACCAACATTGAGGCCTGCAAAGGAAGGTCTTTGGCGCGGCCAATAACCGAATTGACCCTTGACAAGAAAACTGAATAGGGTACAATCAATTCGGATATCATTCTGAAAAACCCTGTCTTTTCTCCTGTCATTCTGACTTTTGAATACGCCAGTCCGGTGCACCGGCGATACCGCGCCGATGCCCGTCCCATCGGAGGTGAGTGAACTGAAAACGAAAACACGGGATATGACCCACGGAGAACCCGCACGTCTGATCCTCCTTTTCCTGCTTCCCATTCTCGCCGGAAACATTCTCCAGGAGTTTTATTCTCTCGTTGATTCCTATATCATCGGACAGATCAATGGAATTACCGCCCTCTCTGCCGTCAGCACCTCCGGCTGGCTTGACTGGCTGGTTCTCTCCATTTCTCTCGGACTTACACAGGGCTTTTCCATTCAGGGTGCCCAGGATTTCGGTGCCGGGAAAAAGGAGGGCCTTAAGCGGACCGTCGGACAGAGTATTCTTGTGGCCGCCGGCAGTGTGGTGCTCATCGAAGCAGGTGCCCAGCTTCTCCTTCGCCCGGTGGTTACCCTGATGCAGACGCCGGAGGAGATATTTGAGCTGGAAATTCTCTATCTGCGAATCATCTTCGCCGGAACGCCGCTGGTCATGATCGTCAATTTTCTGAGCGGCTTCCTGCGTTCCGTGGGCAACAGCCGGACTCCCCTGATCGCCATGATCTTCTCCACCCTCACCAATGCCGCTCTCGACCTGATTTTTGTCGGCCTGTTCCGCTGGGGCGTGGCGGGTGCTGCCCTGGCAACGGTCATCGCGCAGGGCGTTTCCTGCATCGTCTGCTTTATCGCCATTTTGCACCTGCCCCTCCTGCATCCCACCAAACGCGATCTGATTCCGGACCTGCCGGTACTGAGAAAACTGATCCGCACCTGTTCCCCTCTGGTTCTCGGGAACATCGTCATTTCCATCGGCGGACTTGTCCTGCAGACCGTTGTCAACGGATTCGGCTACCTGTTTTCCGCCGGATACAACACCGCCGGACGTCTTCAGGGCCCCATTGAAATTGCCGGCGTTGCCATCAGCTCCGCCTCGGGCACCTTCATCGCCCAGAACTACGGCGCCAACAACCTGGCCAGAGTGCGGGAAGGGTTCCGGAAATCCCTTTACATCATCATCGCAGCCTGTATCCTCATCATGACCGTCATCTTTGTTTTCGGTGAACACATCCTGCTCCAGTTCCTCAGAGACGATCCGGCCGTGGTGGATCAGGTTCTCCGCTACGCCTCCCGGTTCCTTAAGGTCATCGGCATGGGTCTGCCGTTCCTGTATCTCCTGTTCCTCTACCGCTCTGCCCTGCAGGGACTGGGTGATACCTTTATCCCCATGCTCTCCGGCTTTCTTGAACTGTTTGTCCGCATCATCTGTGCCCTCCTTCTTCCCCGCCTCTTTGGCATGAACGGCGTATTCTATACGGAAATACTTGCCTGGGGCAGCGCCGCCCTTCTGCTCATCGTCGGTTATTACAGACGAATGCATCGTCTCAGCGCAGACAAACGCCTGAAATGAACCCGTTCTTTTCCCGGGGCCGCTTTGTTTTCACCCGGACTTCACCAACTGTCAGGGCGCGGCCGGGCCGCTCCTGATTTGACAACGCAAACAAGCGCAGGCAAGGCCTGCGCTTGTTTTTTTCTGTTCCTATGACAGAATTCCGGGCCTGGCAGCGCAGCTGTGAAACGATCTGTATCTGCTTACGCTTCCAGTTCCCTGCACTCCTCAAGCAGCCGGATAATCGGCAGATGCTGCGGACAGACCGATTCACACTGTCCGCAGGAAATGCAGTCGCTCGCACGGCCTTTTCCCAGCGTAACAATCCCGTATTCCCGTTTGGTCCTGAATTCCGGACTGCCTTTGCGCCGGTTAATGACCCCAAAAATCTCGGGAATCGGAATGCTCATGGGACAGCCCTCGGTGCAGTAATGGCAGGCCGTACACGGAATGGACTTATCCGCCATCAGGGCCTCAAGCGCCTGATTGACCACCGCCTTTTCCTGTTCGCTGAGCGGCCTGAAATCCTTCATAAAGCTCAGATTATCCCGCATCTGATCCAGATTGCTCATGCCGCTCAGCACGACAAGGATTCCCTCAAGGCTTGCCGCATACCGGAGAGCCCAGCTGGCATACGACGCATTCGGATCGGCTGCATCGAAGATCTCGCGGACAGAGGGAATCGGATTGGCCAGGATGCCGCCCTTGACCGGTTCCATGACGGTGACCGGAATGCCCCTGGAACGGCAGATCTCCCAGTTCCGGCGCGCCGCAACTCCCGGATTGTCCCAGTCCGCATAGTTGAGCTGCAGCTGGACAAATTCCGTATCCGGATTTTCATCCAGGATCTTTTCAAGAAGCTCCGGATCCGCGTGGAAGGAAAAGCCCCAGTGCCGGATTCGTCCGGCCGCTTTCTGTTCCCTGACAAAATCCCAGAGATGATACTCATCATACTTCTGGTACGTTCCGCGCTGCAGTGCATGGAGCAGATAGTAATCAATGTAACCGGCGCCGGTCCGTTCAAGGCTCGTCCAGAACTGCTGCTTTGCGCTTTCCTCATCGTGGCAGTGCATCCCTGCATGGAGCTTTGTGGCGACGGTAAACCGTTCCCTCGGATAACGGTCACAGACGCAGGCCTTCAGGGCGGCCTCACTCATCCCGCCGTCATAGACGTACGCCGTATCGAAGTACGTTCCGCCCGCTTCCATAAAGAGGTCTACCATCTCACTCACCTGTTTGAGATCAATGGAGCCATCTTCAAGTTTGGGCAGACGCATCAGGCCAAAACCCAGTGGAAATCTGTTCTTTTCAATATTCATTCCGCTGTCCTCCCGACTGTTCACAACTGTTTTCTGTTTACCGAATGAACACAGTACATGCTCAGATTATACAGAAAAAGCATTTAAAGAACAAGTACACCCGGGCAAAGACCTCTGACCACTTCTGCAGGTCTCAGGAATCATCCTTTAAAGCGGCCGCCCGGTCATTTATCACCGCCGAATTTCCCATGCTCCTCTCTGAAAAATCGACGCATTCGCGCAGGCCTCAATCGTTTCCAGGCAGCTCTAGCACCATTCGAAGTATCGTTATTACGTGTTTTTCATCTCGGTTAGTACAATATTTAGTCATTTTCATTTGTGTCCGATTGTGTTATAATTCCGCATAATCATGAAGGCATTCCTAATTACACACAGCGTCCCAGACAGCCTTCAAGCCCCGCAATAACAGGCGTTGTCTTTTATCGTCGGAGTTTTATTATACTTCATTTCCATTCAGCCCGATGTCTGTCTTGCGATTTATAGGACGTACTTGTTTGACATAATGGAACAGTCACCGTTCTTTCCGCCGCAAAGCAGAATTACAGTGCCCGACAGTCATTTGGGCCAGAACAAAGTGTCTCCGGCAAAAGAAAAACATGGACTTTCAGGAAGGAGGGAAAACCTTGCCCCCAAGAGAACGCTTCACCCGAGAAATGATCATTGATGCAGCTTATCAGATCTATCTGGAAAGCGGGATGAATGTCGTTACCACCCGTGCCATTGCACAGGCAATGGTCGGATCGACACAACCGATTTTCAGTCAGTTCGCAACACTGGATGATGTACGTGTTGCCGTTCTGGACAAGGCGATCTCTTCTTTTTCCAGCAAGCATCACCAGGATTTCAATGACCCGGATGCCCTCCTGCTCATTTCAAAACATCTGATCGAAACCGTCACAGAAAATCCCCACCTTCTTCATTCTCTTTCCCTGAACACGATGCTGGGAACAAGTGAGACTTATCAGGAAGGCAAGATGAAACTCCTTCATCAGCTCATGGACGTTCATCAGCTGACAGAAAAGAATGCCAATATGCTTTACATGGTCATTTTCGGTGAAACCATTGGGATCCTTTTTGCAGCGAATCATGAACAGCTTGAAAACCCGACGATGTTCTACCGCTTTCTGGATCAGATCTATTACTCTCTTCTGAAAGACATGAAGCCCTGACCGAAGTCAGGGCTGTTTTTTATTGGCACAGACCATGCGGGAAAGCGGACATTGCACAGCAGATCTGCCCGTAAAAGCCTGATTCATCCGCTTTTACGGGCAGATCTTTATATATAATGTCGAAAGTGCCTCTCCTCTGTCATCTACCCTGCACGGAAAAAGTCCAGCAGGATGCGGATGCCGATAAAGATCAGGATACACCCGCCCAGGATCGTGGCTTTGCCGGAAAGACGCATGCCGAAATGCTGTCCCAGTTTCACGCCTGCAAGACAGATAATAAACGTCACAACGGCGATAATGAGCGCGCTGGACACGGCCATGACCGGCGTGTAATCCGCAATCGTAAAGCCAACAGAAAGCGCGTCAATGGAGGTCGCAACCCCTTGTATCAGCAGGGCGCCGGCAGAGACGGTATGGACATCATTGTCCTCTCCCTCTCCGTTCCGAATTGCTTCAAGCACCATCTTCCCGCCAATCAGGAACAGCAGACCTGCCGCGGCAAACGGAATGTACGCCTGCAGAAACGTGAACGTCTCCACAAAAAAACGGACACAGACCCAGCCCAGGACCGGCATAAGGAACTGAAAAAAGGCAAACGTGCCGGCAATCAGGGACATCCGGCTCGCCGGCATTTTCGGATCATGCAGTCCGTTGGCCAAAGAGACAGAGAAAGCATCCATGGCAAGACCGATGCCCAGCAGTATGCTGTTCAGCAAAAAAGAAAACATAACTCCTCCACAGGCAGCCGCCGCAGGCAATTCACAGCGGCATCCCGATGATATCTGAAAGATTCCGCTGAATTGCCTCGGCAATATCAGGTTTGTTCATTGTATAGACATGGACGACCTGAATGCCGTTGGCGTAAAGGTCGATGATCTGTTCCGTCGCGTAAATAATTCCGGCCTGACGCATGGCAGGTTCCGAGTCACCATACCGGTCCATAAGGCTTCTGAAGCGCTGAGGCAGATACGCGTTTGAAAGGCGCAGCACCTGCTCAATCTGTTTTTTGGAGGTGATGGGCATGATTCCGGGAAAGACAGGGACCGAAATGCCGGCTTCCCGGATTTTATAGAGGAAATTGAACAGCAGATGATTGTCAAAGAACATCTGTGTCGTAAAGAAATCACAGCCCGCCTCCGCCTTCAGGCGCAGCGCCGCAATGTCGGCTTTCTGATTTTTGCTCTCAGGATGCACTTCCGGATAGCAGGCGCTGCCGATGCAGAGGTCGTATCCGGTCGCACGAAGTTCGGCAATCAGTTCACAGGCATGGTGATAGTCCGTCCCGGGGACCCCGTCTTTGGGCAGATCCCCCCGCAGTGCCATCACGTTGGAGATTCCCGCCGCATGGATTTCCTCAATGCGCTCATGAATCGTCTCACGTGTTGAGGAGACGCAGGTCAGGTGGGCCATCGCCTCCACCCCGGTCGTCTCACGAATCCGCCTGGCCAGATCCAGGGTATACTGACTGGTTCCGCCGCCTGCGCCATAGGTAACGCTGATAAAGCTCGGATGGAGCGTGGCAATTTTCAGCGCTGCCTCGCTGACGCTTTCAAATACCGTTTCGGTTTTGGGCGGAAACACTTCAAATGACAGCATCTGCTTTGAGGCTGTCAGCATGTCGGTAATTTTCATCGAGGTCCTCCATTATGGCTGCGCAGCACCTGCACAGACTTTACCAAACCCATTATCCAATTTTCAGGTAGAAAAAGAACCGTTTTCGCGAAAACGGTTCATTGCAGACCAAAGAAACGCATTCCGTTTTCCCTGGTGCGCGCACAGAGGTGCTCCGGCGTCACGCCTCTCAGCTCTGCCAGGAAGCGGCAGATATGCTGCACATTCCGCGGATCATTCCGCCGGCCGCGAACAGGTTCCGGTGCCAGGTACGGGCTGTCTGTTTCGATCAGGAGCCGGTCCTCGGGCACCTGCCGGGCTGCTTCCTGCAGCTTAAGCGATTTCTTGAAGGTGACCGGTCCGGCATAGCTGATCATGCAGCCCATATTGAGATAAATCTTTGTGCTCTCCCAGCTGGCCGAACTGCAGTGAACAATGCAGCGCGGCAGATCCGCTCCCTGCTCCTGCATGATGGAGATGGCATCCCCGTGCGCATCCCGGATATGCAGGATGACCGGAACATCCAGCTCATGCGCCAGATGAAGCTGACGGATAAAAACCTCCCGCTGTACCTCCCGGGGCGAGAGATCGTAGTAATAGTCAAGACCGATCTCCCCCAGCGCCACCACTTTCGGATGAGAAAGCCACTGCGCCAGCTGTGCAGGGTCCGTCTCCTTAAAGGATTTGGCATCATGGGGATGGACACCTACGGCGGCATACAGCCCGGGATGCTTTTCGGCCAGTTCAATGCCGGTCCGGCTGCTCTCCATGTCTGCTCCGACACAGAGATTCAGCATCCCGGCCTCCTCCATCTCCCTGAGCACCTCCTCCCGGTCCTCATCGAACCGGGAGTCATTCAGGTGCGCATGGGTATCAAACAGTCCCTGATAGGCAATACTCATCAGCTGATTGCACATCCGTCCGGAATATCTCCGTCCACCGTCAGGAGACGGAGAGCCGTATCATCCGCCGTTGCCGCACACAGGAGCATGCCGTTTGATTCAATTCCGCGGATCTTGCGGGGCGCCAGATTGGCCAGCAGGACCACCTTTTTCCCGATCAGTTCCTCCGGCTTATAGTACTTGGCAATGCCGGAAACCACGGTGCGCTCGGTATTCCCCACCTTGAGCTTGAAACAGAGAAGCTTGTCTGCCTTGGGAACCTTTTCACACGCAAGAACTTTGGCGACCACCAGCTGCAGGCGTTCAAAATCCTCATAGGCAATCAGGTCCTTCTGCGTAAAGACGGCCTCATTTTCTTCCTCTTTCTGCGCAGCTGCCTTTGCCGCGTTCTGCTCCGCCTCCAGCATTTCCAGTTCCTTGGCCACATCAATGCGCGGGAAAAGGGCCTCCCCTTTATGGACCCTGCCGCCGGCAGGAAGACGGCCGAAGGTGCGGGTCGAATCCCAGCTCTTGAGAATCTCATCCGTCACGCCGATCTGCGCAAAGATCCGCTCGGGGGTGCGGGGCATCACCGGGCTGATCATAATCGCCACAATACGGGCACATTCGAGGAGCACATACAGAACCGTTCCCAGACGCGGATGATCCTCTTCATTTTTCGCGAGAATCCACGGGGTTGTCTGATCGATATAACGGTTGCAGCTGCCTACCAGATGCCAGATGCCGGTCAGTGCCTGGGAGAAATTGAGGGCATTCATCTCCCGTTCCACCAGGGGATTGAGTCTCTCCGCCTCGGCAATCAGCTCCCGGTCCAGATCGGTATATTCATCCGTCGCCGGAATCACGCCGCCGAAATACTTTTCCACCATCGCGACGCTGCGGCTGACCAGGTTCCCCAGGTCATTTGCCAGGTCGGAGTTGATGCGCTTGACCAGGGCCTCATTGGTGAATTCGCCATCCGCGCCAAAAGGCATCTCCCGCATCAGGAAATACCGGACCGCATCCGAGGAATACCGCTCGCACAGACGCACCGGATCCACCACGTTGCCCTTTGATTTGCTCATTTTGCCGCCGTCAATGACCAGCCAGCCGTGACCAAAGACCTGTTTGGGCAGCGGCAGTCCCAGTGCGTGCAGCATGATGGGCCAGATGATGGTATGGAAACGGACGATTTCCTTTCCGACCAGATGCAGATCCGCCGGCCAGTATTTCTGGTACAGCTCATCATGGTCTGTTCCGTATCCCAGCGCCGTGATGTAGTTGCTGAGGGCATCAATCCAGACATAGACGGTATGATTGGGCATAAAGTCCACCGGAATGCCCCACTTAATGGAGGTTCTGGATACGCAGATGTCCTGAAGGCCGGGGAGCAGGAAATTATTGAGCATCTCGGCTGTCCGGGCCGAGGGCTGGATAAAGTCAGGATGCTCACGAATGTACTGAATCAGCCAGTCCTGATACTTGCTGAGACGGAAGAAATACGCATCCTCCCGCATCCGTTCCACCGGCCGTCCGCAGTCCGGGCAGCAGCCGTCTTTCAGCTGCAGTTCCGTCCAGAAGGATTCACAGGGCGTACAGTACCATCCTTCGTACTGCCCCATGTAAATGTCATCCTGTTCAAACAGCTGTTTGAAAATCTTCTGAACGCCCTTTACATGACGCTCATCCGTGGTGCGGATGAAATCGCTGTATTCCACATCCATCAGCTTCCACAGTTCCTTGATGCCGGCCACGATGTGATCCACATATTCCTTCGGCGTCACACCCGCAGCTTTGGCCTTGCGCTCGATTTTCTGGCCATGCTCATCCGTTCCGGTCAGAAAATAGACATCATATCCGGTCAGCCGTTTGAATCTGGCCATGGTATCCGCCGCCGTCGAACAATAGCTGTGGCCAATGTGCAGATTATCGCTCGGATAATAAATCGGCGTGGTAATGTAATATTTGGGTTTCTCGCTCATACCTGTCCTCCTCTATCGATAACAACCGGATCATTCCGCCCTGCTGCTATTCAGGTCCTCATGGTTTAGTCATTATAAAAACCGAATCTGTCTTTGTCAACCGCCACAGCGCGCAGTTCCATATGGAAATGCAAATCACCAAATGCCGAAGCACAGCGGTTTCGGCATTTGGATTCGTTACAGCCTTCCGGCCTCATAGCGCCGCCAGACAATCCGGTTAACCGTCCCCATGTCCTCATCCAGGTAATAGGAAAGTTCCACAAAAATGGTCTGCTTCTCATCCACCGGATCATAGTAGTGAATCACATAGGTGCCATCTGCCTCCCGCCGGTACGTCCCGAACTGCACGCCGGCAGAGTTCCAGTTGTACAGCAGGCGGTTCCCATATTCATCCAGCGCCGGATGTCCCAGATCCCGGAATTTCTCCATGATCTGTGACGCCGACATTCCAACCGAGGTGCTTCTGGGGGCCGTCATCCGGCCGTTGCTGGTATCCAGTCTGACCAGCACCGGATTTTTCGTATCGGTCTTCGCGGCAAACCAGGCCGTTCCCCAGTCATAGACCGCCTCAAACGTTTCCATCTTGGCATCGTACCAGCGATCCTCCGGCAAAGTCTCATAGCTGAGGGGGGCACCCCAGGCTCTGGTGAACGTCGAATAGGTGGTTTTGTACAGGGTCATATTCTTAAAGCTGTCGTTGTCACTGTTGAACATCCTTTTCAGGTTTCCCTGAACCTTGTACGTCACCTTCATCTCATAGCTGACCTTGCCGTTCTTGTCAACCGACACGGCGCGCAGCACGGAATCCCCTACCGGCAGCTGAATCGGTTCATCTGGGTTATACAGGGTCGATTCCGGTGTCGCCTGCCGGCCGTCCAGCGTATAGTAAATGGCCACGATCTGCCGGTTTTTCTTTTCATCCTCATCACCCGGACGCAGAGAAACCTTTGGCGCATTTTTGTACGTTCCCGATGCATAATTGGATTTGGGCGCCGCCGGCGTCGGAATAATGACCGTATAGTTGGCCACAATCTGCTCGGAGGGCATTCCGTTTTCCGTAAAGCCGATGGCCTTGACCGTCAGCTTTCCCTCTTTCAGGTGGATCTTCGTCCCCGCCGTATAGATCTGTCCGGATTCGGACGGGTCTGTCCCGTCCGTGGTATAGTACACGATTTCCCCTTCGGGGATGGAAATGGTCACATCAATTTCCTCGTTGTACCGTCCCTCCGGGTGCGAGAACATCGGCGGCCGCGGGGTATACGACCTGAGCATGATATCAAATTCCTGTGAGGACTCCAGCGTCTGCTGGCTGGCCAATTTCATCAGGTCCAGGGCCTCGGAATGATAGCCCCGTTTCTGGTAAATCCCGATCAGGGCACGGTAGGCACTGGGATGCTGCGGAGCAATATCATGGATAAGGGATTCATAGATCTTAACCGCATCATCCTCACGATTAAGCTTCGTGTAAACCTGTGCCAGATACAAAAGCGCGTCCACGTTCCGCGGTTCCCGTTCAAGCGCGATCTCCAGAACCTCCGCGGCCCGTTCATCATACGACGTCTCCATCAGCTGCTTTCCAAGGGTGATATAGGCATCTGTCCGGGCCACAGACCATCCCCATTCCGCCATGAGGCGCTGACCATCCTCTGTAAAAAAGAGCATGTAGGAGCCATACGCCAGGATGAAAAACAGAATCAGCAGAACGATCCGGACCGCAAAAAGCAGCCGTTTATGGCTTTTCCGGACAAGCGGCGGATTGGAAACCGCCGGCTTGGCGTCCACTTTTTTCTTGACCGGCCGTCCGGGGCGGCGCACATAGCGCAGTTCATTGCTGTTTCCACGTGCATGCTGCAGTTCAGCCGGCATCTGATGCCTTCTGGCTTCAATCTGCCTTTTTGCTGCCTCATCCGGGGTTTCAGACCGCGCTTTCCGCTCCGTCTTTTCCCGTGCACCGGACTTTTTTCCCTGCATGCTCCGCACCCGTGCCGCATCCGCCCGGGCCTCGGAATAATCCGCAGCCACCTCATTGTCTGCCCTTGTCCGGGCAGGAACCGGCTGCACCCGACGGCGAACCCGTATCTCAGGCTGCTCGGGCAGATTCACCTCGGAACGCCGGCGAAAACCATGAATCCGGGCAGAACAGCCTGGACAGCGAATGACGCTGTCACTGATTTCCCGTCCGCAGTTTGGACAAATCATGCTCTCCCTCCCTTAACGTATCCGCCGGGCAATGTCATTCTCCCATATGACTGAGTGCCTCATAATAAGGATCCCCGGCATATTCCCGTTCTGCCGGCCGCTCCCCGCCCAGTGCCTCAATGGCATTGGCAATCTCCACAAAATCCAGATACCCCAGTCCCGGCAGGCGGCTGGTCTCAAGCAGCGCCGGCAGTGCCCGCTCATCCCCATACTTGGCCAGATACGACGCAAACAGCGCACGCAGGGCCGTCTGGGTACGGAACCGTTCCTCCAGAATCCCGTAAATCCGGTCATCCCCCGGGAAATTGCAGAGAATATCCGCAAAGATGTTCTTTGCCACCTCACCGGCCGTTTCATACCGGGCCAGAATCGGCTCCACCACCTTAGATCCCATGGCGCTCAGGCTTTCCGCACAGATATCCCCCAGATCGCTTTGTTCCGCCAGCGGGGCAATCAGGTCGATGTACAGGTTCATGGGCTGGTCTCCGCCGATTTCCTGCATCAGGGACACAGCGGTCATCCGGATTTCCTCATTCTGCGCCGGGTCCTTGATGAGATCCAGAAGCAGCGGCACCGCTTCCTCCCCGGTATCCACGATCCGCTCCAGCAGCAGATCCGGCACCGGCGTATGGCGGAGAATGTACGCCCTGAGCATGGACACCAGCTCCCCGGCATCCCGGATGCCGCCGAAATAGTCCTCCGGCGTCTGCCCGTTCAGGCCTTCCAGCGGCTGTTTCAGAAACTCCATGTATACATCCGGAACCATTTCCTCCAGTTTGTCCATGTTGTTCCCGTATTTCTCTGCATTCTCCTTCATCCAGCCTTTCAGATACGCCTCGAAGGCGTCATCCAGGTTCACAATCATCATGTTTGTTCATCCTCTCAATCGTAAAAAGCAGCCCGGTCCTGGGCTTCGCTGCTTTTCCAGTACTCCTCTTTAGCCGGCTGCCGTCAGTGCGGCTGGTTCGTGCCCTCACGAATCAGTGCCTCAAGTTCCTCGCCGGTAAAGCTGTAGTGTTTGCGGCAGAAATGGCAGGACACCTCGCAGCCGTTCTGCTCACGGATCAGGTCCCGGATTTCCTTTTCCCCCATGGAAAGGATCACCTGCTCGATCTTTTTCCGGCTGCAGTCACAGACAAGGGAGAGCGGCATGCTCTCAAGAATCTCCGGTTCAAGTCCACGGAAACAGTTTTCCACAATCTCCTCCAGGCTCATCTCCGAGAGAAGCTGAGAGATGCTCCCAAACAGTTCCGCCCGGATTTCCAGCTGATCGATCAGGGCATCAGAACACTCCGGCATGGCCTGAATCAGAATGCCGCCCGAGGCCTGAACCTCCTCGCCGACCAGGGCACCCAGCGCACAGAGCGTCGGGGTCTGTTCGGATTCCAGATAATACATGGCAAAGTCCTCTGCCACCTCACCGGAAACCAGATTGACCCGGCCCAGGTACGGTTCCCCGAAGCCAAAGGAGCGCATGACGGTCAGCTGGCCGTCCTTGCCCAGCACGCCGCCCACATCCAGTTTCCCGTTGGGCTTCAGCTTCAGTTCCACCTCCGGATGCTCAATGGTCACCTTGACCGTTCCATCCGGTCCGGCCACGGCACACATGGGGCCGGCCGGTCCGCCTCCGTTAATGGTACACGTAATCCGGTCCCCGTCACTTTTCAGATTGGCCCCCATCATGGCGGTGGCGGAGATCATCCGGCCAAGGGCTGCACTGACGGTATTGCTGGCGTGATGAATGTCTCTGGCCAGCTGGGTCATTCCGGTTGTATCACAAAGAAAGACGCGTGCCTCTCCGCCCTTCAGGGTCAGACGGAGCAGACGTCCCTGTCCATTTTCCATTTCTCAGTTCCTCACATTTCACTTTGCTTTGCAGGTCTCGTGTCCTATCGCCGAAGTCCTGTTTCCGGCCGGTTTCATGCATCAGGGCCGCCTGAGCCGGGCGCGAAGATGAATCCGCTCATCCGTGGGCTTCGGCCTTTCCATGCGCATGCCGCCAAAGAACTCAATCTGTTCAAAGCCCGCGGCCTGCAGCATTTCGGCCAGCATGTCCGGTTCATACGCCCGCAGCCGGTGTTCCTCCCGGAAACGCCTGTACCGGCCGTCCTGTTCCTGCACAAAAAACGTAATATCCATCCGCACGCTCTGCGTCTCGGCATGGTAGGTATTCTGCCAGAGATAGGCCATGCCCGGCCGCTCCTCCCCGAGAAACGCATTGCCAATGACCGTTTCCAGCTTGTACCGGGTAGACAGGTCCAGGCACAGAAGGCCGCCCGGACGCAGTACACGGGCGGCGGCAGCGAAAAAGTGCCGGACATCCTCCGGCTCTCGCAGGTAATTCAGTCCGTCACAGGTACACAGCACGGCAGCGTTCCGGCCGGGCACCTGAAGCTTTCGCATATCCTGGGCAATCAGGGGACAGTCCACGCCAAAGCTGCGCATCTTTTCCTCGGCCACGCGCAGCATCTGTCCGGAACTGTCCACCCCCAGCATCTTAAAGCCCATCCGGGCCAAGCGGACCGTCAGGTTCCCGGTCCCGCAGGCACATTCCACCACCCGACCGAGGTCCGAGGGTTTCATGTCCTGCCCGTCCAGCAAAAGATCCCGGTAGTAAAGTGCCCAGCGATCATAATCCACATCGTCCATCAGCTGGTCATAGACGGCGGCAAAACTGTCATAGGCTTTATTCATCGTCGTCGTCGTCGTCATCAATGTCGAATTCATCCTCGTCCCGCTTGCGGCCAAAGAGTCCGCCCAGGCCTTTCTTCACGCTCTTTTCCGCCTTTTCCGGCGCTTTCTGCACCGGTTTTGCGGGATGGGCTTCTGTCTTTACGCGGTTCTCCGCGTCCTCTTCATCCTCGTCATCATCCACATCCAGCTCCTCATAATCCGCCGGACGCAGTCCCTGACCGACCGTCGCCCCCTCAATCCGGGGATTCAGGTACTTGTCAAAGATGCCGTTGGCAAAAGAGGCATAAACCAGCCTCGAAAGAGCAAAACCGAAAAAGAGATAGTAGACCATGCAGACCATGATCATGATGGGATTGGCCGTGTAAATGCCCAGGCCCAGGAAGAAGATGGGAATAAAGGTAATCAGGCGACTCAATATCATCCAGGGCAGCGAGGCGCTGGCCATAAGGAGGGCGTTCCTGAATACGTTCAGCAGCGACAGCTTATAGCCGACAATCAGGGGATACAGCAGCGGCAGCATGCACAGGAACACCAGGAGCAGCATCAGGACAATGCCCATGGGTACGTACAGAATCGGCGAGTTCTTGCCCAGTTCGCTGTAAAAGGAAATCGCGGTGTAGACAATGAGCGGAATCACGGAGGTAATTACGGACACGGCCAGCGCCTGCTTCCAGTTGGACTTGAACGCATCCTTGAAATCGGACCAGAGGAAAGAATGCTGGTCTCTGGCCCAGTTGCGCATGATATAGGCCGCACCGGCGGAGGAAGGACCCGTGATCGCCACACAGGGAATGATCCCGATCAGCCACATCATGAGATAACCGGAAAGCTGCCCCAGCAGGCCGGCCGCATCCGTGTTTTCCACATCAATGCTCTGCATGGCCGCGATGTTCAGGTACGTCCAGAAAATAAACGGAATCCAGAAAATCAGCTGCAGCAGATTCACCTTGACCAGATCAAAAAAGTGGTCCTTGAGTACCAGGAAAAACAGGGAAAGCCGGTTCTTGGGCATATTCGCCTCGGTATAATCCCTCTGGCCTGCTTTTCCATAGTAGAAACGATCAAAAAGTCCCATGACTCAGTCCTCCTCAAAAATCAGCCCCGCATACAGCGCCAGCCCATAGACAAGCGCCTGTTCATCAAACCCAAACAGTGAGGAATGCAGCGGGTGTCCGTATTGTTCATCCCTGCACCCGAGGAACGCAAAGGCGCCCGGGCAGGCCAGCTGATAATAGGAAAAATCCTCCGCCGTCATCCGCGGAACCGCCTCGGCAAACCGATTCCCTGCCACCCGGCGCACACGCTCAAAGGCCGCCGCATCATTGCAGGTACAGGGATAATAGACGTGTTTTGTCAGCGTTCCCTGCACCTCAAACCCGGCCTCAATGCCGCTGAGCAGGGAACGGATCAGCGACTCGATTTCATCAAACACGGCGTTTGAATAGGTTCGCACGATGCCCTCAAGCCGGGCCTCCTCCGCCAGCGTATTCCGGATCCGGCCGGCTTCCATTTTCCCTATGGTCACCACCGCCCGCTCCGCCGGGTCAATCCGCCTTGAGACCACGCTCTGCAGCTCCGTCAGAAAATAGGCAGCCGCCATGATGGCATCCCGCCCCAGGTGCGGCGAGGCACCATGACTGGCCCGCCCCTTAAAGTGCACATCAATCTCACAGGTAGAGGCCATGATAGGCCCTTTCACACAGGCAATCGTCCCCAGCGGCACATCCGGCATCATGTGCAGTCCGTAAATCTCCCGGACATCCGGATTCCGGAGAACCCCGGCCCTGACCAGCCGGTCCGCGCCGCCCGTCGTCTCCTCCGCCGGCTGGAAAATCAGCACCACATCCCGCGGCAGATCCCGGTGTTCGGAAAGAAAATGCGCCAGCGTCAGCAGCATGGCCATATGACCATCATGCCCGCAGGCATGCATCTTTCCCTCATGTTCTGACCGGAACGCACACCCCTCCGGTTCCTCAACCGGCAGGGCATCCATATCCGCACGGAAGGCAATCGCCTCTTTGGTTCCGTTTCCCCTGAATACACAGCGGATACCGGTATCCAGCATCTCCGTCAGTTCATCCGGCTGAAAACGTGACAGGCATTCAAGGAGATACTTTTTCGTCTCCACTTCCTGATTTCCCAGTTCGGGAATCCGGTGCAGATTCCGGCGATGCTCAATCAGTTCATTCAGATAGGCAAACGCGGCCTCTTCATACCTCATTTTCTGTCCTCCACATCCCGGTCCTGAACGGTTCTCTGCGTGCGCCTTCATGTCCTGGCCCGCTCTAATTTCAGACCCCATTAAATCTGCATGATTGTATCACACAAACGACCTACGGTCCAGCATTGTTTTTCCCAGGTCAGCCAAGGCCGGCCGCACTATACGTTATTTTGGTTTCAGACCATGGCTGGAAACAGGTTCCGACTATGGTGGGAATAAAGTACACAAAGGTGCAGGGAGATTTGAGGAAAGCTTTGAGGAGAGGTGGAAAACAAGGAGCAAGCAACGGAGGAGGCGAGGAACAGAATCAGGGGCAGCGAAGATGACAGGAGCCTGAAATACAATTAATGACCGGAGCTTGGGTGTCTGTGTGCCTGGGCGTCTAGAAGCTGGACAGGTGGACAGGTGGACAACGAAAGCTGGGAGAACTGCCGACTAAACACAGCAGAAAAAGAAACGCCGGACAAGCCGGCGTAATGAAAGTGTGTATTCACTATCTTTTTCCCCATTTTCGGCTTCTACACACCGTAAAGCCGAAGCCGGCAACTGCAAGAACAATCAGCCAGGACAAGATCGGATGCTGGTCTCCCGTCGACGGAACTGTCGTATTTCGGATCGTATCTCCATTGCGGGCACGATCCGTCAACTCTCCGTTGCGCAGGTACTCCGTCACAAATCCTCTCATCGGTTCTTCAAGGACATAACAATCCGGGATTCGGTTTTTAAAGGCAATCGGAAGTTTCCAGATGTACCAGTTATCCCGCAGAATCGGTTTGGCCGACAGTTCGCCGTCTTTATCATACAGATGAAGACTGATTTCGGGCGGTTCCCCTTCTATTCCTACCCATTCCTTATACACGCGGAATTCCGCAACCTCCCGGTTAATTACCGTACCGCCGTCATAGAGGAATCGTGCCTCTCCCGCATACGGTCCATAGTTGACATAGGCGGTCAGATATCCTTCCATATACTCTTCCGTCGCCGTGTAAATAATTGGTTTCCCATCATAATCGTAGACTGGGAGGGCTTCCGCCGTGTACCTGTTACTCACCCGGGAAAAGTCTGCTTCAACCAGTACACCATTGGCAAAAAGTTGAAGAGTGATTTGTCCTCCCACCACACCGTCCCAGCGTTTAGTGACGGAAAAGGATGTAGTGAAAGGTGTGTTGATGTAGGTAACTGTTGTCCCGAAGTTTCCTGTTACACCGACAGCCGTATACGCCGCCTTCGGTTCACCCGAATTGACCGCCACCGTTGTTTTATATCGTACCTTTTCCTCCAGTTCTGTTGACCATTGGGTGCCAATCGGGAGCGTGATCACGGCGGTCTGACCTGCAAGCAGATTTAAAACCGAGCCTTCTCCTACCATACTTTCCGTATCACCTGTCACGCATTTGAATTCCCCCTGGAGGCTAAATTTCAGCCTCACACGAAATTCTTCATCCGGATCCGCATCCGTGACATTCATGGCTATCGTGAGCGTGGAATACCGGAGGGCATTGGTGACGGAAAATGATTTCTTTTCCGGTTTGTGACGGTGAATGAAGATGATATGACTGCTCTGAAGCAATGGACCGGTAACCGTATACCCCGGTATGGTATCGGCGGTTATCGACTGCCAGTCAGACGGCGGATTATCCGGATCTACAACATCCCCATTTATCCGGTAGATTACCCCGGCAGGCCTTGTGCCGTCCAGGTTATTCACATCATCCCAGATGGTAAGGATTTCAGCAGAAGCGGACGTGAATAAAAAGAGTAGTGTAAGCAGGATAATCCTCTTCATTCTGCATACTCCTTTCATTTCTTATCATGGCGTTGCAGCCGAGTAATCGTAGGTATAGGTCATGCCGTCCTTTTCAACGAGTACCTGTTCGCCGTCATCTATCCACGCTCCCCAGGTTGCCGGGGTTCCATCGTCATGATACGTTTCAGGATAAGCCTCCATGACAATGCATGTGCTGTAATCGATTATACGTCCGCTTTCATCATAGAGAGGAAGTTCGTTAAACGTTCCATTCCACGCATCAGCATTTTCTGCACCCTTCAGTGTAACGGCTGCCAGAGGATCCGCTGCACCCGGTAAAAACAGTCCGAGCTTAACACAGACCGGTCTGATGCTGTTCTCATTCTGATGATCCTCCCAGTGCTTGATAACATCTGCTGACGTCGTTGATTGCAATGCCGCATAGATATTGGTGGCAGTTTCTCTGATCTCATCCGTCTGATTTTCTGTATTGCCGTCATCCGCCGATGTGCTTTCAATATAGCCTGTATACTTTCCCATTCCGTCCAGGCTGTACCACTCGTTTTCTCCCACCTTAACCCAGTCAGAGTCCGTAATCTCTTCCCGGATCATATATTGGATCAGTGTGTTTCCGTCCTTATATTTGGGAATAGAATCAAATCTGACAGTAACGGGATCCGCCGCACCGGCCTGAATCACCTTCCGCTCATACTCAACTCCATCCGCAAATAGAATCACGGTAATCTCAGGCCGCGGCAGTTGCCTGTTTCCTGCCGGATTCGTTCCTTTCCATACTTTCGTAACCACATAGTTTTCGACAGGAACAACCGTACGCTTGTTGGTGAAGGTAAAAATCAGTGTTCCATCAGATGCAGTTGAACGGCTATAGTCTTCCTGTTCATATCCGGGTATCTCTTCCTCAGTTGCCCGAAGAGTGGAATAATCTTTGGCGGGAAGATATACTGTTTTAGTCCATGCATGTGTGTCTGGATCTTCTGTTAGCTGGAATACTGTGTTTCCATTCACATCGGCCTGTGCAACAGATCCTATTACAAGTTGTGTGTTTAACGTAAGTGGACGTTGATTGCTCTCATAATTCGCGTCATTCCAGATCTTGACAATTCTGACGATCTGCTGAGAATCATACCAAAGTTCAATCTCCACTGGGAATGCTCCCATCTTGAATGAAAAATTGTTTTCACTTGCAGTTTGCTCCGAGATAAACTTCTCACCATCAACGTACTTTGCTTCTATGAATCTAAAACCCGTGTTCTCTTTTGCAGCAAAACTCACTGTATCTGTATCAGCAAAATAGTAGACATGGTCACCAAGTTCATAATCATCGTGATTATATGATTCTATGGAAGTCTGAATTTCTTCATATCCTTCATTCCCATTTGGTTTGATTGAGAATGTCACAGGCATACCAAAAACAGGATAAAAATCATTATGATTCTGAGCAATAACCCATGGTAGATACTCGTCATGTTGAAGCTTTATATCTCTCAGTTTTGTCAAAAGAACAGTCTCAGATTGTATCGGAAAGTCTATTTGATTTCCATCAGAATCATATTCATATGTAAGAAAATCATTCTCGTAAACAGTGGGTAGAGTACGTTCACCCGCATCTATGAAACCTATGTTTTTGAGAATATCGTCAGTTTTCACACCATCAGAACCATACGAAAAGGCGTGCTGATTTCCTGTTTTTTGGTAATACGAATTGGTAATGGTTCCAAAGAATAATTTCCCAGCGATCCCTGATACATCGTATCCTGAGAGCATTCCTCTCGAATAACAGTTATCTATTACAATCTCCCTGGACTCACTATCTATCACAGGACCAGGATATCCGTGAGCTCCCGCAATACCTCCGACATAATTCGAAGGTCCACTTACATTTCCTGAATTGTAAGAATTGTAAATTAAAGAATACGCAGTTCCTCCACTACTAAAATAAGTTCCATAATATCCGTTCCCTCCCGCAATTCCTCCAATAAAAGCATCTCCAGAAGCATTCACATTCCCATAGTTTGCGCAATTAATGATGGTTGACGCATCATTGCATCCAATAATGCCTCCAATAAAGTAACCTCCCCAGGGATTGGTTTGGGTTATAGTTCCTGTATTAATACAATGACTTGTAAATCCTTTGATCAGGAAGCCACATATTCCACCTATGTGTCCGCCTGAAGTTATGTTGCCTGAATTATAGCAATCTTTAAAACTGATAGGGCCACTTGCCTTATAGCCGCCTAGAATCCCTCCAGTTGTTTGTTTTCCGGTAATAGACCCACTATTCTGGCACAGGTCGTACTGACTCTGTCCACTGTAATTATAACCCGTGATTCCACCAACAGTATTTCCGGAAACACTCCCCTCATTTTTGCAGGAATCAAATATCAGACTGCTCCCATAATTCATTCCTACTAAGCCCCCAGAATAATATGTTCCTTCGCAATTGCCGTTGTTTTTACTTTCTTTTATTGAAATATTTCCAGTACTTACCATACCTATTAAACCGCCAGCATATAATCCTTTAATTATAGCTTTATTTTCACAATTTTCCAAAGCAAGAACGCCTTTTGCATATCCACAAATTCCACCATAAACACCTGTTCCAGAAATTCTGATATCATTAATAACAGATTTTAGTTTTCCCCCTGAGATATATCCGGCAATTCCACCTATGTATGATGTTCCCGAAAAAGAAAACTCCCCTTCCAACGTTAAATCTTCAATTGTCGCATTATCCAGTATTCTAAAAAAGCCATAGGAACTGTAAAATATTAACATGAACAAAAGTATTGACTTTTGCAAATTCGGGTGTATAATAAAAGCTTATGCAAATTTGCAAATCTAATTTCAACAGCCTAGAAATACCCGTACATTAATTATGCTTCCGGAATAAACG
>JAGAHV010000060.1:0-21853 GCA_017626895.1 Clostridia bacterium | reverse complement strand
TTGAGAATGATGGTCATTCTTGTGTGAGATGCGTTATGCTGTCGGAAATCTGTGCCTTATTTGCTTTTTGACGCCCAAAAATGGGCTCAACCCCCGCTTATTTAGGGCATTCTTGCCATTTTTTTAAGTGGGAAGTGTCAGATATGATAAGCTCGTACTTAAACACATCCTGAATCTGCGCTTTCAGCACAACCGTATTCATTTTGTTAACCATCACACAGGTTACATTAACGGTGAGAAGAATAACCAGTGCAAGCAGAATATCACCGATGACCCGTCTGATTTGAGAAACACGTTTTTCCGTTACCACATTCAGTCCTCCAATTGTAATAAGGTGAGCATGAGGGAGTATATCACATTTATCCTGTTTTCAAAAGGTGATTTATTTTTTTGCAGGAAAGAATGGCTCTCGCAGCGACAGATTTTTCAGTCCCATCCCCCAACCAAAGAAACTCAGGCAAAAGCCCCGCTGTGAGGCACGCAACAAGTCCCCGTGGCAAAACGGATTTCCGATTTCTTTTCAAAAAAGCTTGCACATTCCAGTGAAAGGCAGTATACTATACACGCTTTTCCTATAGGATTAGTATGATTACCGCATGGCCTGTCAATTCGAATTGGCCTGTCGCACAGCGACAGTATGTCAAATTTGGGCCAGAACAAAGTCGCTCCGGCGAAAGACCAGCATAGAGGCTCACAAAGGAGAGGGCCTGCCGCCACCGCGGCAGTTTGCCAAATATGAGCATCAGAAAAGCCGCGGCGCCGAAAGACCAGGCTGCGGCTCATAAAGGAGGTATTTTTGTGTCCCCTCTGCTCACTGTCCGCAATCTGAATGTTCAGATCAATGAACAGCCGATTTTACATCGTATCTCTCTTGAACTCGCCCCCGGTGAGGTTCATGTTCTCATGGGACCAAATGGTGCAGGCAAATCCACCCTTGGCAACGTCATCATGGGAAATCCGGCTTATTCCGTTACGGATGGAGAAATGCTTTTTAACGGAATGGATCTCCTCCCCCTCTCTGTTGACCAGCGGGCGCAGGCAGGCATCTTCCTTTCTTTTCAGAATCCGCTGGAAGTTCCGGGGATTTCACTGTTCAGTTTTCTTAAAAGTGCCTACGATCTGACCCACAATACCCACGAACGGCTCTGGGCATTCCGAAAACAGCTGTCCGGCATCCTTCAGGACCTTTCCATGGATGAGTCCTATCTGGACCGGGATCTCAATGTCGGTTTCTCAGGCGGCGAAAAAAAGAAAGCCGAAATTCTCCAGATGCTGACATTGAATCCGAAGCTGGCGATTCTGGATGAAACCGATTCAGGTCTGGATGTTGACGCGGTCAAGGCCGTCAGCCACGGTGTCGCAAGATACATGGAAGACGCAGAACATACGCTGCTGATCATCACCCATTCCACCCGCATTCTCGAATCCCTCCATGTGGACCGGGTTCACATTCTCGCAGAAGGACACATTGTCCATGAGGGAGATGCCTCCCTCATCGATGAGATTAATACACACGGCTTTGAGCGATATCTCAGCCTGCAATAGAGGACGAATATGAACGAGAAGACCTATCTGGATGAAATCAGTCACAGCCGGTACGATTTTCGATACGCCGAGGACAATTATTTCAAGGTAGACCAGGGACTCAATGAGAACATCGTTCTTGAGATCTCCAGGGAAAAGGGCGACCCGGACTGGATGCGGGATTTTCGGCTTCACAGTCTGAAACAGTATCACCGTCTTTCCGTTCCCGACTGGGGCCCGGACATCTCCGGACTCCATATGGAGGACATCATCACCTATATCCGTCCCGGGCATTCCGGCATGACCCCCAAATGGAACGAGCTTCCCGGTGAAATCCGGGAAACTTTCGAACGCCTGGGGATTCCTCAGGCCGAGCGGGACTCTCTGGCCGGCGTCGGCGCACAGTACGACAGTGAAATTGTCTATCACAATGTTCGTGAGGAAGTCGCTGCTCAGGGAGTCGTTTACACGGATCTCGAAAGCGCGCTTCACGGTCCGTATGCCGAAATGATCCGTTCCCACTTTATGCATCTGGTTCCCTGTACAGATCATAAATTTGCCGCCCTGCACGGTGCCGTCTGGTCCGGCGGATCCTTTGTCTATGTCCCCAAAGGGGTTTCCGTCGATATCCCGCTTCAGTCCTATTTCCGCCTGAATGCCCCCGGAGCCGGTCAGTTTGAGCATACCCTGATCATCGTCGACGAGGGTGCCTCCCTTCACTTCATTGAAGGGTGTTCCGCTCCCAAATACAACGTCGCCAACCTGCATGCCGGCTGCGTCGAGCTCTATGTGGAAAAGAATGCGCATCTTCGTTACTCGACCATCGAGAACTGGTCGAAAAACATGTACAATCTCAACACAAAACGGGCCGTTGTAAAAGAAGGCGGCCTCATGGAATGGGTATCCGGCTCCTTTGGCTCCCATGTTTCCTATCTGTACCCCACGACCATTCTCGCCGGGGCAAAAGCAAAAATGACCTATACCGGAATCACCTTTGCGGGTGCCGGACAAAACCTGGACACCGGAATGAAGGTCGTGCACAGTGCACCTGACACAGCCTCCGTCATCCATGCAAAATCCATCTCCAAATCCGGCGGAATCAGTACGTATCGTTCCGCGGTAACCGTCACACCTGCCGGCACCGGAAGCAAATCGACCGCTAACTGCGAATCCCTGATGCTGGATGACCAGTCCCGCTCCGATACCATCCCCGTTCTCAATATCAACACCGCCAACGCGGAAATCGGTCACGAGGCGCGCATCGGACAGATCAGCAATGAGGCGATTTTTTACCTGATGAGCCGTGGTCTCTCCGAAGAGGAAGCGCGGGCCAGAATCGTCAGCGGCTTTGCAGACAGCGTTTCAAAGGAACTGCCTCTTGAATATGCTGTCGAAATGAACAACCTGATCCGGCTTGAGATGAAAGGCTCCATTGGATGAGAGGATCGGGCTCGGCGCGCAGCGTCGATTTGTCAAGGTTGAGCACCGGAAAAGCCGCGGTGCCCAAAGACCCAGCTGCGGCTCTCTTAAAGGAGTTATCATATGAACAGTATCGAGATTAACCGGATTCCATCCCCGACATGGAACAAGCTTGGAATCAATCATACCACCCTGTCACCGGATCCCTCATCCCTTTGTCATGCCCGGCCCGTTGAGACAGAAGGCGACTATTATCCGGTTGTCCCCGCAGATTTCTCCGTAACAGGCAGTGCCGGGGCCGCATTCACCCGTCTCATTGAGGAGATTTTGCCCAGGGCCGAACGATTTTCCTCGCTGCCAGAGAAACCCCTGCTGATCCGGGACACCCTGTTTCCCGGTCAGGTCCGGCGTCTTTCCCTCCGTGCCGCCCGGGGATCTCATCTTATCCTGATCACCCGCTGTCTCGCCTCCTCCTCCCCGGATGGACAGATTCTTGAGGATGTGCAGATTCTTGCCGAAGCAGATTCCCATGTCACGATTGTCCAGATTCTGGACGGGAATTCCCAGGAAAAAACCGCCGTCTCTCTGGCGGCAGATGCTCAGGAAGACGCAAAGATCGATGTCACTCAGATCGTCCTTGGCGGTGCCGGAAATATCCTCGGCGGGAATATCTTCCTTCGCGGGAACAGAAGCAGTCTTGATGCCGCCATCCATTACCAGTGCCGGGCTGACCACGAACTGGATCTGAACTGGGTCATCACGCATGCCGGACAGAAATCAGAGAGCCGGATTCTCGCCCAGGGAAGCCTCAATGACCGATGCAAAAAAGTTTTCCGGGGGACCATTGAATTTTTACGAGGCGCCGCCGGATCCGTTGGTGAGGAAACAGAAGATGTCCTGCTCCTCTCCGACGAGGTACACAATCAGACCGTTCCGGTCATCCTGTGCAGCGAGGAAAATGTCCAGGGCAATCATGGGGCCAGTATCGGCCGGCTATCCGATGAACTGCTCTATTACCTGCAGTCCCGCGGCCCTTCCAAAGAGGATATTATCCGTCTTCTCACGGCCGCCCGGCTCAAATCTGCTCTCAGGCGAATTCCGGATTCGGAAACCGTGCAGTGGCTGCAGCAAAGGCTTGATGAAAATCCTGACTGAACGGCCTTTGTCCATCTGACTGACAACCCCGGCCGGGACAGCGCCGTTCCTGCGCATAAACAGCGCAAGGAAAAATCGCCCCGTTACACAGCGACAGATTTTCAAATTCAGGCCACAAACAGAGCAGCCCCGGCAGCAGAACGACCTTGAGGCCTAAAGAGGAGTTGTCCTGTCGCGCAGCGACAGTTTGTCAAATCCAGGCCTCAGACAAAAACAGCTCCGGCAAACGACCGACCTTGAGGCCTAAAGAGGAGGACAACCATGCTTGAATCCCCGGACAATTTCCGTAAGGATTTTCCATTTTTTGCACAGAACCCCGACCTTGTTTATCTGGATAATTCGGCCACCTCACAGGCACCCTCCTGTGTCATTGACCGGCTGAACCGTTACGAGCAGCTTCAAAAGGCCTCCCCTTTCCGCGGCCTGTATCCGCTCTCCGTCCAGGCAACCGATGATTACGAACACGCCCGGAATCTGGTACGGGATTTTATTCATGCCGGTTCCAGCGAGGAAATCATCTTCACCCGAAATGCAACAGAAAGTCTCAACCTGGTTGCCTATTGTGCCGGAAATGCACTGATTCATGCCGGGGATGAAATCCTCGTGGGAATTACCGAGCACCACAGCAACATGATTCCCTGGCAGCAGATGGCCAGACGCACCGGTGCCCGTGTCCGCTATCTTACCTGTTCCAGGGAAGGATTGTTTCATCCGGATGACCTTGAACAAGCCCTGACCGACCGTACCCGGCTGGTTGCCATCACCCAGATGAGCAACGTTTTCGGACAGATCAATGACCTGCGGACCATTACGCAGATTGCCCATCGCCGGAATGCGCTTGTCGTGGCGGACGGATGCCAGAGCGTCCCCCACATTCCGATCAACGTCAGGGAACTGGATGTTGATTTTCTGGCATTTTCGGGACATAAGATGCTCGGCCCAACAGGCATCGGCGTTCTCTACGGCAAAAAAGACCTGCTCAATTGCCTGCCTCCTTTCCTCACCGGCGGCGAGATGATTGAAGAGGTAACCACTGAGGGCGCCACATGGGCGCCGCTTCCCCAGAAGTTTGAGGCAGGAACCGTCAATACCGGCGGCGCCCTTGCTCTGGGTGAGGCCATTGCCTACTATAACCGAGTCGGATTTGATGCGATGATGGCCCGCGAATCTGCGCTGACCAGACGCCTCATGACCGGAATGGCCGACATTCCCCATGTACAGATCATCGGTTCACCAAAACCGGAACAGCATCACGGGCTTGTCACCTTCACGATTGACGGGGTTCATCCCCATGACGTTTCCGCTATCATGGCCGATCACGGCATTGCCATCCGGGCAGGCCATCACTGTGCCCAGCCGCTGCATGACTACCTGGGAATCAACGCCACCTGCCGTGCCAGTCTCATGTTCTACAATACAGAGGCCGACGTTGACGCGTTCCTTAACATCTTATCTGAAATTCGAGGTGCAATGGGTTATGCCGATTAAACCGTTTTACAACGATAGTCTCATGGACCACCATCATCATCCTGCCCATAAGCATGAGCTGCCAAATGCCAATCTGACGCTGCGCGGCGTCAATCCCAGCTGTGGGGACCAGATCACCCTGCATCTGCTGGTCAATGATGCAGGGATCATCCAGGACGGATCGTTTACCGGTGATGGCTGTGCCATTTCCCAGGCCAGCGCGGATATCATGCTGGACCTGATCATCGGGAAAGACCAGACAAATGCCCTGCACCTGTGCAGTCTCTTCATGAAAATGATCCGGGAAACGGTCTCTGATTCCGAACTGGAAGAACTCGAGGAAGCCGGAGCACTGCAGGACATTTCACACATGCCCGCCCGGGTCAAATGTGCCGTCCTTGGCTGGCATACCATGGAGGAGACATTCCGGTCTCAACCAATCGTTCATTAATCCAGCCGACAACAGCTGCTTCTGCCTGCTCTACTTCAGGCATCGAAAAAAACGGACAGAAAGAGAAAAAGCCCAGTCATACCCTGTCTGATGTACAAAGCTGAGACATCAGACAGAAATGTGACTGGGCTTTCTGATTATGAAAAACTGATCTGCAGTCGGATCTTTCTGACCCTCGTCAATGTCGTGCAGGTACTTCAGATACGGCTCATCAATCAGGAAAAAACCAAAATCTGTAAACTCGAAACCTATAGTCAACTGCTTCCCTGGTAAAAAGAAAGAGGAGCTCCTCCTCTGATCTGACGATCAAGCTCTCTTTCTTAGCGAAGACGCACACAGCTACCATGCTGCTGATTACCAGGCCAATCCGCAACAACAGTCTGCTGTTGTCGCCGGTCTGCGGCAGAGACTCTGCTTTCACGGATGCAGGTGCAATTGTAAATGTCGTTTCTGCACTTCCACCATCTGTAAAATTCGCCTTCAGTGTATGTTTGCCACGCTCCGTGTTTCCAGGTAGGCGGGCCGCAGACGGATAATCATACTGCCCCGCTCCTTTGTGTAATCGGTCTCAGGTATGAGCATCAGAAAAGCCACGGCGCCGAAAGACCAGGCTGCGGCTCATAAAGAAGAGAACATGAACATCTGTCCGGCCTTGCACCGCTCATCCATTGGAGCCGGATTGAACAGTCTGATTCCCAAAGCGAAATACAGCGATTCGGCGCAGGCAAACCGGTTCGTACGCTTCGTACTGACGCCGTTCGCGATTCGTTTATTCCATCAGGCATTTGCCTGAAATTCCAGATTTTCAGGCGAATGCCGATCATTCCGCGAATTCCTGCCGGAGAGGACAGGGGGTTCATCCCCAAAGAGCAAAAGGGATTCCCCTGTCGCCTGTCGCCAAATGGTCAAATCCGGCACATTTTTAAGAGCATAGAAAAATCCTGAACAGGTAGGTAATTCAGCGCAGGTAATTCAGCGCAGGTAATTCAGCACATAAAAACTGCTTAAAATGGTTGGAGGTGTTGGGATAGTGTTTGACTTTCAGCCGGGAATCGACTACACTTTAGGTATACTTGCTATGGTGTGTCCATCTATTTAAGTAGCCTTTGATGGGGAGGATTGGCAGAGACAAGATAATACTGAGTAAATCATCCTGTCACATCCGAGCGTCTTCTCGGACATCATCAATGTGCTGATATTTATAGGTGAGCAGGTTGTAAAGCCGGAAGACCTAGAGGACATGAATACATGGAGGCTACAAAGCAATTGAAGGCCTCCCTTACATGGAGAGAGGTTACTAAGGATTCTCGTCTAAATTATTGGATCAACTTGCTTTTTGTTATGCTCAATTACATAATGCTGCTATTGCAAGTATTTTCTATCTGAAGTTGCTGAAATTGTTCCATTTATTTTGAAAGGAATCCTTATCACCGAACAGGCCGGAGATGGATGGCTTGTGCTTCGGATTTTTAAGATAGAGGCGAAATTTGAGTATCAGGGGATACGCTTATGGGTATTTATCTGAATCCTGGAGAGGTAAAGTTTTCAGAGGCGGTAAACTCTGAAATCTATGTGGATAAAACAGAAATGATCCGTTATCTGAATGCGGTGCTGCGGACGGAACAGAAATATGTAAGCGTGACCCGCCCCAGGCGATTCGGCAAGACCATCGCTGCCAACATGCTCTGTGCCTACTATGGCAGAGGAGACAGCAGGGCACTCTTTAGCGGGCTGAAGGTTGCCGGGGTTGAAAACTGGGACAGATACCTGAACCGCTTTGATGTGATCAGGGTTGTCATGACGGATTTCATTAAGGAAAATAAGAAGGTGGAGGAGTCACTGAAAATGCTGTCCTCCAGGATACTGACTGATCTGTCGGAGGAGTATCCTGAAGTGAAATATGATCCGGAAGATCTGGCCTACAGCATGGACAGATTTTACAGAAAGACCGGGATCCCCTTTGTGTTCATCATCGACGAGTGGGATGCGGTCTTCCGGGAGCGAAAAGAGGACAGGGACGGACAGAAACTATATCTGGACTTCCTGCGGGACTGGATGAAGGATAAGGATTATATAGCCCTGGCATATATGACCGGAATTCTGCCAATCAAGAAGTACGGAAAGCATTCCGCCTTAAACATGTTTGGTGAATACTCCATCATTTCCCCCATGCAGCTTGCACCCTATACGGGATTTACGGAGATGGAGGTTCGGGAGCTCTGCACAAAATATGGCAGGGCATATGAAAAAATAAAGGAATGGTATGATGGGTATGAAGTAAGTGACGTGGTTCCTCCGGATCCCGGATATGAGCTGCAAAATGCAAGTGGGAAGGAACACGAACAAATGAGATATTCCATCTACAGTCCCCTGTCCGTGGTAAAAGCCGTTTCCACGGGAATCATCCAGAACTACTGGAATAAGACGGAGAATTATGAGGCGCTTGCGGAGTATATCAGAGCGGATTTTGACGGCTTGAAGGATGCAGTGGCGCTGATGATGGACGGAAGCGGAGTGAAGGTGGATGTTTCCACCTACCAGAACGACATGACTACCTTTCACAACAGGGATGACATCTTGACCATGTTGATACATCTAGGCTATCTGGAGTATGACAGGGAGAGTGAGGAGGTCCATATCCCGAATAAGGAGATACTGGACGAGTTCAAGACCTCCACGAAATCAGAAGAGTGGGGGCTGACATTCCGTGCCTACTGGAAGTCAGTGGAGCTTCTTAAAGCAACCTGGGAGCAGAAGGAAGACCGGGTAGCGGAGCTGATGAAGTGGTTCCATGACACGGCTGAGAATAAGACCTATAATTCTGAGGCAGCCCTGTCATATGCGGTGAAAACGGCTTATTATGCGGCACAGAAATACTATACGGTCATACATGAGCTTGACAGCGGGAAGGGCTATGCGGACATCGTATATCTCCCCTCGCCGAAGCACCCGGAAAAGCCGGCGTTGCTGATCGAACTGAAAACTAACAGGACGGTCAGAACGGCGGCGGATCAGATCAGGAAGAGAAACTATCCGCAGTTGCTGGAGCATTATCATGACAACCTTCTTCTGGTCAGCATTAATACCGATAAGGATGCGAAGAACACAGACGAGAATGACAAGAGACACTCCTGCAGGATCGAGAAAGAATGAGCGACAGAGTGGTTTTAACTGCGGGAACGGAGAAAAAATGGGCTGGATGTACTCAAACTAAGCATAAGTAAAGGGCTGGTTTCCCGGCCCCTTACTTTCGCGGTCTGACTGTCTAAATTTTGCCTCTGACTTTGGAACCACTTTATAGAGGAAGGGTTCGACTACGACGCTTTCTTCCGCGCCTATGCCGACAACTACATGAGCGTCATGACGCCGGAGGTTGCCCGCCAGCTGCTGGGAGATCAGCACCCGCTGAACTACCTGCGGATCAACATCGTGCTCCAGCACTTCGACGAGTTCCTGAACCTCTATGACATTCATGAGGGCGACGGGATGTATCTTGCTCCGGAGGATCGGGTGGACATCTGGTAATTGAACTGTATACAATAAGGGAAGGACGGAAAAAGATGCACAAATAGCTGGACCGGAAGGAAAAGCGGCGTCATACCGCTTTTCTTTTGCCCTCATTTGATAATTACACGCAGACGGCGATACTCCGGTTTTTTGCTTCTTTAGGGATAAACAGCTATCCCAGTTTTGTGATAGAATACTAACAGCTTATTGAGCGCAGCGGCCGCAGGCGCAAGCGTGATTTTTTCAACGGACTTGACAGCAGTCGCCCAAAAGGGAGAAAGGACAAAACATGGAAAACAAGAAGGGCTTATTCGCGGGATTCCATCGGGACGGCTATACCTGGAAGGATTCGATGATCGTTTCGATTCTCGTTTTCTTCATGATGTTTTTTGTGGGAACGGGCATCGCCATGCCCATAGGAATGATTTTCAATCTGTTCTCAAACGAGGGGAACGCGGAGTTTCTGACGATTCTGGAGGCCAACTTCGGATTTCTGGGGTATTGGATCATTGCGTTCATCTACCTTAGTCTCGTCAAATCCGATAAGCCGATCCTGCGCGCGTTCGGCAGGGAGCCGCGGGGAAACACCGTGAAAATGGCGCTGTGGGGGCTTCCCGTCGGGCTGGGCCTGAACGCCCTGTGCGTCGGCATCGCTGTTTTTCACGGGGATATTCAGCTCAGCTTTTCATCGTTCCCGGTGCTGAAGCTCCTGCTTGTCTTCTTGTCGGTGTTTGTGCAGTCCGGCGGAGAGGAACTCCTCTGCCGTGGCGTGCTGTACCAGCGGCTCAGAAAGGGGTACAGGAATCCGTGGGTCGCCATTTTGATAAATCCCATCGTCTTTATGCTCATGCATAGCCTGATCCCCGGGATTACGATCTGGGCGGTGCTCAGTATCTATGTGGCGGGCGTGATGTTCAGCCTCATGGTCTATTACCTTGACTCTCTGTGGATGGCGATGGCGGCGCACGCGGCATGGAATTTCACGCAGAATTTCATCTTCGGATTGCCGAACAGCGGCACGGTTTATGACTTCTCCATCTTCAAGCTTAATTCCGCCACGGCCAGAACCAGTCTCTGCTATAACGTGGCATTCGGCGTGGAAGCCTCCATGACCGCGGTTCTCGTATTAGCGTTCGCGGTGGCAATTCTTATCTGCCTGGGAAGAAAGAAGAACCAGAAATCCCTCGATGTCTGGGAAAGCTGATGCGATCAGGGCTCTGCTTCCACGAACTGTCATGACAAAACGAGTCCGGGAAAAAACAGAGCGCAGCGAGCGTCACAGCTTTCCCGAAGGGGCTTGACAGCCATGCCGAAGTCCACTGCGCTCAGGCAAGACAGCTAAAAGAAAACGCCGGAACAACTATAAACATCCCTTTTTGCCTCTTCTCGCTGCTACCAGGCGAGAGGAGGTTTTTTCGTTGGCGGAGAAAGAGAAGAGAACGATTCTGGACATGCGGGTAGCGGGCAAGCAGTACAAGGAAATATCAGCTCAGTTGGGCATCGACGCCTCTGCACTGAAGGTGTTTGTGCATCGGCAGAAGCATAACGACGTCAAGCAGTACGTACAGTGCAAAAAGGTGCTGCCGAAAGATGCGAGAAAGCCCCAGCGATTCGCTGGAAGCACTGTGTGCTCCATTTCGCGGGTGCCCCCGCCGCTTTCCTCTATCAGGAATACACGCGGGAAAGTGGATTCACGTTTCACATGAACGCCTCTGTCAACTTTCATCGGCAGCTGCTCAAGCTGCTCAACGCCTATACTGAGATCAGTCCCTACCGCGAAGTACAGGTATCCACGCTGCTTACGAGCCTGCTTTTATCCATCATCACCACAAGTGACGCCTACCGGCACGCCCAGCAGGCCATGCCAGGGCAGATCAAGGACATCGTTTACAGATTGCCGCTGTCGTCGGAATTACTGATGAGAATTACTTTTACCGACTGTTCAAAAAGCACGTCGGCATTTCGGCACACAAGTACCGCAAGAGCTGATGAAAAAAACGCGCGTGACCGATTATGGCCACACGCGCTTTTTATCTTTTCAATCCCGATCCATGCGCCTGAGCAGAATTCCGCTGAAAGGCGCGAGGACCGAGGGCATATAATCTGAAACCACTTTCTTTTCCTGACCACCGTATTCCTCCCAGCCTGTGTTCAACAGCATTGTGTATTCGTTTTCATCGTCGAACACAAGCGCCGCTTCCTGGTCAGAGAAGTTGAGCAGGATCAGGTCGACCGCTTCGCCGTCCGTCTTGGTGTAGCCGAACACACAGGGATTGTCGGATACAGATTCCACCCACTTGAAGCCGTCGTAGGTGCCGTCCAGAGCCCACAGCGCCGGTTTCTTCCCGTAGCAGTCGTTGAGCGCCGTCATGAAGTGCAGGAAGGCGTCGTGCGCAGGCATTTTCAATAAATCCCAGTCTGGCTCCCGGGTCTCGTCCCATTCCCGGAACATGGCGATCTCGTTGCCCATGAAGTTCAGCTTCTTGCTCCCCTTCTTCAATCCAACATGTTCCACCTTTGGGGGTAGGCAGTGGGACGCCTTCCGCAATGTTTCGCCCTTGGAATATAGGCGGCGAGACACCTTCCAACATGTTCCACCCTTGGAATATAGGCTGTGGGACGCCTTCCTTAAGCCTTCTTCAAGCTCATTGCAATGATAACCGATTTAAGCCATTGGGTCAAGGAACTCCGGATAGTTATCAGCAGTTTGCCCCTTTGGGTACGCCAGGCTTTTGGGATCATCGACCAAACTGGCGGCATATAAATCAAACACTGTCGATACAGCATCTTCTCAGAGAAACGAATATCCCGAATACGTGCAGGAAGTTCTTTCCGGCAGCTTCCTCCGGCATTTCCTTTCAGGCACTCGTCATCCAATTGTGAAGCCCTTGACCATTTTCTCAAATAACTTTCTGTCACAGCGTTTTTTTCTTGCTGCCCGGTTTACGCATCTCGCGATACAGAATATCGGCAAGAGTGCTCATGATTGCCTTGTACTTGCTTTGGTCCTCGAACAGGGAACTGTATGTTTCCTGGGATTCCATATAACTTGCCATCGCAGCATCACTGAAAGCTGCAGGAAAAATGCTCTCTGCAAAAATCCGCGGGTCTGAGGAAGCAGCCATGTTGGCCAGGCGGCTGTCTTTGCGCAGCTTCTCAGCCAGAGCGCTGATCATAGCCCTGTCAGCATCACTGAAGCTGCCTTTATATCGTTCGTTGATCCGCTCGATGATCTCATCCAGCGGATTATTTTCTTCGGGTTTGACCCGGCCCTTTGGTTCTGCCGGTGAATACACGCCATCTCCTTCACTGAGGCTGATATCCCCCTCAAACGTCTTCTCCAGTCTGTACATTTCCAGCTTCAGCATCTTCTCGATATTCTCCATGTCCACCGTTTCCGCCGGAAGCATCCCCACCAGGAACGAACAATAAACATATTCCTGATGCAGGTCCTTATCGAACATCCGGACAACCTGAATGACATAGCGATACCATTTACAGAAATTCCGCATCGTTCGGCGGATCTGATAACGCTCATCACTGGATTTCTGCTTGTAACGTTCCACCGCCGGCAGCAGACGGCTTGCCAGCATGCCCTGCGCACTGCCGCCCTGAGCTCCGCGGGCATAATAAACCTCACAGAGATGAAGAATGTCCATATCCCCATAAATACCGAAATTGCGGAGCTCACGCTGCACTTTGTACAGAAGATCCGTGTTAACTTCATCCTCCAGGAAGGTCTCATGATAGAAATACTGAAAGTCCTCCTGTACATCCTCTTTCTCGTTGGCAAAATCCAGTATGAATGTGTCATTCTTGCCGGGACATGTGCGGTTCAGTCTGGAAAGCGTCTGAACCGTTTTCACCCCGCGAAGTTTCTTGTCCACAATCATGGTGTGGAGCAGCGGTTCATCAAATCCTGTCTGATACTTCTCCGCGACGATCAGGATATTGAAGTTGTCATGGAATTCCTGTTTCGTCTGTGCTTCGGAGATATGACTGCCATCCGGGCGTACATTCAGCCCGGACTCGGTGTAGGGTTCCTCATCCAGAATGACCTCGCCGGAAAATGCCACCAACGGCTTCACTTCCCCGTACCCCTGATCCTCCGCATAACGTTTGATTGCCTTGAAAAAGAGCACTGCTGCCGGTCTGGATGCGGTAACCACCATCATTTTTGCCCGTCCGTTGATCTTTCCCCGGGTGGTATTCATGTAGGTTTCAACAATGATTTCCGATTTCTGAAGAATGTTCTCCGGATGAAGCTGCTGATATTTCCTGATCACCTTACTCGCCCGGGAGGCAGGGACCTCCGGGTTATCCGGCGTCGAGTTGGCAATTTTGAAGCAGGTTTTATACGTCATGTAGTTCTGCAGCACATCCAGAATAAAGCCTTCTTCAATGGCCTGGTGCATACTGTAGATGTGGAACGGATGAAACTGTCCGTTTTTGTCCTGTTCGCCGAACATTTCCAGCGTGGTATCCTTTGGTGTCGCCGTAAACGCAAAGAAGGACAGATTCTTATGTCTCCCGTGGGCAATGAGCTCACGAACAAGTTTATTTTGGGGATCAACCTTTTCCTCTTCAATCCCCTCAATCTCCGCATACTCCTGCAGCGCATCCCGCAGATCCGCCAGGGCTGTCTTCAGCTTCATGGCGCTGGAACCCGTCTGAGAGGAATGTGCCTCATCACAGATGATGGCATAGTTCCGGCCATTGGCAGCATCCACCTGTTCATAGATGACCGGGAACTTCTGCAGCGTGGTGACAATGATCCTTACGCCATTGTTGATAGCGTCCCGAAGGTCGCCGGAGTTCTTGTCCTCTCCGATAACCTCGACACTGCCCAGTGTATGATCAAAACCGGAGATTGTATTCTGCAGCTGTGCATCCAGCACACGCCGGTCAGTGACCACAACCACGCTGGAAAAGATCGCCCGGTTATTCTCATCATGAAGCGATGCGAGGCGATATGCGGTCCATGCAATGGAGTTCGACTTGCCAGAGCCGGCGCTGTGCTGGATCAGATAGTTATGCCCGGCACCATGCGCTTTGACATGCGCCATCAGCTTGCGAACCACATCCAGCTGATGATACCGCGGGAAAATCAGTCGGCCTTCCTGCTGACTGATGAACTTCTGCACGATGTCCATCATGCTGTCGGCATTGAACACGGTCTTCCACAGATAATCAGTTGGATAACCGTCCTGACTGGGCGGGTTGCCTTTGCCGCCATCATTGCCGGCGCCGTTGCTGCCCTGATTGAACGGCAGAAAAACCGTTTTCTCGCCGGCCAGTCTGGTGGTCATCCATGCTTCGGACAGATCCACACAGAAAAACGCAAGAATCCGTTTGTTGAACTGGAAGCAGAGTTCCCGCGGATCACGGGCTGACTTCCATTGCTGTTTGGCGTTTTCCACACTCTGCCCGGTGAACTGATTTTTCAGCTCAAAGGCAAAAAGCGGGATGCCATTCACCGTGAGGATCATGTCCACACTGTTGTTATTCTCCGCGCTGTAATGCCATTGCCGGATGCAGTGGAAGATGTTCTTTCGATAATCTTCCATTGCCTTTTCATTGAGACTGGATTCCGGCATAAAGTAGCAGACTCGAAAGGCAACTCCCCGGTGCTTAAAGCCGTGGCGCAGCACGTACAGGATGCCGTCCATGTCGCATGCGTTGTTGAATGCAACACAGAACTTTCGCTCCGGATCCACCGCATTCATGTTCACAAAACGCTGCCATTCCCTGGGCTGGCTTTCCTGAATAAAACGCAAAAGCACATCCGGATAAAGACCGAGCTTCGGGTCATACACATCGTCACAATGAGTGTATCCGCCTGACGATGATAAGAAGAATGCTTCGATATCGCTCTCAAAGCGCTTTTCTGTGGTATCAGTAACTGACATTCAAACCTCCTATACAGACGAGCTTCAAGAGCAGGCCCGACAGAAAATTCACTGATCGACCCATAAGAGTCAGCATTCGATCGTGTCTTCTATCCGGGCACTTTTCCTTCTTTTTCTCCTGCTCTTCCTGATTTTTCATTTCAAAGTATGAGGTACCTTTGTTCAACACAACAAGCTCACACGGAATGCAATCTCCCCCACAAGGTTTAGGACATTTCCGCATATGGCAACTCCTTGAAAGCACTCCACAACAAGATTTCATCTTCCAAACTGAGCCTGTTAAATCTGTTTTACCAACACTGACATTCATGGCCTTTGTAGTTTTGACAAACATCCGGAATTCCTGTCAACCGTTTTTCTGCTTTGGGCGTAAGAGACGCCAATTTACTGCGGTACCTCCCGTTTCCCGGTTACATACTCGTAGATCACGGACTTTTTGTAGGCTTCCAGTTCGGTGAGGAGTTGCTGCTTGGAGTCGATCAGGCGATCGACTTCACCGCAAATAAATGCTAAATAGTCTATGATTTGTTGCTGCTCTAATTGATCAGGGACTGCAATATGACTGTGTTTTGCAAAATAAGGGGAAACACGTTTCAATCCACCAGTGCCAGTCATAGTTGCACATGCTGATTGCTTAAATAGGTCATTTTGAAGCCAATACAGCAAATACTTGGCCAATACTGCATAAGGTCTGTATATGAACAATTCGGAACTGCCCATGCCAAATCCAGAGTGTAAGCCTTCCATGATAGCTATGTTCCCATTCTCAAAGCATGGCGTTACTTTAGCCATTGCAATATCGCCCTCTTCAAATTGAGTCAGTGAAGAAGCCAGCAAACCATATCTACTTGAATTTTCAACATAATAACCATTTTTCAAGCAATCCATAGGCATATATGTGATTTCTGAATCCTCTGTCAAGTTCGATACAACACAAGCAGGCTGAAAGATCGCAACATATTTGATTGGCTTACAGTTCCACTCATCCGGGATCTCCCCAATCCATTCCACCCCACTGTCCTTCATCTTTCTCGGCCCACGCACACCATGGGTCACAGCCTCGGTGATGATGGACTGTTTCAGCTTCTTGTATTCCTCAATGGTTACCCGTGTCTGCTCCATTATGCGGTCGATCTCCGCACAGTGGTAGTCGAGATAAGCTGCGATGCGGGATTGCTCGGAAAGAGGGGGAAATACTACGAGCGAATCCGATAGTATTTTTCTGGAGATACTGAATACTTTAACTCCGGACACTCTCGATCTAATTTGACTTCTCCAAGGATCCGTTTTCATCTGATAAGCTAAATACTTGTTATCATCTTGTTCTAATGCCTTTAAAATAATAGTATGGTATCCAGCAAATAATTGCATTTCACGATCAACATGAACACAGTTTCCACAGCCGTCAGTATCTTCCGATGTGTCAGCAACAATTATGTCCCCAGAATGTACCAGCGATTCAGCATTCCTTTCAATATATGACGGACTTACAAATCTAAATAAATCATCTTGCAGCTTTACACCCGTGTTAGTTTTAGAATGTATCTGTCCATAACTTATTACTGGTACACCGGTATCTTCAAGATTCTCTTTAGTGATGGGCAATCCTTTTCCGAAAGAAAATAGGCTCTTCAATCGTAAAACATTCCATCCTTCCGGAATTTCCCCAATCCATGCTATCCCACTGTTCTTCATTTCTCTCGCCATTGCTCATCCCTCCCCGAACAGATTCTTCAGGCTAGCCGCAATGCCATCCTCCAGGGCAACGATTCGAGCAAGTATATCTTCACTGGGTTCAGGCTTCTTGTACTCATAGAAATATCGGGTCATGGGAATCTCATAACCAATCTTCGTCTTACTGCGATCAATCCAGGCATCGGGTGCGTAAGGAGCAACCTCCCGGGCAAAGTAGGCATCTATATCCTCTTTTAGAGGAACATTCTCCGTGTCGCGCAGCGCAGCATCAGCAACAGGCTTGCCTCGTTTCATCACGACATTCCCCTGTTCATCCCGCTGTGGCCGCTCCACCACAATCTTGCTGTATCCGAAAGTGTCGGCATCAAAGATGCGGCTTTCGCAGTAAGCCCCGGCTTTGTCGCCATATACCCCATCAGTGAAGGCACGATACGCCTCAATAATCAAACGCCGATTCTCATCAGAAATGTCGTTGCGCTTGGTGCCGATAGACTTGCGGCGCGGAGTAAAACAGTGGCTTGCATCGATGAGCTGCACCTTTCCTGCACGCTCTGCGGGTTTATCCTTATCAAGCACCCAGATATAGGTGCTGATGCCGGTGTTCATGAACATGTCGGTGCTGAGCTGGATGATGGCGCTGAGCCAGTCATTCTCCAGAATATAGCGGCGAATCTCACTGGGTCCGCTTCCGGCATCGCCGGAAAAGAGCGGCGAACCGTTCTGAATAATAGCCATGCGGCCACTGGCATTCAGCTTTCGCAGGCCGTTGAGCACAAACAACTGCTGGCCATCGCTGATCTTTGGCAGACCCGGTGCGAAACGGCCGGCTTCTCCCTTCGCCGCCTCGGTCTCAACGGCTTTCTGTTCCCGCTTCCAGTCGATGCCAAACGGCGGATTGGAGATGATGAACCGGAACGTATAATCCGTGAACTGATCATCGCTGAGAGTGTCTCCAAACCGCATGTTATCCGGATTGCCGCCCCGGATCATCATGTCCGCCTTGGCAATGGCAAAGGTGGAAGGATTGAACTCCTGCCCGAAGCAGGTGACCTCCATCTCCGGGTTTAGGTCATGAATCCGTTCCTCCATGCAGGAGAGCATCTGGCTGGTCCCCATGGTCATATCGTAGACCGTGATGTTCTCCTGCCGGCTCATATCCTCACCGGACAGCAGCAGATCTGTCATCAGGTAGATGATATCCCGGCTGGTGAAGTGTGCTCCGGCCTCCTCTCCAAAGGATTCGGAAAAGCGGCGCACCAGGTCCTCGAAAATATAGCCGCAGTCCACAGCGCTGATCTTGTCCGGCCCCAGATAGCCCTTGGGCGTTGCAAATTCCTTGATCACAAGATAGAGCGTGTTGCTCTCCACCAGGCGACGGATGATATTGTCAAAATCAAACTTGGAAAAGACATCCTGAACATTGGCGGAAAAACCATTCAGATAATCCCGGAAGTTACTCTCGATGTTTTCCGGGTCAGCAAGCAGCCGATCAAACGTAAAACGGCTGGTGTTGTAGAACTGATACCCTGACGCCGCGCGAAGAAAGCCATCGGTAACGGCCAGCTTCTTCACTTTCTCCCAGGTATCCAGCACTTTCTGATGTGTGGGCAGCAGGCAGTCATGAAAGCGCTTTACAACGGTCATCGGCAAAATCACGAGACCGTATTCATGAGGCTTGAAAGGCCCTCTCAACAGATCTGCTACATTCCAGATCATCCCTGCTTTTTCCTGAATGTTTATTCCGACGGCGGAAAATCGATCATTTGCCATTTCTGAACTCCTCACTTTGCGCATTTAAAGGTCTTCAAGTGCTTTTGCCAGCTGTGCCTTATACAGGCTGACCGCTTCCTGCGGGGACACAAGCTTCATTCGGCCTGCATACTGCAGGAGCCAGCCGAAGAATGCATTGCCCGGGCACGCCTTTACCGTTGCCTGAAAGGAGTGATCCGAGACAGTCCTGCATTCAAAATCCATTCCAAAACGGTCAATGAATTCCCCCAGCAGACTGTTTTCGCACTCGATGGTTACCTCCATCTCGGGACCGTCCTGCATCTTATGGCTGCCTGAATAGTAGTAACCGATATCGAATTCAGCCGGGGAAGGATCAATGGCCTCCTCCAGGATTCGGACATTGCGAATATTGTCCACCCTTGGCGTGATGATGCTGCTGCTTTCCTGCTCATACGCCACGAGATCATACCGGCCATCCGACCAGACTATGGCATAGGGTGAAACGATATACGCCTTTCCGCCCTTTTGCGCAGTGACTGCTTTATCTCTGACCTGATAGTCGGTCATCCGAAACCGGACTTTCTTTTGGGCAACGATGGCCCGGAAAAGGTCATTTGCCCCGGCCAGGGCCCCGCCGACAGCTTTTTTGATCGTTCTCACTTGCCGATATTCGTTTTCGAAGCAGGACCGGTCACTGACGGAAGCCAGTGAGGCCAAATGGCCGATCACCTGTTTGCTCCTCTCAGGTTTGATAAACCTGGATGATGCCACCGCATCAATCAGCACTTTCAGTTCGACTGTATCAAATGGCCGGTTAGCAAACCGATAGTATGACGGCTGCCCGTTGATATGCGATCGGACAATATCAAACCCCGCCGCAGCCAGAAGATCCATATCTGCATCGATCGTTCTGCTGACGGGTGCCTGGACGCCATGCTGTTCCAGCATGGTCTTGATGTCCCTGGTCGATACGGCATGTTCTTCATCAGTATTCTCAAACAAATAGCGAAGAGTCAATAGTATTCTGCTCTGTTCCAGCATGGTTTCTTCCTCCTCCCGGATGTCCGCAAACACCGTTCTTTGATCTTTACGAATTCTACCCGAAAATCCGATAAATATCAAGCATGACCGAAACGCTGAAATGTCCCGGTCATGCAAAATCATCCAATTTTTCCGTTTTCGTCTGAAAAATCCCGGCGACAGTGAATCCCCAAATCATCTGTGCGGCAGGAAATGCGTTCCTTTTGGATTTTCAGGTTTCATCCGAATACGGTTCCTCATGATCGTATTCGCCGTACTCGCAGCCGATATGGGTGGCGGTGATCTCATCCACCAGCACCAGCTCGCCGTCCTGCCGGTCATACAGTTTCACCGTGCCGACGCCATTGCCGCCGTTCCACAGACGTTTATGCCGTTTTCTGCCGGTTGGATCCTCGTAGTTGATCAGCAGCATGTCCTTCTTCAGGCAATGAACCTCTGTTTCCATGGCGGCATGAATGTTTTCCTGCCGCACGTGCCAGACCACTTCCTGCTCTTTCTCTTCAAAGGAAAAGGTCGTCTTTACCATGAGATGCAGGTGCGAAAAATTGAAATCGTATTCCTTTCCTTCATAGTAAAATACGCCTAGAAGCCGGCGGTCCAGGGGCACAAAGTAAATTTTCGGTCTGCCGCCGCCAATGTCAAAAACGCTGTTTTGAAGCTGTCTGCCGGTCTTGCTGCTGAACAGACAGTTGGAGGAAAGCCAGACCCAGGGCGTGGTAAAATCCCGTCCCCAGTTCTTGTCCGCATACCCGTAACAGGTCTCAGGTTTTACCGTGTACAATCTGCCGCCAAATGTCACCCTTCCGCTGAAGGCACTTTTCATGCCCTCCGCGTGCCAGTACATGGCGAAAGCTTCCGCATCCCGCATTGGTTTGCTGGCTCCGTAACCCACATTGAACGCAATCTGCTTGTCAATTGTCAGGTCCCAGCTCATATCCCCCGCATCACACATCCACTCCGGATGTGCCGTGGCCTCCTCCGGACTGATACAGATACTGCCTTTCAGGGCCGTTTCACAGGCCATGCAGTCCGCCGCTTCAATCTGAAAGGGGGCATCCGCATGAACCTTGACCTCCTTCCAGGCAAAAAAACGATGGAGCTGGCATGCTTTTTCGCCCCATGTACCCGCCTTCACCATCAGGTAGGAAGGTTTCTTTCCGGCTGCCTGGCTTTCCGGACTCTGTCCGAAAACAGGCTGTTCTTCAGCCAATGCAGGATTACAGACGAAAAACTCAATAAAGAATGGTTTGTCCTCCCCGGTTTCCGCATCCTGGGCTGTAAAGGAATGCCACCACCAGTCATATCCTTGACGGGCCAGTGGTCCATGGAGCATAAGGGCATCTCGTGTGATATCGTGATGATTGAACATCGAAACTCCTTGCTTCCTCTCTATGTCATGTTAGGACAGTTTCCCAGATATTACCGCATCTGTTTGGTCTCTGTCAAATCATCCGCGCCCGTGTGCAGAAATTCTCCATTCCAATCTTCGGCTCATTGTTTTTGCCGGCAGAAACACACGCGCTTCATTTTTCAATCGTCTGCTTTTTCGCCCCGGATCCGGTCCCGGCACCGGGAAGCCTCCCATCATGTCACCGAGAACTTCCCGCATGGAACGAAGTGAAGCCGGATGCGTGTGCGGCGCATTCTCCAGTGCATCCTGTTTGATCTGATCAGCAGTCACGCCGAATCCGTCCAGGATCGCCTGATTCACTCTGGTGGACATCATCATTCCGCTCTCCGAAAGAAGATCCAGACGGAACACGACCGCCATATCCTCCACCTTTTCATGAGGGACGGTAGAAAGCATGGCCTCATTTCCTTTCTGCGGGATCAGCTCCGGGAAGAGCATTTCCTTCGCCTGTTCATAGCTGATGCTGCGGTTGCCGATTCTTAATGCATTGCTCATATACGTTTACCTCCTGTTCTTGAGCATAAAAAATCAGCCTCTCACTGG
>JAGAHV010000059.1:0-28923 GCA_017626895.1 Clostridia bacterium | reverse complement strand
GATTATCAGAATGAAATCCGGATTGCGGAGCTGGCAGAGGCCTGCCGGATGAGCGAGAGCTACTTCAGACGCGTGTTCACGGAAACGATGCAGATGAGCCCGGCGGAATATATCAACCGGTTCCGGATCAACCGCGCCATCTATCTGCTCCGGACAACGGATGAGCCCATATTTGCCGTGGCGGAGCAGTCGGGCTTTTTTTCCATTGCCACTTTTAACCGGAACTTCAGGCGCTTCACCGGCATGAGCGCCCAGATCTGGCGGGAAACGGACAGCGCAAGCCGAAAATGATCATTTATCGCAAACGGAATGTCCTCAAAACGGATAGAAAACCACGGCGGCTTTTAAGCGGTCTACTCGGCTGAAAACCTGGATTTAAAACGTTATAGCCTGTTTTTACAACAGGCTTTTGTTTGTTTTTCACAAAAAACCGGAGAGGAAACCGTACTGAAAATGAGCGTTACAGGGTTGAAAATGAGCATGAAAAAAGCGGCGGGTTTGTTATAATTCCATATGTCTGCCGGAATTTGAAAATATCCGGTAAAGAAAAAATATCAGGAGGTATTTTGTATGAAGAAGCTGCTGGCTCTGGTTATGGCACTGACCATGATCATGACAATGGCTGCCGCTCTGGCAACGACCGACGACGGCAAGCTGACCATCTGGACCTGGGACCCTACCTTTAACATTGCTGCGATGAACATCGCAAAGGAAATGTATCAGAAGGATCATCCGGACGTCGAGATCGAGATTCAGGAAGTTCTTTCCGAGGATATCGAGACCAATGTCACCATCGCTGCCTCCTCCGGCGATCTCTCCACCCTGCCGGACATTCTGCTGGTTCAGGACAACTCCTTCCAGAAGTTTGCCACCAACTATCCCGAGGTTTACATGGACATCACCGATGCCTATAACTTCGACGGATTCGGCGAGGCCAAGGTTGCCTATTCCGTGCTCGACGGACGTCACTACGGCATCCCGTTCGATGCCGGCACGGTCGTCGGCGCTTATCGGACCGACTATCTGGAGAAAGCCGGATACACCATCGCTGATCTGAAGGACATCACCTGGGACAAGCTGATTGAGATCGGCAAAGTCGTCAAGGAAAAGACCGGCCTGCCGATGTTCTCCGGCCAGGCGGGCTCCGTTGACTCCATCATGATCATGATGCAGTCCTGCGGCGAGTCCCTGTTCAACGAGGACGGCTCTGTCAACCTCAAGAACAACGAGACCCTGAAGAAGATCATTGACGTCTACAGCACCATGGTCAAGGAAGGCATCTACCTTGAGGTGAACAGCTGGGATGAGTACATCGGAACGCTGTCCAACGGTTCTGTCGTCGGCACCTTCCAGGGCTGCTGGATTCTGTCCACCATCATGTCTCTGGCTGACCAGAAGGGCAAGTGGGACATCACCAACATGCCGGCCATGAGCAATGTTGAGGGTGCAACCAACTACTCCAACAACGGCGGATCTTCCTGGGCCATCATCAATGGCAAGGATACGGACCTGGCTCTTGATTTCATGCAGCTGTATCGCAACGTTGATTTCTACAACGCCATTCTCCCGACCACCTCTGCCATCGCGACCTTTGCACCTGCCAAGGAAGCTCCGGCTTACACCGCTCCCAACGAGTTCTTCAACGGAACCCCGATCTTCGCGACCATCGTAGAATACACCGGACATGTTCCGTCCAATATCACCGGTGCTTACTACTATGATGCCCGCAACGCGGTCTCCACGGCGATCACCAATGCCCTGAACGGTGCTGATATCAACGCCGAACTGGCCAATGCAGAGGATACCGTAAACTTCGCAATGGGCTTCTGATTCTGTTTTGAGTTCAATAAGTGCTGCCGTTTAGGTAAAATCTAAACGGCAGTGCTCATTTCAGGGAGAGTTTGTGAGAAAACTGTCTGAATCCGTGTTGTTTCAGGGATTCGGACGGAATGTGACAATGCAATTTCAGAGGAGTGATCCTATGACCAATACCGCAGGTCAGCCCAGGAAGCGGCTGACAATGCATCAGCGGCAGAATCTTGTGGGCTGGCTTTTTCTGCTGCCGGCAACGATTCTGATCATCTGGCTGAGCTTCTATCCCATGTTCCGGGCACTGCTGATTTCCCTGATGAAAGGAAAACCGACGGCCCTGACATTCTCGGATCCGCTGTTCCGCAACTATCAGCGAATGATGCAGGATAAGGTTTTTATCCAGTCGCTGATCAACACGTTTACGTACCTGATCATTCAGGTTCCCATCATGCTGGTGCTTGCCATGATCTTTGCCTCCCTTCTGAACCGGCATGACCTCAAGTTCAAGGGGCTGTTCCGCACCTGCATTTTCCTGCCGTGCGCAACGGCTCTGGTTTCCTACTCCATCATTTTCCGGACGCTGTTCGCCTATGACGGAATGATCAATGCCATGCTCATGAATATGCACATCCTGAAGGAGCCGGTAAACTGGCTGAACAGCCCGAATACGGCCAAGGCGGTTATTATTATCGCCCTGATCTGGCGTTGGACGGGATATAACATGGTGTTCTATCTGGCGGCCATGCAGTCCATCGACTACTCGGTGTATGAGTCGGCCAGAATCGACGGCGCCAGTGCGACCACGCAGCTGTTCCGGATCACCATTCCGCTGCTCAAGCCGATCATCCTGGTGACGGCCATTATGTCCACCAACGGTACCCTCCAGCTGTACGATGAATCGGTCAACCTGACGCAGGGCGGACCGGCCAATGCGACCATTACCATGTCGCATTACATCTACAATACAACCTTTATTTCCAACCCGAACTTCGGTTACGCGGCCGCCATGTCCTTTGTCGTCCTGATTCTGGTGGCCATTCTCTCCGTGATTCAGATGAAAGTGGGTGACAAACGATGAGAGAAGGTGCCTTTAAAAAGTATTTCAAGCGCACCATGACCTATCTGTTTCTCATCGTGGTATCATTTCTGTCGGTTTTTCCGATCTACTGGTGCTTTATTTCGGCATCCAATACCACTGCTGAGATTCTGGGCGGCAAACTCCTGCCCGGCAGCCATCTGCAGGAGAACCTGACCAATCTGTTCGCCCAGGCAGATGTTCTGACCGCCTTTAAGAACTCAACCGTCAACACACTGGTGGTGCTGGTTCTTTCACTGACGGTCTGTTCCATTGCCGGATACGGCTTTGAGGTTTACCACGATAAGGCCAAGGACCGCGTCATGGGCCTGCTGATGCTCTCCATGATGGTTCCTTTTGTGGCCATCCTCGTTCCGATGTTTCAGCTGTTTTCCAATCTCGGTCTCATGAACAAGACGATGGGTTTTGTGCTCCCCAGCATTTCCACCCCGTTCCTGATCATGCTGTTCCGAAACAATGCCCGGACATTCCCCAAGGAAATCATTGAGGCGGCCCGTATGGACGGTGTCGGCGAACTCAAGATTTTCCTGACCATGTTTGTGCCTACCATGCGTCCGACGTATGCGGCTGCAGCGACGATTACCTTCATGAACACCTGGAATGCCTACCTCTGGCCGCGCGTCATCTTCAAGCAGAATTCGGCCATCACCATGCCGATGCTGGTTTCCAACCTCATGGGCGGATACGTCATCGACTATGGCGTCGTCATGGCTGGTGTTACCATCTGCACACTGCCGACCGTTATTATCTTCTTCATTCTGCAGAAGAGCTTTACGGAGGCCATTGCCGGCTCGGTCAAGTAATGGAGGAACACGATGGCATTTGATGCATCCAAAATCAAAGATCCCGGTTACTTTGCCGAGAACCGCGTAAAGGCGCATTCGGATCATATCTGCTATGCCAGCCAGGATGAACTGGCCTGGGGCGTGAGCAGCCTGCGCTGTTCCCTGAACGGCCCGTGGAAGATTCATGTGGCGCAGAACGAGCAGCAGGTGATTCCCGGATTTGAATCCGCCGAATATGACTGTCATCCCTGGGCGGATATTCCCGTTCCGGCCCATATTCAGATGGAAGGGTACGGCGTTCCGCAGTACTGCAATGTCCAGTATCCCTGGGACGGCGCGGAAGAGGTTGAAATCGGACAGTTGCCCAAAAACTTCAATCCGGTGGCCTGCTATGTCCGTTACTTCTATCTCCCTGATTCCATGCAGGGAAAGCGGGTCTTCGTTTCCTTTCAGGGCGCGGAGAGCTGCCTGGCGCTCTGGCTGAACGGGAAATACATCGGCTATTCCTCGGATTCCTTTACCCCGCATGAGTTTGAGCTGACCGGGGCGCTTGTGCCCGGGGAAAACAAGCTGGCCTGCCGCGTGTATCGTTTCAGCGCGGGCAGCTGGCTGGAGAGCCAGGATTTCATGCGTTTCTCGGGTCTTTTCCGGGAGGTTTATCTGTATGCCAAACCGGCGGTTCATCTGGAGGATATCCGGGTGACCACGGACCTGAGCGCGGATTTCACGGAATCCATCCTGAACGTTCGCCTGAACCTTGAAGGGGAGCAGGAGGGAATGGTAAAGATGGTCCTCTATGACGGGGAGGAGACAGTGGCTGAGGGCAGCTGCACCGGGCTCGGGGAACAGACGACAGAGATCCCGGTGCACGAACCGAAACTCTGGTCCAGTGAGGCGCCGAATCTGTATGATCTGATCCTGACAGTTTCAGATCCGGCAGGTCAGGTACTTGAGGTGACCCGGATCCGGGTCGGATTCCGGCGCTTTGAGATCGTGGACGGAATCATGAAGCTCAACGGAGTGCGCATCGTCTTCAAGGGTGTGAACCGGCATGATTACTGTGCGGAATCCGGCAGAGCAGTGCCCGCGGACAAACTCCGGCGTGACCTGCTGACCATGAAGCGGAACAACATTAACGCGGTCCGCACCAGTCATTATCCCAATCAGAGTGCGCTGTATGCGCTGTGTGATGAGCTTGGTCTTTATGTAATTGATGAGAATAACATGGAAACCCACGGCGTATGGGAGCAGTTCCAGAAAGGCCTGATCACAAAGGCAGAACTTCTGCCCGGAGATCGGGAGGAATGGAAGGAGATTCTTCTGGACCGGGCCAATTCCATGGTCCAGCGGGACAAGAACCATCCATGCATCCTGATCTGGAGCTGCGGCAATGAGTCCATGGGCGGAAAGGTGATCCTTGAGATCAGCCGGCTGTTCCATCGTCTGGACAGTACACGCCCGGTTCACTACGAGGGCGTTACCTGGGATAAGCGCTATCCGGAAACGACGGATATCGACAGCCAGATGTATACGCCGGTGGTCAAAATCCGTGAGCACCTGAAAGAACAGACGGAAAAGCCGTTCATTCTTTGCGAATATACCCATTCCATGGGCAATTCCAATGGGGCCATGGACAAGTATACGGAATACGCCTACGAGGAAATGCGCTATCAGGGCGGCTTCATCTGGGATTTCCTGGATCAGTCCGTCCGGGCCAGGAACCGGTATGGCGAAACGGTCTTCCTTTACGGCGGCGACCATGGGGAACAGCCCCATGACGGTAATTTCAGCGGAAACGGGATTGTGTATGGCGACGGAGCTCCCTCGGAGAAGCTCCAGGCGGTCAAGTACAATTACCAGAATATCGTGGCTGAAATCTCGCAGGAGAGCATGACCGTTCATAACCGGAGTATGTTTACGAATACGGATGCCTTTGACTGCGTCCTGATTCTGGAACGAAACGGCGAAAAGATGTTTGAAAAACCCTTCAGGACCTGTGTGGCGCCGGGGAAAAAAGAGCGTTATGCCCTTAATCTGCCCCAAATGAACCAGCCCGGGGAATATGCGCTGACGGCGTCTTTCCGGCTCCGGGAGGATACCGCGTATGCCCCCAGGGGATATGAGGTGGCCTTCGGCCAGGGAATCTGGCAGGTGGCGGGCCAAAGGCCCGAAATGCCGCATGAACCGCTTCGGATCGTCCGGGGCGTGGATAACCTTGGCGTCCACGGGAACGCGTTTTCGGTACGCTTCAGTTATGCGGAGGGCCGGCTGGTTTCCTACCGCTGGTGCGGGCAGGAGATGCTGAAAGCCGGGCCCATGCCGAATTTCTGGCGTGCGCCGACGGATAATGACCGGGGAAATGCTATGGCAGCAAGGTATGCCCAGTGGAAGCTGGCGTCCCTGTATGCCTCCCATCGTCCCTTTGAGCCGGGTGCGCCGAAGATGCCGGAAATCCGTGAAAACGGGGATGGAAGCGTGTCCATTGCCTTTGAATACCATTTCCCGACCAGTCCCGCCGCGGGCTGCAGCGTCACGTATACGGTGTATCCGGGCGGACGCACGGCGGTTCATCTGCACTATGATCCGGTATCCGGAATGACGCCCATGCCGGAATTCGGCATGATGCTGAAGATGGATGCGGATTATGATCAGGTACGCTACTACGGCCTGGGACCGGCGGAAAACTATGTGGACCGGACTGCGGGGGCACGGCTGGGGATTTTTGAGACCACGGCCGGGGCGAATATGGCCCGCTATCTGATTCCGCAGGAATGCGGAAACCGCACCGGGGTACGCTATGCCGAGGTGACGGATTACCGGGGACGCGGACTGCGCTTTACCGGGGATTGCATGGAGTTTTCCGCACTGCCGTATACCCCGCATGAACTGGAAAATGCCATGCACATGGATGAGCTCCCGAAAGTCCATTACACCGTCATTCGTGCGGCGAAAAAGCAGATGGGCGTTGGCGGAGATGATTCCTGGGGCGCCCGGACACACGAGGAGTTCCTGATCCCCGCTGATACGGAGCCGCTTGATTTTACGTTCTGCATTGAAGGGTTGATTCGATAAGCCCTTGGTGATTTACAATTCTGCATGCGACTCCACAGAAACGCATGCAGAGGAAAAAAGGAGGGAATGACTACCGCCTGACCCGCGGTGCGGCAGAGTGGAGAACTGCTGCAAGGCAGCCAAGGCTGCGAGACTTTCACTGAAAGTCAGGGTCTGCTCATATGGCACAGGTAGTTTTGAAAGACCTGAAAAAGGTTTACGAGAATAAAGTGACGGCAGTTGAGGGAGTCAATCTGGAAATTGCCGACAAGGAATTCATCGTTCTGGTCGGACCGTCCGGATGCGGAAAGTCCACCACGCTGCGCATGGTTGCAGGACTTGAGGAAATCTCGGGCGGCGAACTGTACATTGACGGGCGCCTCTGCAACGATGTGGACCCCAAGGACCGGGATATCGCCATGGTTTTCCAGACCTATGCGCTGTATCCGCACATGACCGTGCGCAAAAACATCTCCTTCCCGCTGGAACAGAAACATGTACCGAAGGATGAAATTGCGAGAAAGGTGGAGGAAGTGGCCAAAATTCTTGGCATCACCGAGTACCTGGACCGCAAACCGAAACAGCTCTCCGGCGGCCAGCGCCAGCGCGTGGCCATTGGGCGGGCCATTGTGCGTGAGCCGAAGGTGCTGCTGATGGATGAACCGCTGTCCAACCTGGATGCCAAGCTGCGCAACCAGATGCGTGCGGAGATCATCAAGCTGCGTCAGCGGATCAATACCACCTTCATGTATGTTACCCATGACCAGACCGAGGCCATGACCCTGGGTGACCGGATCGTCATCATGAAGGACGGCATTGTCAACCAGATCGGAACGCCGCAGGAGGTCTTTGATCATCCGGTCAATACCTTTGTTGCCGGATTTATCGGGACGCCGACCATGAACTTCTTTGACGCGAAGCTGCTCAAGGAAGGGAACGGGTACGCCGTCAGCGTCAGCGGCGCGAAAGTGGCCCTTCCGGAGGAGATCGCCTCCCAGCTGGCGGCCAAGGGAACGCCGGCACAGGACATCATCCTGGGCGTCCGTCCGGAACACATCCAGCTGAGCGAGAGCGGCCGTCCGGATTCCTTCGAGGTGGTCGTGGAAGTGTCCGAAATGATGGGCAGCGCCATCCATATTCACTGTAGCCTGGGCGACCGCGACGTGGTCTTTATCGCACAGGCGCTGGAGCTCTCTAAGGAAAACAGGGCCGGATTTGCCTATGGCAAACATCTGTTCCTGACGTTCCGCGGCGACGTGGTCCACATGTTCTCCAAGCAGGATGGAAACAATCTGATCTGAACACATCATCGTTCTCTGCCGGTTCAGGCAGAGAACGATCTGACCGGGAAACCGGACGATGTCCGGTGATCCTTTCCAATGACTTTTGGCCGGACAATTGTCCGGCCATTTTCCCTGTACAGGCAAAAATGAAGGGCAGGACAGCAAAATGGACGAAAGACAGATTCCGGCACCGAAAGCGATTGAGGTGCGCGGGGCCAGGGTGCATAATCTCAAAAATCTGGATGTGGATATCCCCCTTGGCCGGATTGTGGGCATTGCCGGGGTATCCGGCTCGGGGAAATCCTCTCTGGCACTGGGGGTTCTTTATGCGGAGGGATCCAGGCGATACCTGGAATCCCTGTCGACCTATACCCGGCGGCGCATGACGCAGGCAAGCCGTGCGCAGGTGGATGATGTACGCTATGTGCCGGCGGCGCTGGCACTGCATCAGCGGCCGGGTGTCCCCGGAATCCGGAGTACATTCGGAACCTCTACGGAGCTGCTCAACAGTCTTCGCCTGATGTTCTCCCGCCTCGCCAATTACCGTTGTCCCAATGGTCATGTGCTGGAGCCGACCATGGATTTTGCTGCCGAGCGTGAGGTCCGTTGCCCGGTGTGCGGGGAAGTGGTGGAGGTCATCGGGGCGGAAGAACTGGCGTTCAACAGTTCCGGTGCCTGCAAGACCTGCAGCGGAACCGGAACGGTGCGGACCGTGGACCGGGCAACGCTGATTCCGGATGAGAATCTGACCATTGATGAGGGGGCTGTCGCGCCCTGGAACAGTCTCATGTGGTCCCTGATGACCGATGTCTGCCGGGAGATGGGGGTCAGGACCAACGTCCCCTTCCGGGATCTGACGGATGAGGAAAAGGCGATTGTCTATGATGGTCCCATGGAGAAAAAGCACATTTTCTATACCCCGAAAAACAAGGACAGCGCGGTGGCCGCTGAACTTGATTTTACCTACTACAGCGCGACGGCGACGGTCCTGAATGCCCTGGGCAAAGTCAAGGATGAAAAGGGAATGAAGCGGGTGGAGAAGTTCCTGCGGGAGGACAAATGTCCTGACTGCGGCGGAACACGGCTTTCTGCCCGGGCCCGTTCACTGACCATTCGCGGGCTCTCACTGGACCAGGTCTGCACGTTTTCCCTGGCAGACCTGAGTGAATGGGTAAAAGGTGTTCCGGAATCACTTCCGGTGCCCATGCGTCCCATGGCCGTCAATATCTGCGAGGCCTTCCATGACACTGCCCGGCGCCTGATCGACCTCGGCCTTTCCTACCTGTCGCTGGACCGGGCCGCCTCGACCCTGTCTACAGGCGAACGGCAGCGGACACAGCTGGCCCGTTCGGTGCGCAACCGGACAACCGGCGTCCTGTACGTGCTGGATGAACCCTCTATCGGCCTGCATCCCTCCAATATCGAGGGCCTGACCGGAGTCATGGATGACCTGATCCGGGACGGCAATTCGGTTGTCCTGGTGGACCATGATACGCAGGTTCTGGCCCATGCAGACTGGCTGATTGAACTGGGACCGGAGGCAGGCGCCGCCGGAGGGACAATCATTGCTCAGGGAACGACGGAGCAGGTGGCCGCCAGTCCCGCGTCGCAGATCGGTCCCTTCCTTCAGGCGCAGCGCGGCCCGGGCATGAACCCGGATATGGACAGAGGGAAACTGTTTGAGCTCGGGACGATTTCCCTGTCCACCGGACCCATTCATACGGTGAAGCCGCTTGAGGTGCGTTTCCCGAAAGGCCGCCTGTCGGTGGTGACCGGCGTCTCCGGTTCGGGGAAAACGACCATGATTCTGGAAAGCCTGATTCCGGCCCTTGAAGCCGAATGTGCCGGGAACCCGCTCCCCGGGCATGTCCGCCGGATCGAAGCAGAGGGGATCCGCCAGATCAAGCTGATCGACGCGACGCCCATCGGCATCAATGTCCGGTCCACGGTGGCCACCTATGCGAATGTGCATGATGAGCTGCGGAAGATATTCGCCCGGGTACCGGAGGCCAGAAAAGGAGAATGGAAGGCGGGGGATTTTTCCTATAATACCGGAAAACTCAGATGCCCGACCTGCGACGGAACGGGGCAGATTTCCCTGGATGTCCAGTTCCTGCCGGATGTGGACATTCCCTGTCCGGACTGCCGCGGGTCCCGTTATTCGAAAGAGGCGTTCCGGATTTGCCGGGAGAAAAAGAACGGACAGCGGTTTTCCCTGCCGGAACTGATGGCGCTCAGTGTGGATGAGGCAATCGCGGCCTGCGATGATCTGCCGCTGGTCAGAAGCCGGCTGCAGGTGCTCCATGACGTGGGGCTTGGCTATCTGACGCTGGGGGAGGAAACCCCGGGCCTCTCCGGCGGTGAGGCGCAGCGTCTCAAGCTGGCCAGCGAAATGGGACGGGGCCAGGAGGACACGGTTTTCGTCTTTGATGAACCTACCATTGGCCTGCATCCGCTGGATGTACAGACGCTGCTTCAGGTATTCCGGCATCTCATCGGCCACGGGGCCACCGTGATTGTCATTGAACACGATCTGGATGTCATTCGTTCGGCGGATTACATCGTGGACATGGGTCCCGGCGGCGGGGAAATGGGCGGCCGGATTGTCGCCTGCGGGACCCCGGCGGAGATCCGTCAAAACAGGGAGAGCATTACAGGACGGTACCTTTGAAAACAGAAAATGGACCGCATGACCTGGTCCGGAACGAAAAAAAGCAGAATCTCCGGGGAGATTCTGCGTTTTTCATTTCAGTTAAGGCCCGACGCGGTAATTGGCAAAGCGAGCGGATTTCATGAGGGAGAAGGTTCAGCATTCGGATTGGCTGCGGGCTCATTCGGAGCCGCCTGAGGTTCTTTTTTCGGCTTTTTTGCGACATAGTGTGTGGAATAGGCTTTCTCCACATTCGGATTTCCGTACTTGGAGAAACGAAGTGTCAGGCTTTTGTGCTTATAGACCGTGACGGAGGGGTTCCATTTTCGCTGGGCGGCCACATTGCGCATGATTTTGAGCATCTCGGCAAGTTTATGCAGATTGGCATGGCACACGGATTCCAAAAACGGAATGCGTCCAGCACGCCAGGCATCATAGCTTTTCCGTTCCAGCGTACCGATATCCATGAGCACATCTGCCGGTGCGGCATAACCTCTTTTGAAGCACTGCTGCTCCATGGACTGACGGATCTTTTGCTCCATATCTTTCATTGGCGTTTCTTCTTTCAATGTTATTCTCTCCGTTCAGCCGATAAAAAAGGTGCTGACTCCTCAAGGCGCATCTTCCCGATGCTCAGCACGAAAATCCTGTCAGCTGCTTATCAAACAGAAAGGCATTCTTCCGGCACGGGATAAGTCTGTCCAAAAATGCAAACGCTTCTGCCGGATCCGTTATGCCTTTTGGATGGAACGCAGCTGCCCTGACTTCATTGACTGTCATGACGGACGCAATAATCGGGGTGATGACGCTTTTCATAAAGTCTTCGCAGGCGGTATCCGGGAGTTCATTTCTTCGAATTGCCGGAAAATGCTCTATCAGTTCCCGCTTGAGAGATGACATGTGATCCCGCAGTTCATCCGTCAAACGGAAGCAGTCTTCATAGCGACAGCCATCATAGGAGATATTTTTCCCCAGGATGAAATAAAATCTGTCCCCATCCCGTTTGACGGCGATCGGAACGATCTGAGCCCCACAGGTAATCGCCAGGTCGACAGCACCGGCATAGAGAGGCCCCACGAGTGCATTGGGGCTGAGATTCTGGGTGCCCTCCGAAAAAAGAAGCAGGTTGCCCCGCTTTTGAAGCAGGGCTTTCATCTGCGCTTTTGCGGCTTTTCTGTCTGGTTTTTCGCAGGTGTCCAGAGGAATATATCCGTTCATCTGGAGCATCATGCCGCTCACATCTTTGTACAGGTAACGGGGATCACCGAACACCAGCCAGCATGGCGTTTTAATGGCAAGCAAGGACATCTCGATATCCACGTCGCCGATGTGGGTCGGACAGAAGATGACCGGCCGGTCGGTGGGGAGGCGGCCATCCCGCAGAATGGTCAGCCGCTTGTTGCTGAGATAGAGTTCTGCTTTTATCAGAGGGAGCAGAACACGATGAGCCAGAGCATGAAGCCACAGGTGCCGGACTTGTCCGCCGGTTTTTTCATATCGCTCAAGGCGTTTTTCTCGGCAGTAGACCTCATAGTCCGGTTTCGGGAGACGAAGCATATGGACAAAAGATCGCAAACTGTTCAGCATCTTTTTCCTCCGGCCTTTTCGGCGAAAGCAACGGCTGTTTCGATCAATTTGTCGTCATGGTCAAACAGACCAAAATCTGTCTGACCAGGGAGGCAGACAAAGGGCTGCGGCCGGTTACTTGCAGTACATCATGATGGTGTCGATAATATCCTGCCAGAACCAGGTCAGCTGTCCGCGGTCCAAAAGACCGAAGGATTCCTCATATCCGTCAAAATTGCCGTTGTCCCATATCACACAGGTGAGGCCGCGCTCATAAGCGCGGGCGGTGTAATAGGCGGTGAAATCAAGGCGGTCACGGAGGTTGTTTTTATCCGTGCTTCCGAATTCGCCGATAACCACGGGAATGCCTTTTTTGATGTAGGTGTCGTACAGTGCGTTAAAGGCCTCGTCGATGACGCCGGTCTGCTCGGGATTATCCAGATCAAAGAAATCGGTGCCGTCGGCGTCCATGGCAAACTCGTGGGGGATATAGGCGTGAACGGAAACCAGCAGACGGTCCTCGGCACTGTCCTTGGGCAGCGTGAAATTATTGAACACGGCGGTATACGGGGAGGCCGCGTAGGCCGGGATCATCAGGTAACGCTCGGCATTGAGTCCGCCGGAGGCCCGGACCGTATCGACAAAGGCCTGGTTCAGCTGGTTGATGCATTCACTTGCCTCGATACAGAGAGGATCCAGATAGGAGTATTGCCATTCGACCTCTGTTCCGACGAGCCGGGGCTCGTTCAGGCCTTCGAAAATGAGGTGCTCGTCATAACTGCCGAAGGCATTGCAGAGCTGTTTCCAGATGGCCGTCAGATAAGCCCTGGACTGTTCGAGGTGCGCTTTGTCCGGATAAATATAGTCAAGTGTATTATCGTGGTGCACATTCAGGATAACATTGAGGCCGTAACGGATGGACCAGTCAACCACCTGGTGTACACGGTTCAGCCAGTCCGGATTGATGGTATACTGTTCGTCGATCAGATGATCGTGCCAGGATACCGGTATGCGGATGGTCTTAAAGCCGGAGTTTTTAATGAGCTGGATCATCTGCTGTGTTGCAGGGAAGCCGCTCCAGAGGGAGTCCAGGACAAGATCGTTCTCTCCGTCCTTTATGGTGCCGTCCTCATCGTAACAGTCAAAGGCGTTGCCCAGATTCCATCCGGGAGACATTCCCAGACTGAAACGAATGGATTCGTTGGAGGGAACGGACCAGGGCTTGACCTCAAGGACAGGCAGCGAGGTGATGGATACGATATCGGAGGCCATTCCGGCTGCAGGAAGAAGAAAAAGGCTGAAAGTGAGCAGGATCGTCAGAAAAAGCATGAGTAAACTCCTTTCGAGGGCTTAATTGGTGGTCTTTTGTCGGAGCATCTTTGTTCTGAGTCAGATTTGTCGAACTGCCGCCGCGCGGCAGAACCTTTCTTTTGAACGTGATCATTAGCCCGGGAAAATATATTCCGGCCAGAATGTGACAATATGTCAATGTGTCAGCTTGTGTCAGGACCGCTTCCTGCTTTGGAGACGGAAGTCGCCTGTCGTCTGCTGTCTCCGGAAAATCATGAAATGTCAGATTGGGACAGGCGAACAGAGCCCTATGGATGTGCTTTTGTCAGTCACACCGGCTTTCCCTGGCCCTGTGTTGGTTGTTTAGAGGGTTAAGAAAGAGTGGAACTTACAAATATTTTACAACAAAGTGAACGAAAAAGGAAGTTTAAAATTGACGGGACAGGGGGGCATCCCCCGAAAAACAGACCGAATGAAGCGGGAAAATATTACAATGTTTAAGAAAAAATGTCTTATTTGTAACAAACGCGGATTTTACTTATTGAATTGATTCCTGTGTCTGATGTATAATGTTAAGCAATTATACAGAAGGATTCCAGTCAGTTTCTGACTGATCATGATAATTTTGACGGAGGCGGATATGCAGTATCAGGGAGTGCAGAACAACCTCAATCAAAAATGGGCGGGACGTATCCTGAGTACCCGTTCTATGGCAGATGAGTTTCGCAGTGATTTCTGGCCATTTGCTTTTGCGGAGGGACGCAGCTATTGCCGCAGTGAGTCCCAGTGCAGCGAACTTGTCGAAATGATGATGAATGAGTTTATCGGGGAGTATTCGAGAAATCCGCTTCCCCGGGACATTTATTCTGAAATGATCGTTAAGCTCGGGCTGCTGTATGGGAAAACCGGTGGAAAAGAGAAGGGAAGCGCCGCTTCAAGGAGATCGGAAAGTGCCGGTTTCCCGTATACCGGAGCGGGTTATTCCGGATATGCGTCCCCGGGAAATGCTGCCCCGCGGCGGGGAACAGCCTATGGCAGTGCCGGCAGCTTCGATCCGGGCAGGCCACTGGGCGGCTATCAGGCCCCTTCGTACAGAGAGCCCGGCAGTTATCGGACGGATCGTTATGCCGTACCGGAGCAGCCGTATGGAGAGGCGTGGCGTTCCCCTTATCAGGGACGCCCGGCTGAGGGCGGTTATTCCGGTTATTCCACCGGCCGCACCGGGGCAGGCTTTGCCCCCGGCGCAGGAAATGGTTATTCAAGAGACTATGGAGCTGGAAATTCGGCTGCCCCGGGTTATGCGCCGAATCGGTATGCCGAGCCGGCAGCAATGCCGCGCCGGCCGGAGCGGGAAATGCCGCCGGTGGAACCGAGGGCGCCCGGCGGGTATTATGGCGTCAATCCCAATCCCCCGCAGGGGAGCCCTGTTTCGGCAGCGGGAACGGTGCCAGGCGCCGGAATGGAAAACGGACAGATGCCACCCATGCAGGGTGCAGGTCCGGTTCCTCAGATGGAAGTTCCTGCCGCGTCCGCCCCGCAGCCTTCCGGCATTCCGGTTCAGCCGGCCATGGATGGCAGGATGCCGCAGGCTAATGAACCGGTACAGGCCGGTGTGCAGCCTGTACCGACTGCAGGCAATGTTCAGCCGGTACAGGTCCCGGGAACAATGGCCGGTGCTCAGCCGGTGCAGACCGCACAGGCCGGGCAGTCAGCCGTCTTTACGGCTCCGGTTCAGACCGCCATGCCGGTTGGTTCCATCCCCATGTCGACGACGGTTTCGGTACAGCCGGTGATGCAGATTCCGGTGCAGCCGGTAATGCAGGCACCCGTGCAGACCCAGACATCCATCCCGAATCTGGCAGGTGTACAGGATATTCTGGGAATGAAGGGCGGTGCGGATTCGCCGGAAGCACAGAACATGCTGGTTCAGGCAGCACGGCTGATTCAGGCGTATAACGCCGCCACAAAATCAAATGTGGGCGAGCTGGAAGAGGAAGAATCCGAAGAGGAGAATGAGATTGTCGAGGCGGATCCTTCTAAGGCTGCCAGCTGGCGCCCGCCCAAATTCGGTTTTTCCAGAAAACAGAAACAGGCAGAACAGGCGGCAGGCCCGGCAGAGCCTAAAAAGAAAAAGCAGAAGGAAGAGCCTGTCAAGCCAAAAGTGGAAGTGCCGGATGCGAAGCCTGAGAACAACACAACGCGAAAGGCGGAGAAGGTGGATGACGGAAAGTCATCGACATTCTCGGTCATCAACACGATTCTTCTGATCCTGACCGGTGCATCGGTTCTGTTCCTGATCTGGGAGACCGGTCTGATCCAGAAACTTCTGTAATTCTTTTCACAATGAACCTGTCCCGTCGGGACAGGGACTGAGGGAGGGAGAGCATGGCTTACTTGAAAAAGTCACCTGCTTTTCCCTCCCTGGTTTGTTTTTGCCGAATCTGGTCCGGACGGCGCCTAAGGGGGAGGGACACAGGTGAGAGATAAAAAAACAAATCGATCCAGACGTCCTGGCCCGAAGCCAAAACGGAAACGGTCTTTCCGGCGTATCTGGCGTTCCCCAAAGACAACGGTGGTCCTGTCCTTTCTGTTTATTCTTTCTCTGACGGCAGCCATCTATTACCATACGCAGGTCTATCTGATACGGAAAATGGTGGAGCGCACGTTTAAAAACGCGGCCCCTCCTGTGTCTGTGGGGAATTTTCAGGGAGTAAAGGAGGTGCCGCAGCAGGCGGCCACGCCGCAGGAACAGCTGATCTGGCTTGAAACTGCGTCCAGTCTGCTTGAGCAGAATAACGGACGGATGACGGCGGTCATGCCGCGGCTGTATACCTCCAAAGAGGCGACGATTCTGACGTTTGAGGGCATAGGGCCACAGGATGAAATCCGCAATGTACTGGGAGCCCTTCGTGCCAAGAATTCCATCGGTACGTTTTTTGTAACCCGGTCCCAGATCGAAACGGAGATGGATGCGCTGAGCCAGATTGTTCAGGCGGGACATCAGATCGGACTGCTGGTCGAGGAAGATATCATCAGCGCGACAGATTTCATGTGTACGCTGCTGGATATCCGGGAGAGACTCCGGATCCTGTATGCGTATGAGGGGGAACTTGACCTGCGCCCGGTGGGCGCGGCATCCGAGGTATTCCTTGAGTGTGCCTGCGCGATGGGGTGTCCGGTAATCTCAGCCACCCTTGAGGCGACACCGGAAAGTGTCTGGCGCCTGAGCGAACCGCAGAGCATCTGTGAACAGATTTTCTCAAAGGAAATGCCGTCTCTGCAGATCGGAGGAATTGCCAATTTCCGGATGGGCGTCTTTCCACGTGAGGGGACGCTGGGAAATTATGTGCGGTATCTCCTGGAGGAAAAGTCCCCCTATCCTGCGATGAGCCCGGGGATGATTCTGACGGATGCCTCTCTCCTGTACACCTGGCCGCTTCCCGAGAGCCGGATTGATGCCGGACTCCGGGATGCGATCACGCCCGGACAGACCAGTTACACCAATGTGCTGCAGCAGATCACCAATGGTTTCATCGGAATGGAGACACAGAAAAAGGAGGATCAGCTGCCCGGCTTTACCTATCTGGAACGAGAGGCGTTAAACAAAAGAGGAACCGTTCCCAACGCGGATAATCAGGTATTCCTGACCTTCCACGGCTGGGGAAGCGATATGTGCGTGCAGGCCGTGCTGGATGTGCTTGAAAAGCACCAGGCGTATGCCACGTTTTTCCTGCAGACAGATGGTGTGGCCAACAATCCCAATCTGGCCCGCGCCATTGCTGCGGCTGGTCATGATGTGGGAACCCTGACGCATACGGGCGCGCCGATGGCCATTGGCCTTGACGGAGATACACATTATGTGGAGATCAACGACACGGAAGCGGATGCCCTCCGGGCAGACCTGATGACCAGTTATGACACGCTGCTGCATATCATTGGTGATATGTCCAATGTCTCGGGGAAGCCTTCTCTGACCCGCTATTTCCGTCCGCCTGACCTGGCAGCCAGCCGGCGCGGACTCGAAGTGGCATTTGACCTCGGGTTTACCTACTGCGTCTTCGGGTCATACGACTGCGGAGATGACAAAGCCAAACGCGCATCGGATATGCTCAATGACATGCGGCTCAACACCAGAAGCGGTTCTGTCCTGATCCTTCGGATTTCGGATGACTGCCCGTATACGGCAGAGGCACTGGATGCGTATCTGACACGGGTGGAGGAGAAATATTACCGATTTGTGGAGCTTTCAAGGGTGCTGAGATAGCCTTGGCCCGGAATAGGTCCTTTGGCGCAGCGTAAATGCCGCGGCGCCAAAGGACCGGGCATGGTATGTAAAGGAGCAGACATGAGAATACTGAATTTCGGATCACTGAATCTGGACTTTGTCTATCGGATGCACACATTCATCCGGCCCGGGGAAACCGCCGCGGCTCTGTCAAGAAACGTTGTCTGCGGCGGGAAAGGACTCAACCAGAGCATTGCGCTTGCCAGGAGCGGTGCCCGGGTCTATCATGCTGGCAATGTGGGCAAAGACGGAGGACCGCTTCTTGACCTGCTTCAGTCAGCCGGTGTGGACATTTCCTGTATCCGGGAACTGGATGTTCCGGGCGGACATACCATCATTCAGGTCAGCGATTCGGGCGAAAATGCCATTATCCTTTTTCCCGGTGCCAATGCCTCAGCGGATCACGAACAGGTCCGGCAGGTACTGGGCCGGTTTGACGCAGGGGATCTGCTGGTACTGCAAAATGAGGTCAGCTGTATTCCGGAACTTATCCGGGAAGCGAAAGAGCGGGGCATGCGGATTGCCATGAATCCATCTCCCGTTGAGGGAACGGAGCGCTATCCGCTTCATCTCCTTGATTTCCTGTTTGTCAATGAGGACGAAGCCGGGTATCTCGCCGGAAACGGGGAGGCGACAATTGTTCTGAGGCAGAAATATCCGAACACCAACCTGATCATTACCTGCGGTGCCCGCGGAGCCTGGTATCTGGGAGCTGACGGAACAGATGTCTGGCAGCCGGCGGTGCCGGTATTTCCTGTGGATACGACAGCGGCAGGGGATACGTTTATGGGAACCTTCCTGGCACTGTGGTCCATGGGCAGGGACATTCCGGAATGCCTTTCGACCGCCGCCCATGCGGCATCCCTGTGCATCCTGAAGCCCGGTGCCGCGCCGTCTATTCCTGAAATGGCGGAGGTTCTGCAGTTTATGAAGCAGCAGGCGAAATAGAGAGATTCAGGCAGGATGGGACTTCTGAAATTCGCTGTATGGTCAAAACACCCGGGATGAAAGAAACGAAAAACGTGAATCAGGCAATCCTGATTCACGTTTTTTATTCGGCAAGAGAAGTGAAGCGCGCGGCTTCTTCATCGGTCATGTCATGGGTACTGTATCGGGCCTTTTCATAGAGCTCGGCGGCCGGCTGACACAGATGATCTTTCGCCGTCTCAGATGGAGACCATTCCGGATGATGCAGCAGCTTCTTCAGATAGACGGAGCGGATTTTGCCGCGGGGAGAGTCGCCGAAGGAAACCGCGGGCTTTCTGTTTCGCCGAAAGAGTCCCTGCCGGATGGAATCGGACTGTGGCAGATCCTCATAGGTGTCTACGTAGACGGTGTCAAATGAGCTGATGTACTGCTGGAAGCGCCGGACAAGGTGGCGCAGGAGCCGGAGCAGCAGTTTTGCCATCCGGAAAAGGAGATAGAGAACAAGTGACAGGAGAAAGGCCCAGGTGATGAGATTGAGGATCATTTCGAGGATGGGATTCGGTGCGGCTTCCGCTGCTGACTCCGCTGCCGGGAACAGGGATGAACCCGTCAAAGGAGCGCTTTCCGGTACTGTCTCATCCCTGAACAGGGAGGAAAGGAACGCTGCGAGCGAGAGAAGGAGATCCCTGAGCGTCTGGTACAGGAAATGCAGAAACTGTGAGATCTGAGGAATGCAGGTAATGATCAGAGCGGCAAACAGGAGAAGGAAAATGCTGAGCCGGCTGACATTGAGCACGGAACGCGGGACCCTGCGTCCGAACCGGATCTCTACCTGAAGCAGATCCTGGTTGTTGAGAACCAGCCCGGAAAACAGGAAAAGAAGAAAGGAAACCGGGAAGAGCGGAAAAGCAGCTGCCCATTGGATATTGGGCAGGGTCATCATGCCAAACTGGAACGCACCGTAAATTGCCAGGCAGGAAAGGAAAAACGGAAGCTGAAAAAAGGCGGTTCCCGGGTGAGGACGGAGGAGGAACAAAAGCTGGGCCAGATAAAGGACGGGAATCAAAAGCAGGGGCCATGGATGGCTGAAAACGAGTGCGCCGTGGAGGCACAGGAGGAGTGCACCGAGGATCCCGCAGAGAATCCGGCGCGGCTTTGAAGGGGAGTCCGCCAGGAACGCGGCGAGACCAACCACTGCACAGAGAAGGGGCAGGTGCGCTATGACCGCCGGATTCAGGTACAGGATCAGTGCAAGCGGAACAGGGAAGAGACCGGAAAGGACCATGAGGATTGTCCATATCAGGGCGGCTTTTTTTGAATGCAGATTCATAAGGCACTCCTTTGCAGGCCTCGACGCTGTTCATTTGCCTGAGTGATTTGTCAATGGCCTGGATTTGATAAACTGTCGCTGAGCAACAGGGCCTCTTCATTATTCACGCGGGCGTCTGAGAAAGAAGATGGACATGTACACGGTGGCCTCGACGCCGGAGGGACTGAATCACAGCCTGCATTTCATCTGTCAGGTAGAAAGTCAGGAGAAGGAGATCCGTGCTGGGATCCGGTGAAAGGGTCTTCAGGTAGGTTTCAAAGCGCAGGGTAAAGGATATTTTCAGCCGGGCAAAGGTACTGAGAAGCTGTTCACGCTGTCCGCTGGAAAGCACGGGCGGAAGGAACGGCGTTTCCTCGCTTCCGGTCAGTTTCAGGTTGGAGGCGAAACCGGCTGCGCAGTTGTGACGCAGGGCATACAGGCACAGGGAGGCCGCCAGGGAGATGCCGTATTCAATGGCGGCCTGTTCGTAGTCCATGAGTTCGCTCCACTGATTTTCCGTTTTCTGCCCGTTGAGGAGAACCAGAAGACGGGTGCCGGAGGAGGGATCGTGCAGGGCAATATGCACCCGACCGGTTTTGGCCGTCGTGGGCCAGTGAATGGCGCGTACAGGATCACCCGGCTGGTATTCCCGAAGGCCGCGGATCAGGAAGGGATCCTCGGAGAGAGGATGTGCGAGGCGCCACTGTCCAATGGTTCCCAGAAGGAGCGGCGGAAGGTCCCGGTCCGGAATCAGTTTCGGCCAGACGAGGATATCTGCCCTGCAGGACTGCTCTTTCATGATCCGGCACATTCCGGTGATATCACCGGCGGTCAGGGCAGAGGAACTGACGGAATAGGCCCCGCGCCGGCGAAACTGTACCGGGTAACGGCGGATGATGCGCTGTCTGGGGAGCAGGGTGAACAGGCTCTGAATGTGCCGGTCACCATTCAGTTCGAGATCGGTCTGCTCTGTGAACTGAAGGGCGTTGGCGATAGAGCTTTCCAGGCGAATCCAGATGATGGGAATAAGGCTGGCGTTGGTGACGATTTCCGTCATTTCGCCGCGCTCCCCTTCAAAGACGGCCTTTCTTGAGAAATGGCGCTGGAGGGTGAGATGCGGCAGGGCAAGCGTTGTCAGGCAGATTCGGTACAGGAGAAGGAGCAGAAGGAAGACCAGAAGGAAGATCAGGATGTTCATGGCCGGGCCTCAGTAGGGACAGAAACCGATGAGAGGCATTCCTGAATCAGGGTATGTTCATATCCGGGTTCATGGAAGCCGCCGGGAATCAGGCGGTGAGCCAGAACCGGGTCGGCCAGTTCCCGGATATCCTCCGGGATGACATAGTCCCGTCCCTGCATGGCAGCCCAGACTTTGGAAATGTGCATCAGCATCAGCATGGCCCGCGGCGAAGGCCCCAGGGTGACTTTTTCCGGATTTCGGGCACATTCGCAGAGAGCAACAATATAATGAAGGAGGTCACGGGAAATCTGGCAGGTCTGTGCCAGCTGCTGGATCTCCAGCAGATCCTCGGGACGGGCAACGCTTTGGAGAGACGAAAGAGGATCTTTCCGGTCCCGGCTTTCAAGCATCTGAACGGATTGTTCGGTGTCCGGGTATCCGGGGCTCAGGCGGACCAGAAACCGGTCCATCTGCGCTTCGGGAAGGGGAAAGGTCCCCTGGGATTCGACCGGGTTCTGTGTGGCAATGACGAAAAACGGAGGCTGCAGCGGATAGGTATTCCCGTTTTCCGTTACCTGACGCTCTTCCATGGCCTCAAGCAGTGCAGACTGCGTTCTGGGTGTGGCACGGTTGATTTCATCTGCGAGAAGGACGTTGGTAAAAACGGGGCCCGGAAGAAATTCAAAAGTGCCGGTGGTCTGCCGGTAAATGGTCATGCCGGTCACATCCGAGGGGAGCAGGTCAGGGGTGAACTGAATACGGGCATAGCGGCCCGCAATTGACCCGGCAAACGCTTTTGCCAGGGTCGTTTTTCCGGTTCCCGGGACATCTTCAAGCAGTACATGACCGCCGGCAAGGACGGCTGCCAGCAGCTGACGAATAAGCGTGTCTTTCCCGACCAGTACGGGACGAATGTTGCTGACAATGCGGTCAGCAAAAGTGGAAATGTCTTTGTAAAGCATGTTCGGCTACCTCAGAAATGAGCATGAGTAAAAGTGACAGCGGGACAGGGATGCAGCCCGTTCCATACCGGCTTTTCCGGTGTCATTGTATCTGTTTGTGTGCGAAAAGGCAACAGCAGAAGGGCGGGCAGACAACAAAAAGCCTGTTCTGCAATGGAGCAGAACAGGCGGCTCATGAATTCATCAGACTTCCTGTAAATGCAGCGCCTTCCCTGTCAGCTTGAGGATGAAGGGGACCAGCGCAATGTAATAGAACGTATTAATCACGGAGAACAGAAGCTTTCCCCAGTGAGAACCGAAAGCGCCGGTGAGTACCGGACGGATATAGGTTTTAAGCATAACGACCGGAATAAGGCAGATCAGGCAGAGAATGAAGATTCTGACATCCTTTTTCAGAGGTTTGAAGCGAATCCAGTTTTTCTCTACGAAGCGGGCAATGATGAAACCAATGACCTTTCCCAGATCACCGTATCCGTCATTCATCATCTTTACCGGGTCGACAATCGGTTTTCCCTCGGCATTCAGGTCAATCGGATAGGATTTGACGGAAATGTACAGAATGCCAAGCCAGGAAAGAATGAAGCCGCCCAGCAGGAACAGGTTCTCTTTTTCCGGATGATCACCGAGATAATCAAACAGAACGGAGACGGCCACAAGGCTGAAAGAGGAAAGGATGAGGGCCACGCAAACATCCTGCGGCGTGTGAACGCCCAGATAGTTACGTGAGAAGGCGGTCAGCAGAATAAAGATGACAAACAGGACGGACAGCCAGCGGAATCGTCTGTTCTTCCAGATATTGACGGCTGTTCCGCCGGCCAGCGGTGCCGCGGTCGTGGTGTGGCCGCTGGGGAAGGAATAGCCGGTTGCCGTCCGGATGGAATCACCGGCCGGCAGGATGCGTGCATCCCGGATCCACGGACGATAGACGCAGGCGGTCAGCTTGATCAGCGGCGTCAGGAACATACAGAGGTAATAGGACACCAGAGTATAAAGTCCCTTCCGCTTGTCGATGTACCAGTAGAAAAAGATCGGAATCAGGATCAGATAGTCGACGGCAAAAGAAGAGACAAACTCCATAAACGGAGTCCATGCGTCATTTATGCTGTTTCTGAAATTTTGCAGAAACAGCAGGTACTGAATATCCAAGTTTTTTTCCTCCATTTCAGATAAAAATGGTCTTCGGTTTTGTCCGGAATGCTTCATGCCAATTGCCAGACAGAAAAACGGTGCTCTGTACCGGAACCTCCTCGGGCTCCAACTTTAGTCATTTGTCCGGGTTGCTTTGTCTGAGGCATGGAATTGATAAACTGATGCTTCGCGACCTGGCAACTCCTGTATGGATTATTTGGATAACAGAGCTGACGTTCGGAGATAATAACAGATTTCCGGACTGTTGTAAAGTCTGCCCGTGAGGTTCGATTCGTGAAAGTTTTCTCCGGCTTCGAATATAACGAATCGCATACTACAGGCTGAAATCATCAACAAAACAGGTCGTCCAACGTAATTACATTATCAAAGTCACCGCTGTATTCATTGTATTTTAGTCCATAGGTTGTGATGAGCGTACTGTGGATCATAACGTCTCGCTTGAGAGAGCGCTCCAGCAACTCCTGTCTGTTTACAAGAATCATGTGATATGCTTTGTCTGAGGCAAATTCTTTGTTGTAAAACTTTATTTCACACATGTTTGTAATATGATCTTTCCGTTCAATGATCAGATCAATCTGTGTGCCGCTCTCGTCATCTGCTTTTTTAAACCAGGCAGACTGTCTAGTACTGACACCGCTGATTCCGAGCGCCGCCTTGATCTGATCGATGTGACTGAAGCAGACATTCTCGAAAGCCAGTCCACGCCATGAAATGATCGGCTGGGCAAATTCATTCTGCTGCCAGAAAGATGTTGCCAGAGAATCCCTGCCGTTGATAAATCTGTTGTAAAAAATGCAATAAGGGTCTATCAGTTTATAATGGTCATTCCGTTTTCCGGTCCCAAAGGGAGTATATCGAATAATAAAGTCACTGGCTATAAGAGCATTCAATGCTTCGCTTAATGTGCCGCCTTTTGAATATCCTGTCAGTCGGGATATTTCATCCCGCGAATAACCTGTGCTCTTTGCTGCCAGGCATTTCACAATGGATTTCAACATTTCAGGGTTGGTAAAGACTGAGGAAAACAATCTATCATACTCATATTTCAGGAACGCTGTGGAAGAAAAGAACAACTGATCAATGTTTTGCGCTAAACTGAGACCTTTTTCAAAATAGTTCAGATAATAAGGAATTCCACCGACAATCATATAGGCCTGGCTAATGTCATAGCGCGACAGTTTAATCTTTCTTTCTTTAAACAGTTCTTCACATTCTTTCAGTGAAAAAGGGGACAATTTAATTTGATAAGATACCCTGTTGTAAAGTCCACCGTGATTGTTGATTAGTTTATTCGTGATCCATGATGTGGCACTTCCGCACACAATGACCATCAGGTTGTTTCTGCCGCATGCCCAAGTGTTCCAAAATCCTTCAAAAGCAGTGATAAACCCTGAACGTTGTGTATCCATCCAGGGAAGTTCATCAAAAAACACCAGTTGTCTGGAACCATCATCTTTACTTTCGAGAAAAATCTCAAGCATTAGAAATGCATCAAGCCAATTATCCGGACATCTGCTTTTCTTCATCCCATGACGAAGAAGCGAGTTATAGAAATGATGCAGCTGTTTGCGGAGGGGGCTTTCCCCCCTGGAATTTTCCATTTCGATGGGAGAAAGGCCTGCATGACGAAAAGTAAACTTATTCCCGAAAGTTTCTTGAATCAGAAATGTTTTCCCGACACGCCGTCTTCCATGAATTGCGACAAGTTCTGCCCGGTCACTGTTGTATAGTTCTTTCAACCGTCTGATTTCCTTGCTTCTCCCAACCATCATTGCGTCCTCCGTTGTTGGTAATCAGCCTCTAATTGGCGGTATACGGTCATTCGGGCTAAATAGCAACAATCCAATGGCTGCTGTATAGCACTTCCAATTGCCCGATTCCCTTGCTTTATCTAACCATCATCGCCATTTCGTTGTTGGTAATTAGCCTCTATTTGGTATTATACAGTCATTCGGGCTAAATAGCAACAATCCGGTCGCTGCTGTATGGCGCTTTCAACCACCTGATCTCCTTGCTTTTCTAAACATCATCGCTTTTTCCATTGCTGGTATTCAGCCCCTAATTGGGTTTTGACAGCCATTCGGGCTAAATAGCAACAATCTAGCCGCGACTTATAGCACTCTCATGCCTGATTTCCTTGCTTTTCCAACCATTATCGCTCTTTCCATTGTCAGTATTCAGCCCCCAATTGACATTTGACAGTCATTCGGGCTAAATAGCAACAATCAAGCCGCGACTTATAGCACTCTCATGCCTGATTTCCTTGCATTTCCAACCATCATCGCTCTTTCCATTGTCGGTATTCAGCCCCCAATTGACTTTTGACAGTCATTCGGGCTAAATAGCAACGATCTGGTCGTTACTGTATAGCACTCTCATGCCTGATTTCCTTGCATTTCCAACCATCATCGTTCTTTCCGCAGTTGGTATTCAGCCCCTAATTGACTTTTGACAGTCATTTGGGCTAAATAGCAACAATCTGGTCGTTGCTGTATAGCACTTTCATGCTTGATTTCCTTGCATTTCCAACCATCATCGCTCTTTCTGTTGTTGGTATTCAGCCCCCAATTGGGTTTTGACAGTCATTCAGGCTGAATAGCAACAATCCATTGCCGTTCAGCGGGAAGACGGATAATAAAAGGGCCGGTTTATCCGGCCCCTGCTGGATGCAGATTCTTCCTGCCGCTGACTTCAAAGAGTGGCAGGACTTTGCATGGAATAATAATTCTTTTTTTGTAACCTGCAACAGAGATCTGAAACAGGGTTGCTTAAGAGTTTACCGTCGTTTGAGCTCGTCCATGGCTAGCCGGTGCGCAAGATCCCGAATCTGAGGAATCATAGCGATGACGATGCAGATGGCAGCCTCGGGAATCAGGTAAAGGCCGTTATAGACGGCAGAGTAGATGATAACATTCTGACCTTCAGGCGCATACATGCCAAAGAAGATAATTCCGGAAAGGAAAGCACAGAGAAAACGTCCAAAGGTACCGAGGAGGATACCGGGGATCATTCCCCAGTCTTTGGAGAACTTTGGCGCAAGGCCGCACAGGCCGAGCATGGCAGAGGCAAGCGGATAATCGAGGATCAGTTCAACCGGATGGACAAAATAGGCGTCCTGAATAAATAGAAGCATTCCGTAACCGGCGCCAACCAGGAATCCCGGGGCAACACCATACACGTAGGAGAAGAGGAAGAGCGGGAGCATGGAGGCGAGGGTAATGGCGCCGCCCTGCGGAAGGTTATACAGCCGGATACAGGATAAAATGAAAGAAAGTGCGATGCAAAGCGCTGCATTGGCGAGCATGCGTGTGTTCCAGCTTTTCCGGGAGCGGGAGACAAAAAAGATGATGATGCCGGCAATGATGCAGGCAACGAGTGTTCCCCACGTTGCAGGGGAAAGGGTGGAAAAATTGAGAGACATGGCTTGTCCCCTCCTTAAGTGATATTGCATCAGATCAAGGAAAAAAGCGCAGCCCATGACAGGGCTGCGCTTTGAAACGACTGTTCAACAACTCGCTTCCCTACGGTAGGATTATCTACACAGGTTCAAAGGGACAGGCCATAAGGCCATCTCAGCATACGCGCCCCTAACGATGATTGATGCGATGTTGATTATAGAGGGAACGCTGGTGACTGTCAAGACTGGCTTTTGTACGCTTCTGCGAAATCGCCATTCACAGCTCAGATTTTGTCAGTGACCTTTTTCGAAGAGAACGAACAAAATCTCCTGATGGATTTTTGCCATTTGAAAAGCGGGTGAGCTGTCTACAATCGGATTGAATCCGCAGAGCTGTTGTGTTACGATACACAAACGACTGAACGAGTACAGAGACGCGATAAATCGGGAACGCCTAAATGCCGAAACGGCATGGGATCAAAGATGGAGAATGAAAAAGGAGACAGAAATGACCATTCTTGTAGATATGGATGATACAATTGAACAGCTGCTGGAAGCCTGGGTGAAGCGGGCAAATGAAAAGTTTGACAGGAATGTGACGCTGGATGAGATTACGGGGTGGAATGTGGCGGCGCCGTATACGGGATTAACCCGAAAGCAGATCTACGATGTGATCTATGAAAAAGGCTTCTGGAAGACGGTCAGACCAATGCCGGGCGCCGCTGAGGCACTTGAGTATTTCATGAAAAAAGGACATGAGGTATTTATCGTGACGGCAACAGAGCCGGAACATGTGGAGGAGAAAATGAACGGGCTTCTCTTCCGGTATTTTCCCTTTCTTACCTGGAATCAGGTGATCATTACCGGGCGAAAGCAGATGATTCGCGGCGATGTGCTGATAGATGATGGAATTCATAATCTCGAGGGCGGGCAATACAGAAAGATCCTGTTCACAGCGCCGCATAACCGGTTCTATGATGCGGAAGCAAACGGAATGACCCGGGTCAGAACCTGGGAGGAAGTGGTGGCGATTATTGACGGGATGGAAGTTCCTGACTGATTGCCGGATGCCTGGCCGGTCATGTGCGGTCTGGCGGGCAATTGGATGAAATCTGCCTTTGATTTTTTTCGCCGGATGCCATATAATGTCTTTCTGTTGAAACGGGCTTTCAGAATAAAGGTGACTTCGGATGAAGGCAGTCAGCCTGAAGGGGCAAAACTGGGAACAGAGTCCACAACGTCAACTGATTATCGGGGAAGAGGGAATTCAAATTGAATGGTCTGAGTCTTGAAGGCGGAGCCATGCGGGGAATGTTTACCTGCGGTGTGCTCGATGTGTTTATGGAAAATGGGGTTCGTTTTGACGGGTGTGCCGGAATCAGCGCGGGCGCAACGTTTGGATGCAACTACAAATCGGAACAGATCGGGCGGGCAATCCGTTATAACAAGAAATACGGCAGAGACAGGCGATATTGTTCACTCTGGTCGCTGATTCATACCGGCGATTTGTACGGGGCGGATTTCTGTTACCGGGAGCTTCCGGAAGAACTGGATATATTTGACCGGGCCCGCTTTGCAGAGAATCCCATGAAATTCTATATCGGGGCAACCGATATTGCGACCGGTCAGATTGCGTATCATACGTGCACGGATGGCGGCAGGGAGGATATCGAGTGGATGAGAGCCTCTGCCTCAATGCCGGTGGTATCCCGGCCTGTTTCGATAGACGGGCGGCTTTATCTGGACGGAGGAATTGTTGAGGCAGTTCCGCTTCCCTATATGGAGCGTCAGGGATATGAACGGAATGTGGTTATTCTGACGCAGCCCAGGGGGTATCGGAAAGAAAAGGGAAAAGGGACGGCACTCATGGCCTTTCTCCTGAGACGTTACCCGAAGATTGCCGAGGCTATGCGCAGGCGGTATCTCAATTACAACGAACAGCTGCAGGGAATCTGGGACAAGGCGGACAAAGGGGAGATTCTGGTCATTGCGCCGTCGGAGGCGCTTGGAATCTCGCGCACGGAAAACGACCCGGAGCAGCTGGAACGTGTGTACCAGATCGGCCGGACAGAAGGAAAGAAAAGGCTGGAGGATGTCAGAGCGTACCTCGGGATGAAAAACAGGTCTTAATTGCAGAGACAGGCTACATTCCAGTAAGGTGAATGCAGCCTGTCTCTGCGG
>JAGAHV010000058.1:0-24461 GCA_017626895.1 Clostridia bacterium | reverse complement strand
TTCAGATCATGAAACCACTTTACACGATCAACAGGATACCGTCAAGACACATCGAGAAAACAGGGAGTTGCAATGCGTTACAAAAGCTTCCGGCCGAATCACCGATGGTCCATTTGACGGGCCGGCAGCTGCGGTTCACACCATTGTCAGGGTATTATTTCTATGTGTTTCCCAGTTACTGCAATAAACGCCGCTCAGGTGTCATTGATGGACTTGCCAAACGAATTTCCCCGGCAGGAACTGCTCCGCCCGAACCCGGTCCGGCAATCGTCAGTGGTGAACTCACCGTCTTCCCTGCGGCCTTTCTTTCCGTTTCGCACAGCATGCTGTCAGGCACAGGGAAGCCAACCCTGCTGCGGCGAAAAACAGTACCGATTCTCTGTCACCCGTATTCGGGATCTTCATCAGCTGTATCTGTCCTCCGTCACCCGCGCTGTTCCCGGTTTTCCCGTCTGCGTCGGTATACCGGATCTGATATCCCGAAATTGGTTCGAGCCTTGCCGAATACTGCCCATTTCCAAGATTTTCAGCGGTCAGCCGGTATTTTGTGTCATCGATTTTTTCTACCCTGATGGCATGATCACATTCTTTTCCGTTCTTCAGCAGCCGCAGCTGAATTTCCGGCAGTGTATCGGTGCCTGAAAGAATCAGATCCGCTGAGAAGTCGTTTCCCGTCTGAACCACGGCTGTTTTGGAGGAACGGATCACCTCCCCGTCCTCGGCGTAATAAGAGTCTTTCACATTTCCGTCCAACTGAAGAATCTGTACCTCTGTTTTTGTTGCCAGCTGCACGCTCCAGAGAATTCTGTTTCCATCCGTATCATAGGATGGAAGGCCGCGAAGCCGGATTTCATTCTCCGTTTCTGTCAGAATCTGTGAGAGCAGTGACTCCTCCACCTCAACCGGCATCCCGTTGGCAAAGAGCTGCCACCCATTCCGGTCTGAAACAGTCTCATCGATTTCAACAGAAAGCATTTCGCTTTCCACACGGTTGACAAACACCAGTTCCGGCAGCGTTACCGGTACATTCTGAACGGATGCCAGATTCTGACCGACATAAACCGGGTCCACCTTCAGCGTCCCGTCCCCGCCGTCAGTGACGTTCAGATTGAAATAAAGCTGTCTTTTATCAATCAGGATGCGGTTATCTGCCTGATCCGCCTGAACAATCTGATAACAGTGCAGTCCTGTGCTGAGATGATTCATGGGAATCTGCAGGATAATCCTGCCCTGTTCATCACAGTCTGCTGACCCGATGAGTGTCCAGTTTCCCCCATCCTTTTCATACAGTTCAAAGGAAAACAGCCTCATACATACCGTTCGCAAAACACCATCTGCAAATTCCAGTCCGGAGAACTCCACTTTCGCGTTCACCGTAACCATAGCCTCAGCTGAATAGGTATTTATAAATTCAGGCGTTCCAATGACCTGAACGGTCAGTTTGCTGTCTTTCTCGCCCAGCAGAACCATTACCCGCTGGACTGTCCCATCCAGCGCCGTGCCATCCTTCGTCTCCCCTCCGTCAACTTCCATCACCTGATATTCGAATCCGTTTTCGGGCATTCGCTCAAGATCATCCGCACTGAACTGCAGCGGACTGAAGGAAAACGACCCATCTTCCCGACTGTTTACCTGTTCAAGAATCGTATTGTCTTTAACCAGGATAAACTCAAAGGATTCTTCGCTGATCTTCTTTCCCGAAAGCGATACCTTTCCGCAGATTTCAGCGCTCACCGGTTCATCCGGTACATATTCCCATTCCGAGATAAAGTCCACCGGTGTGCTTCCCGGCTGAATATCCGTTTTCTTATACCCCCGATACACCCAGGCAGCACCGGTAACACGCAATTCCTTCGTTGTCGGCTCCGGTGGAACAAGATTCGTTTTCCTTGCTCCCACGGTTTCCTTTTCCGGCAGATAATTCCCTATAGTTTCCGGCAGCTCCCTTCCCTCTGTCACGGACTGTGCGGAAAAGGAAACCTCCCGGCTTTTTTCGGTGAATTCCCAGTACCCGACAACCATCTCAGCCGCAAGATTCTTCCCTGACTTTTGATGGACAAACCGGTCAAATGTCCATGTGCCCACCGCGTCCTCAAAGACCTTCCGGTCATCTGGAAGCTCCGGTGTACCGGATTCCGGGAAGGATTCCAGATCATCCGATGCGCGTGCGGCCAGTTCATCCGGAATCGGCTCATCTTCATCTGTCGACATATAAATCAGCATCCTGGTACTGGCTTCAGTTATCCTGACCCATTTTCCGGTAAATGATACACCGCCATCCGCCATCGTCTTCTCATCGGCATCATATCCGACAAACTTCCAGCAATTGTTTACCGATGAATAATCTTTGTCATGTTTGGACTGGAAACGCTTTTCCGTCGGTTCGATCGCCTTTACAATTTCTCCCTCGCAGTATTCCTTTGTATCCAGCGGCAGATATTGCAGAATATCCTGCGGTAAATCCGCTCCGATTGTATCTGAAACGAAAGTATACGTGACCTGCGGAGTCTTTTCCAGATACTTCCACTTTCCGATAAAACAGTTGTCGCCGCTTTGACCGAGGATGACACTTCGCGTATACCCCGTGAAAACCCATTTTCCCGTACCGTCTTCAATCTGCAGCTCAGCCGGTGCATAGGCCCGTACCCAGTCACCTTTCTCAACCTTCTGTTTTTTAGCCGGCTGTGCACTCTCTGTCAGTGTCTCCGGAAACGGTTTCGTTTCATCTGCACTGACCGCCAGATACCGGACATCATATTCATTCCCTTTAAATGTCCAGACAGCTGTAAAGGTTATATCATCCTTAATGATAACACGATCCGTTCCAAGTTTGTTTTTGTATCCTTCTGTCGTCCATACACCATCATTTTCCTGATCAACAAACCGACCATTTCCAAAGCAGGAGTCGTTGATATCCGCAAGATCCAGTGCATCATTCTGAAGAATCTCCATCTCTTGTTGAATTGGAAACTGATTCTTTATGCTATCGTGCACTGTTTCCGGGAACTCACGCCAGCCGCTGTCAAAATCATACTGAAAGGATACTTTACATTTCTTCGCTGCCTTCTTTTCATGAAGCCAATACAATTTTACTGTCATATTGTCCCTAATTCTGGTTATTATGGATGGGTTAATCCTTCTAAGTTTCCACAGATTCTCACCAAACTGGAAGGACCTGCCTCCCAGCAATTTTGTAAAATTTATGCTTTCCCCTTCATCCAAGCTTCGTGGCAAATCAATCTCTTCCTGCATTTTTTGTATTGTTGCATCGTCAAGCTCCACATTCTCCGACAAAGATAAAAACGTATAGCTAATGGTATATGTGGCGGCTGCAGCATTCGAAGTGAAACAGACAAACAGGAGTAACAGACAGCAAAGGCACAAAAAGGGCATACGGCAAAGCATTTTCATCGGGCATTCTCCTTTCCATCCCGCAGATCCCCCGCTCTCAGGCAGAAAGGTCCTTTCGCCCAAAGAGCAGGCACCGCAGTTTCCTGTTTGAATCTGTTTTCAGTTATTTTCGTTTTTTCAGGGCAAGCGTCGTAAGGATTCCAGTTACGGCGAACAGTACAAGATATTCCCAGAGCGAACGGCCATCCCCTGTTGCCGGTGCAAGAAGACGGGTAAACACATTCTCATCTGCTCCATAATGCGGACGATAACGTGCAACAAGGACAGATGTATCCGGGTCCTCTTCGGTCAGGGTAAGTCCGTATGGTCTTGCACGAACAGGTTCCACGGTATACCGGATCATGTTTCCCTTTTCATCCGCCATGGGCAGGAGACCTGTTGTTGCCTGCCAGTCATTGTCAGAGGAAAGCCGGATTTTCTCTGATTCCATATCGTTTGCCAGCAGACGAACCGTCAGGGTCTCCGGTCTGAAACCGCTTGCGTTGTTATCATCGTCAAATTCACAGCGGATGTTTTTCTCCGTCAGTGCCATCAGCGCAAAAGAGGGATCCTCTTTCAGGGAACTGGTCACATTCAGCGTTCCGTCTCTGTTATCCGCAAGCTTTACCTGAAACACCTGTTCATCGCTTCCCTCCACGCGGACCTTTTCCCTGTTTGTCCGTACGGCGACCCTGTACCGGAACGGTGCCTCCTCCACATCGCTGAGGGTAAACACAATCTCCTCAAATGAAAAGGCGATCGTGTTGCCTTTTTCCGGATTCAGGGAAACAGTGTCCAGCTGTATCCAGTCATTTCCCCCCATCTCCTGAAACAGCAGCATTTCCATGGACTCACCCAGCAGGAATGGTCTGCCCAGCATCCGGATTTCACCCTGAATTGCCAGTGATCCCTTTGCCTGGTATTGGTTGGCAAAGCTTACCTCATTGGAAGGGGACCATTGGCCTTCACCGGTCTTCCTCAAGGCAGCAACCGTCGTGGAAAGAACGCCATCCCCTTCATCACGGACCGCGACAATCGCCCGGTATTCCCGATCATCCACCGTCACACCGCCTGCGCTGCCCGGCTGCTGTCGGATACGGTAGTAATGAACCTTCCCGATATCCGAGGCATCATACGAAATGGGCGGAAACTCAAATGTTCCATCTGCCCGGTTCGTGCAGCTCAAAATGAGGTGTTCCTCCTCATCTGAAAGAAGGAACGTGAACTCGCCCGTGTCCGGTCTGCGTCCCTCAAGAAGCAGTGAACCCTTAATCACCGCCTCACCCGATGCGGCATAGGCGTTGGTAAAGGAAAGATCTGCCGACACCCCATCCTTCAGGATGATCGATTCCGCATGGAGGATCCCGGAACCGGGATCCGGATCCGTCACCGTAATCTGCACACGGTAGATCGTCTCATCATAGACCGTATCGACCATGTTCCCGCTTATCTGATGAAGATCGAACAGGTAGATTCCCGGTTCTGTAAAGCGAAGCGGCTCAAATGCAAAGGTGACGGCAGGGACTGTACTCGAAATGGAGAACGTATTCTTTGACATTTGAAACCCCAGGGCCGCATGCTCTTTCGCAAGCGAAACCTCGGTCTCAAGGAGATCGTTCCCGCCAAGCCAGTCCCGGGTAAACTGATCCGCCGGCCGCATCACAAACCGGGCTTTCTCACCGGACTGTGCTTTTCGATACAGCAGGGACAGTTTTCCTTTCACCGTAACCTCACAGGCTGGTTCGTAGGAAAAGGAAAAGAGGACTCTGTTATCCGCCCGATACAGAAGCGTACCCGTTGTCGGCAAGCTCTGCGGCAAAATTCCTGCCGGTTCATGGTCCGATTCAATCCGGTACGATTTCCCGACAGGCAGGCCGGACAGACAAACAGTTTCCCCATGTTTCAGAAAAAGATCAATTCTGCCCGCTTTCATCGGGATCTGCTCGTTTTCCGCTGCTTTTCCCACCGTCTGTACCGTCACTGCCGGATCGTCCATGCCCTGAAAGAAAACAGAAACGGGCAGTTTTCTTTTCTGCGCTGCTTCAAGGCCGACTGCCTGTTCCATTTGACTGCTCACATTGCAGGTCACATACAGAGACGTCTGTGCGGCATTTGAAAAAAGCAGGGGTTCAGCACTGTCTGCCCGGAGTTCCGGATACAGATGTCCTTCCCCGTCATCCGTAACCGTAAGGCACTATTCGGCAGCCGATTCATCATAACGAATTCCGGCATCCTCCTTCTCTGCCTGAACCAGGGAAAACCTGTATTCCCCGCCCTGAAGAACCTGAATCCCCTTCGCTGCATCATCCCCGGAGAGAACGGATACGTTAAACTCCCGCTTTTCCCGGTCGGCCACAAAGGAAAGCGCTTCCTTCCCGCTGCTGAAGCGGAATCCCCTGTTCAGTGCCTCACGGGTTTCCTCATCTGCCGGACACAGCGTGAACCGGAACTGTTCATCCGTCCATTCCGCTCCTGTCAGTTCCACCCTGACCGGGCAAACACCGGACTGTCCCTCAAGCACCGCAGCCGGTTTATAGCGGCAGAGAAGTTCCGTTCCCGGGATATCCGGTCTCACCAGACCGGAGAGGATTGTGCTTTCTTCATTTTCCATGACAAAACCCGAAGGCAGCTCCGGACAGATCTCATACTGTGCCTGATACGGGAGCCAAAACGTCAACCGTTCGTTGCAGAGCATCAGGCTTTCGCCTGATCGGACAGTTCCGTTTCTGGTTCCTGCCGTATAGGCGAACCGGTCCATGTTTCCTGATTGACTCACGATCACGCGGCAGGGAATCGTCTTTTCGGCTTCAATCGTTCGCACCGACAGCTGCACGGGAAACAGATATGTCCCGGCAAAATGGACATCCCCGGTCTCCTTTTGACCGCCGTCCGGAAGCTGCAGGAAAACCTGACGGGTCATTTTCACCGTGCCCGCTTCCCCCTGCTCCGCCGAAAACTGTACAAGATAGACGGAAGAGTCACCCATTACCGTCGAGCTGTCGTTCAGCATCCTGGACCGGACTGTCCACTGCGTCGTTCCCAGACAGGACATAAACCGTTTCCGACCCCGGAATGTCGCCCGTCCATCCTGTGACTCCGCACAGCATATCATTTCCTGTTCCTGGTCCGCTCCCTCAATCACGAACTCAAACATGTCCTTTTTCAGGGAACCGCCCGAAAGCTCAAGGGTACCGGAGATTTCATATGCTGCCTCCGTCTGGACGACTGAAACCTGTCGGAATTGGCCGGGTTGTAAATCCGTCTGCAGCTCCGTGCCTTCTCTGAACACCCGTCCATCCGCCGACATCTGCGTAATCAGGTTGTCCGGATCCGCGGCAATGACTTTGCAGAAAAGTCCGGCGAGGCGTCCCTCCAGCAGAACCGTGTCGCCGTCCCGGACCGCGATGGATCCGTTATTCAGCTTTGACAGTGACCCGTTATGCCTGACACGGAGAATCGGTTCTATCTGTTTTCCGTCATCCGGATCTCCTTCATAAAACCGGAACCGGACTTCACTCTCGCCTGCATTCTCCGCGATCTGTCTCATCTGCAGTTCAAGCGCCGCCTCTTTCCGGCAAATCGTCAGTCTGCACAGGGTAGGGCCATCCAGCTTTCCGTCAGAAGCCTCCTGCGCAGTCAGTTCCATCCGGTTGTTCGCGTTTTCAGCCGGCTCAAAGGAATAGCTGGTTCCAACAGGCAGACAGAAGGAAAGATGATCCCCTTTTTTCACCGACAGCAGATTCCCATCCTCCTGAATGACCAGTTCATTTTCTGTTCCGTTCCGGATCATCCGGATCGGCCCGTCTTTCAGCTGAACGGTTTCATGGACAAAGGCGGCCGCCACATCAAATGTTTCATCCGAATCCATTCCGTCAATGACCAGTTCCAGCGTTTCCATCCCACAGCAGGGCAAAGCCGTTCGGTCTATGCTGAATGAAAGAACATCCGATCCATCGCAGACAGCCTGCACCTGAAGCAGTCCGCCGTCCTTCTGAAAACCGATTCTGCCCGGGTCAGCCTGTACCGGAACCATCCGGAACAGATAGTTCCCCACACAGTGCAGCTGAACTCCGCATTCCTCCCCGCTTTCATCCAAAAACCGGACTTCCGCGCTGCCATCGGCCGACGGAAACGCTTTTCCGCAGGCATCTTTCGGCAATTGAATCCATCCCTCAGCGACCGCCTTTTCGGTATCGTCATCCGCCGGAATCAGGGAAAACGCGGGAAACTGATCCTCTTCAATCCGGGTCAGACAGTGAAGCGCCAGCCGCGGCAGAAACGTCCCCTCCGGATAAATCATCAGCACATCATATTCAGGGAGGCTTTTCCCGATCTCCCCTTCCATGGATGAGGTGGTATAGCTCTGTCCGTTCCAGGTAAACCCGGCAATGATGCGCTCATCCACGTCCTCCGCGGAAATCCGGTAGGCCGTTCCGAGAGGCAGACCGGCCAGTTCAATCCGATCCCCGTCCGACACCTCAAAGAGATAGACGGTTTTCCCGTTTTCCACCTTTCCGGAGAGGTGATTCTGTTCCCCGTTCAGGGCCGCCGGTTTTGACATTTCCCCCTCCAGTGTCACCTTCAGGCGGTACGGACAGGTCCCGAGTGCCGCCGGCTTATGATGTTCCCTGAAATGAACGGAGAGATCTGTTTCGTGTACATAGTCAAAGTGAATTTCCTGTTCATTGTCCACCTGTACGAGCATATGACCTTTTCCGTCATCCTGCGTTGTGAGATTCAGGACCACTTTTGCCTCCGGCCGCCTCAATCCCTTTTCCGCCTGCCGTTCTGTCAGCACTCCCGGTGTGATTTCAATTGAAAAGGAACGGTCCTGCATGCTGCTCAGGAAAACAATGGGCTGAAAAGCAAATGTTCCATCCGCATTGCAGCCGGCCCGGGCAATCTCCTCCCCGTTCTGCGACATCACCGCATAAAGGTTTTCCCCAGCCGGATTTCCCTGGTCCACCGTGATCCTTCCGCGTACAATGTATTCACCGCTGGCCAGATACTCATCTGTGAGGGCAAGTTCCGTTTTTTCCGTGCTCTTCCCGTCTTTTTCCTCCAGAACAGTCACCTGCCCGAGTTCAAGCAGATTTGTCTCCTCATTCCGTCGTATCTCCGTCATGATCCGCACACGGTCTGCCTGATGCCGAATTCCCTGTTCCTGCAGGTTATCCTGACGGATTTCAAATTCATACTGTCCTTCCCGAAGAAACTCCACAGGTCCGAATGAAAACTTTCCGTCCCCGCAAACGACCACGGCTGTCAGATTGGAAGGAAGACGCACGTATTTCTCATCTGCCGCCAGATCCAATGCCTCCAGCGTGAGCAGACGTGTTTCCTCAGCCTGCAGTTCCCGTCCGGTCAGCGTATAGGTCCCCTCTATCTGCCAGCTTACCCCTTCCCGGTACGGAATCAGCACCTTCTCATTGGACCGGTAGAGCCCCTGCTGCGCATTTGCCGTGTTTCCGATTGTAACAGGCACCGTTGTTTTAAGAGGCAGATAGCCTGCCGGCGTCTTCGTCTCCCTCAATTCGTAACCAGTATCCTTGTCCAGGCTCCAGCTGTAAGCATTGGATTCGTCATCTTTTTCACCGCAAAGCCGGGCAAGACCATTCTCATCTGTCCTCACGTTTCGACTCTGCCCGGAAAGTTTTGCCGGCTTCCCGTCCTGAAGGATTTCAAACTCTGCTCCGGATACCCGGATGCCGTGATCCGCGGCGCTGACGGCCAGAAGATCCACATACACGGTCGCCTCATAGTTATATGGATGAGAATACTTTACCGCTTTACGTATCCCGTCCTGCAAGTCGCCTGCACGGGCTTTCACCCTGATGCTGCCCTCTCCTGTAAAGTCCGGGACGGCACTAAACCGGATATGAATCCTCTTCTCGTCCGGCACTTCAAAAAGGAGAGCATTGTTTTCAAGTGTCCACCTGACCTCAGCGGGCTCCACTGAAACAGATGTCGCATCCGGAATCTGATTCTCAAATACACAAAACAGGGTATAACTGTTTCCCAGATTTCTCTTTTCATCCGTTTCATTGTAGAAAAGCTCATACGAAAGCTCCGTAAGCGAACCATCCCTGAGCTTTGTTTCCTCCGTCAGCAGGTTCAGCGTCAGTTTGGGAACCGTGATATTCATCTGCCCATTTACATCAGTTCCGTTGACCCACAGTGTATTCAGAATGATCTCAGCTGTACTTTCCTCCTGCATTTTCAAGTAGGCAGCTTTCGACTTTGGTGCTTCAAAAAAGGAAAATGTACATTCTCCCGGCACCTGATCAAAGCAATTAATGGTTATCTGATTCCCATCATTCACAGTGAAACTGTTTATTTCTCTGCCTTCCTTATCTCGCAGTACCATATCCTCATCTGTGCTTGTTCCTACCTGATCCCGCGCGACAAAGCGCATGGTTTCTGCTGTTTTTCCATCCAGTTTTATTGTCAGCTGATCCACGGTCAGGTTTCTGAATGTCAGTGTCCCCCGAAAAACGGGAATGGGCGTTCCATCCTCGAAAATGGTTCCGGCAGAGACAATATTCTGTTCAATTGAGAATTCTGAAACGGCAGTGAACATGATGCTGACCAGAATGAGCCAGAGAATTAAACCGATCCGTCGTTTCATTTCATTGCTGCCTCCCCTCATTTGCCCTTTTCCGGGACTGACAAAAAATGTTTTTTCACTTATATATTATATTCAAATCATTCCCGGTAATCCAGTCTATACTTTGTTAATTTTCAGTAATATTCCTGTCATATTTTTAAACTTTTATCTAATTTCGTTTCTATCGTGTTTTCAAAATAAAAAATTACTCTCCCAAACAGACAATTTGGGAGAGTAATTTTTTATCCATCTTTCCTTGTTCAAAGGACCAACAGATCATGTGGATTCCAATCAGAAATTCCGGCTCATATCGTACTTTGCGAAAAATGCATTCCGGAATTCCTCATAACGGTTTTCTTCAATTGCTTTGCGGATCCGTTCCATCAGGCGGAGCAGATAACGAAGGTTATGAATGGTGCACAGCCGGCCGCCCGTGATTTCCCCTGCTTTCAGGAGATGCCGGATATAGGCTCTCGTGAAATTCTGGCAGGCATAGCAGTCACACCCTTCCTCAATCGGACCAAAGTCACGGGCGTATTTTGCATTTCTCACCACCAGACGGCCATAGTCCGTAAAGCAGGTACCGTTTCGGGCAATACGGGTCGCCAGGACGCAGTCAAACATGTCAATGCCGCGGTAAACCCCTTCAACCAGACAGTCAGGACTTCCGACGCCCATCAGATACCTGGGTTTCTCATCCGGCATATACGGCATGATCTCATCCAGAATCTCATACATCATCGGCTTGGGTTCGCCGACCGAGAGCCCGCCGATCCCGTATCCGGGGAAATCCATGTCCGCCAGAGCTTTGGCGCTTTCGATCCGAAGGTCCGTGAAAAAAGCTCCCTGGACAATCCCGAACAGCGCCTGATCCGCCCGGGTATGCGCTTTCTGGCAGCGAATGGCCCATCTGTGTGTCCGTTCCATCGCGTCTTTGGCGGTCTGATGGTCGCAGGGATACGCGGTACACACATCAAACGCCATCGCGATGTCGCTCCCCAGTGCTTCCTGAATCGCCATGCTCTCCTCCGGTCCCATAAACATGGCAGACCCATCCAGATGGCTGCGGAAGCTGACGCCCTCCTCCCGGATTTTCCGGAGACTGGCCAGTGAAAATACCTGAAATCCGCCCGAGTCGGTCAGGATCGGCTTGTCCCAGCTCATGAAGCGATGCAGTCCGCCGGCCTCCCGGATCAGTTCCTCACCCGGACGCAGATGCAGATGATAGGTATTGGAAAGCATAATCTGCGTGCCGATTTCCTTGAGTTCTCTTGGCGTCATCGCCTTCACCGTCGCCTGGGTTCCCACCGGCATGAAAATCGGCGTCTGGATCTCCCCGTGCGGAGTCGTCAATATGCCGCGCCGCGCATGCGTCTTGGCATCCCTGGCAACCATTTTAAATGTAATCGGATGATTCATTCTGTCCTCCCGTGCGCAGCGCCGTACACGCGCAGGCACAAAAAAATGCGGTCAATGACCGCATCAAGTGTAACATGAAGCCGGGCAGATGACAAGCCGTTATCTTTTTCTGCCCCAGTAGATCAGCGCCAGCATGCCTGGTCCGGTATGTGCCCCGATCAGCGCGCCGATATAGGCCGGGCGGATGTCCGCCTGCGGGAATTCCGCCAGAACCGCCTCTTTGCACTGGTTCAGTGCATCCACGTCATCCCCGTGACCGATAACCACCAGATTTCCCATCTCCTCGGGAATCCAGTCCTCTTTCATGTGGGCGATCTGGTGACGGATCGCCTGCTTGCGGCCTCTGGGCTTCTCCATCACCTTCAGTGTTCCGTCATTTTCGATGTGCAGCAGCGGCTTAATATTGAGCAGCGAGCCCACCGTCGCCGCAGCACCTGAAACCCGTCCGCCATGACGCAGATGTTCAAAAACATCCACCGTAAACCAGTGGCAGATATTCAGCCGATGCTTTTCAACCCAGTCCACCAGTTCCTCAAATGTATATCCCTGGCCCTGCATTCTGGCCGCCTCATGCACCAGCATTCCAAGGCCGACGGCTGCGCAATAGGTTTCAACCGCCACGATTTTCCGCTCCGGATATTTCTCCCGCAGATCTTCCATGGCCAGATTAGCCGACATAAATGAACCTGAAATGCCCTGGGTCAGCCCGAGATAGATGACATCTTCCCCTTTTTCCAGCGATCTGCTGAAATATTCCTTGTATGTCACAGGGTTGATCTGAGACGTGCTGGCAAATTTTCCTGACCGCTGTGCCGCATAAAACATCTTGTTATCCAGGTTTCCGCCAGGACCATAAAGATAGGGAACTCCATCCAGTTCCACATTCATGGGGATCATTTCAACAGCCGGAACATCATTCATCAGTTCCTCACTGACATCGGCAGAGGCATCTGTGTAGATTTTATAACTCATTCCGCATCTCCTTCATACGTTTCAATCCCGGTCATTCGCCATCGTTTCCTCGCCATGAACCGGATCTGATAAACTGCCGCAAAACGGCAGAGATCATTTCTTTTTGAAAATCGCTGTTAAGTCTATCACTTTACCCGAAAAAGTCAACATGATTCTGTATGATCACCATTTCAGGGCAATCGGCTCTGTACATGCCTCACTGTTGATCATTTCCGGTTCTGCATCCGTATACGGCCAAAAAATGAGCCGGAAACACGGCAAAAGTATATCGGGTATACAGAAGATTGGCAATCTTTTTTACCCTTTCTGAGAAAATTCCGGACAAGCCGAAAATGATCTTTTTTGCCGATCGTTTTATGATATAATCAGAATGGTTCAGAATGCAATTCTTATGTACAGGCAAGCTTCGCATCGCCGGACGTTTATCGGCTCAGATTTCCCGTTTTCCGGACATATCTGTCAACCAATATCCACATTGACGATTCTTAAACAAAGCGCCGGTTTGCCAAATAGGCACACCGGAAAAGCGACGTTGCCGAAAAATCAAGCTACGATTCAACAAGGAGGTTTCATGTCAGCTTTTTCCTTACGAAAAAGAAGCAGAAGTTCCCGGGTCATTCATATGACCGAAGGTCCCCTTCTGACGACTGTCCTGTATTACTCCATTCCCCTGATGATTTCAAGTCTTCTGCAGCTCGTTTTCAATGCAGCAGATACCATTGTCGTCGGTCAGTTTGCCGGAAATGAAGCACTGGCCGCTGTCGGCTCCGTCGGTTCGCTTTATAACATGATCATCAGCCTGTTCATCGGACTCTCCATCGGCGTCAACGTCCTTGTCGCCAACTATTCCGGAGCAACGCTCAACAATGAGGTTTCCGATACGGTTCATACCGCCATTCTTCTCTCGGTAGTCGGCGGTGCGGGTCTGGCCGTGATCGGTTTCATCCTGGCCAAGCCGCTTCTGTCGCTCATGGGAACACCGGATGATGTCATCGGCCTGGCGGTCCTGTACACCCGCATCATCTTTATCGGCATGCCGGTGACCATGCTTTACAACTTCGCTGCCGCCGTCCTGCGCGCCATCGGCGATACAAAACGTCCGCTGTATTTTCTCACGATTGCGGGGATTGTCAATATCGTTCTCAATCTGATTTTCGTCATTCTTTTCCACATGAGCGTTGCCGGTGTCGCACTGGCCACCATCCTCTCCCAGGCCATTTCAGCGGTGCTGGTTACCCGTTCCCTCCTGCACATGGACGGCCCGACCCGTCTTTATCTGCACAAACTGCGCATCCACCGGGGATTGCTGGTCAGAATTATCACCATCGGGCTTCCAGCCGGCATTCAGAGCATGATGTTCTCCATTTCAAACGTCGTCATTCAGTCCTCCGTCAACAGTTTCGGTTCCATTGTCATTGCCGGCAATGCCGCCGCAGCCAATGTGGGGAATTTCGTCTATCAGGCCATGAATACCTTTCAGCAGTCGGTGACCAGCTTCGCCGGTCAGAATCTGGGTGCCCGAAAGCCGGGCCGGGTAATTGGTTCTCTTCAAGCCTGCCTGTTCTGGGCAGCTGTATTCGGTCTTGTTCTCGGTCCGCTGTCCACCTATTTCAGCCATCCGCTTCTTTCCCTGTTTTCATCGGATCCCGGCGTCATCGAGGTGGGCGTTGAGCGGATGAAGATCGTCGTGTTGCCTTATGCCCTGTGCGGCATCATGGATGTCATGACCGGTGTTCTGAGAGGCATCGGCTATTCCACCCTTCCCATGATCGTCAGCCTGATGGGTGCCTGTGTTTTCCGCCTGCTCTGGATTGCCACGGTTTTCCAGGCCCATCGCAGCATGTTTGTCCTTCTGCTGTCCTATCCCGTTTCCTGGGCGCTGACCTTTATCGTTCTGGTCATTCTGTTTGCCGTCCTCTGGAAACGCGTCAAAAAGCGCTTTGACGAGCAAAGCAATGCCTGAACCGCAAAGAGACTATGCCGTGCATAGTCTCTTTCTTTTATCCCGTCTCAGATCACGCCCAGCTGACGCATGGCCAGACAGATTCCGTCCTGATCAAACGGCTTTGTCACCAGATCCGCATGCGCGAGGGCAATCTCCGTCCCGTCTCCCATGGCAACGGCCACACCGGCTGCATCAAACATCTCCACATCGTTTCGGCCATCCCCGAACGCAATGGAATTCTCTACCGGAATCCCCTTCATCCGGCACACATTTATCAGTCCGGATCCTTTTGTAAATCCGTGCGGAACCAGTTCCAGAACGTTCTCATGATGCCAGAACAGTTCATAGGACTCACTGAGCCAGTTCAGCGCCTCTTCCCGCTGAATCGCATCCCGCAGTTCACAGGAAATCTTCTGGAATTCCCATTGGCCCTCATTCCCCGTGACCGGAAGCATTCTGTCCCCCATTCGCCCGGCCAATTGCCGGATGAACGGGTCATCCCCGAAGGACTCCACATCACAGTACAGATTGTCCCGTCCCTCCAGGATGAAATAAATGCGGTGTTCTTTCATTATTTGGATGGTTTCATCCGCCAGCGGTCCGTGAATGGCCCTGTAATGCGTGACCTCGTTTCTGTTCCACTGAAGAGACAGTTTCCCCTGCCCCTTCCGGCAGGTTTCGATCATGGTTCCCGCACCCGTGACCGCCCCATCCAGTTCAAGTTCAAACAGCTGCGGCTGATAGACAAACGCACGGCTCCTGCCCGTGTTGATAAAGACCTCATGTCCGTTCGCCCGGGCCTGCCGGATCGCCTCACATGCGCTCCCCGGAATCTGTTCCTCCCGGTCCCACAATGTCCGATCCAGATCAAAAAAGAGTATCCGCTTCATTTCTTCCTTCCTCTCAAAGCCGATTTTGTTCATCCAAATCCATCCGTTTCATCAGGCAGCTGATCACCATATACACATGAACACGGCTGCATTTCTGCAGCCGTGTCAACGTCAGCGATCAAACGACCAGCACTTCCTGCAGGGGGCAAATCCCAGTGCCTGTGCATTTCGTGCAGACATTTTACGTGCATACGCCATGCCGGAACAGGTCGGATTGGAATGAAAACGGGTTCCGCCGTCCGTCGGGATCCAGACCTCCTGACCATCCGACCGCGGATATTTCCGGTCCACCGAGGTGACATTCATCCCCCACAGCAGCCAGGTCAGCGTACTGTCGGTCAGTGTCCCGTCCTGCTTCAGCCTGTGGTCTTTTTGAAATGCCCTGACGGCCGCTGTTACTTCCCTGGTGTAAACGGACCCTGTATCATCTTTCAGATATCCCTGTTTATAAAGTTCCCGGATGACCTCTTTTACCGCCTGTCCCCTGTCTCCGTACTGAACAAAACAGATGCAGTCCTTCTTCCCGCAGTTGTGCCTGACAAGAGCAAATGCATTGCCGGAAAAAAGAAGGAGCACCAGTGTCAGACAAAGCAATGTGATTCTCTTTCTCATCTCTTGTTCCTCCTCCGTGGGTTGTCTGCAAAGATACCTGCCCTGACTGACCACTGTTCCTGCATGAAACACGCGGCTGAATCGTTGGGCATCTCTGGCGATGACCTGCTTTTCATCAGTATACCTGACCGGTGCAAATAGTGCAAGATGGAAAGATGAAAACGGTGCATGAGATTCCGGTCCTGTCCCGTACGGTTACCAGCGTTTTTAAATCAAGAAGACCACGCCTGCGCGTGGTCACTTAAACAGTGTCTTCATTTTTCCTGAAAAACGCAGCTTTCGCACAATATGCTTTATGACTCGACAGCGGGCACACTTATTTTTCCCGCTGTAATACGTGCAGTCCTTCGGGGTCAGTTTCACATCATACTCAGCGTTCAGACAGGCTCTGCATACCATTCCGCCATTGTTTTTCCTTACTTCTTTAAAGTTGATCATTTCAAACCTTCCTTGATCACCATTCACAGAGAGAAAGCTGCATTCATCCATACCTGTGCCAACCAGCGCTGCAAAGCGGATCCTTGACCTGGAGGCAGTCCGGAAATGGTGCAGTCCTTCGCGGCATCTGCTTCTCCTGAGCCTCCTTCCCTTCCGACCTTTCCTTTCGGAACCCCTGCGAAGATTGGACAGAGATGAAACCGATAAGATTACATCGTTATATAACAGTGTTATATTTTATGCAGTGGATTTTAACCTCCCGTCAGGAATCTGTCAACAGTTATTTTCAATCAGCCTTTTCCCATCGGTTTAGTACGATTTAACGAAAAAGCGGGATGGATCTCCATCAGAAAAAAAGGTCTCTGCCAGTGGCAGAGACCTTTGATTATGCCATAACCGCGGCTGTTTCGTTGAATTCCTGTCCGAAGACACGGTCGAATCCGCCCCGGCGTACTTCGCCTTTGGAATGCGTGATCATCCAGTTCATCACGGCATCCGCGATTTCCTGAGAGGTATACAGGTGATCCATGTCCTCAATCCGATACAGGGTCGCATAGCTGAGCTTTTTGTCCCGCACGACCTGAATGGCAAATCCATCCAGATCCAGGGTCATATGCCTGGGCATGACGCCCTTGGTCGTAAAGGCCATGTACTGATAGTTGAAGTCGCGCAGCACCAGCGGTTCCCGCATTTCCTCTGTCTTCACTTCCGTGTTCATGATGATACGCGGCAGTGAACGGGCCATAAAGGCTGCCGTATCCTGTCTCTGAAGGAAGTTCCGGTTCAGTTCCTTGTACAGGTTGTTGCTCATAATCGAGCTGGCATGCGTCGGAACCCGGTCATAGAGAATTCCACAGAGATTTTCATAGCCGCGCTCCTCCGGAATATCCGTAATGGAGAACGCGTATTCCCACCGGGTCACCACTTTCCCGTTCACCATGGTACGTCTCGGTGACACGCGGATCGGATGCAGCTTGACACGGACATGCCATTTGCGGTCATTGACGATCAGGTAGTTGTCCTCGGTGTTCACCAGATGCGGCTCATCCATCTGAATGCAGGCGCCGTTTTCTGACATGTTGACGGTGGTGCAGTCATAGGTCTTGCCGCGAACCACCAGTTTGGCAGGCAGGGCGACCATGACACGCTCTGAGCTCCGGTACACGCCGCGGCCGGCCAGGAAGAAGAGACTCATCAGCATGACGTACATGTTGTAAATCATCCAGAACAGGATAACCGCCAGACCGATGGAGTTCGTGGACAGGATCATCCAGACGGACCGGCAGATGCCGATGACCGAAAGGGTCAGCAGGATGATCATGGGCATCATGTAGACCAGGTTGTCCTGTCGCTGATGCGTCACACGGCTCTTGACCGTAACCTTGAATTCTGACAGCGAGAAACCGAAGGATTCCAGCATGATCGGAATCAGCAGGAACGGGAACAGGGCTGTCTCGTAAATGGCCGTCCACTTGTTGGAACGCATGTTGCCGCTCAGTGCGCTCAGGGAGATGGTGCTGATCAGGTACATGGGCAGCCAGAACATCAGCACCTGCGGCAGGGTACAGCGCATGACCTCAAACCCGAAGGTGGCATACAGCATCGGTGAGAGGATGTAAATCAGACGCTTCAGCGGTGCGTACCAGTAGAAAATGGATTCCCAGTAACACAGTTTCTGTTTGAGCGACAGGTTCGGTGTATACAGGATCTTCAGTTTCTTGCCGGTATCAATAACGCCTCGGCCCCACCGGATGCGCTGTCTGATCAGTGAGTGCAGCGTGTTCGGCGAAAGTCCGGATGCCAGCGGATCGCTGGTGCCCATGCAGACATATCCGTTCTGCTGCATCAGACAGCCGGTCGCAAAGTCCTCGGTAATGGATTCGGTATAGAATCCGCCGATGGCGTTAATGGCCCGCCTTGACAGCAGCGTATTGGATCCGCCGTAGATAACGGTGTTGGAGCTGGTCTTGCTGGCCTGAATGCTGCGGTAGAAATAGTCCTGCTCGTTGGGGATGTCGTTTTCCAGGTACAGGTTGTACTGGAACAGGTCAAGGTCGTAGAACGCCTGCGGGGTCTGAATGAAGCCCAGCGGCATTTTCTTTCCTTTGGGCAGGTTCACGTTTTTCAGTTCCGCGTCCACCACGTACGGAATGATTTCCATGAGGAAGCGGCTCTGCACGATCATGTCAGCATCCAGCGTAATGATGTACGGTGAGGTGGTATGCCGCACGGAATGGTTCAGGTTGCCGGCTTTCTTTCCGTCATGGTTGTTCCGGTGGAGATAGTGAATTCTCGGCCCGAACTTCTTGGTAAATTCTTTAATGGCCGGACGGTTGCCGTCGTCAATGACATAGATGTGGACTTTTTCAAGGTCCGGATACTCGATGCTGAGACACCCGTTAATGGTCTTGGTCAGCAGTTCCTCTTCCTCATTGTACGTGGAAATAAAGATATCCACGTCCGGATAGAGTTCAAGCGGCACATCCGGCTTCGGGTATTCCCGCATGTTGTAGATGCCGTCAAAGTGAACAAACTGCTCCACCATACCGGTGCATTCAAAGAACAGGAGCAGGAGACAGGCAACCACGGAGATGGGATGCCCCGGGATCGGAAGCGTATAGAAGATACGCCAGATCAGATAGTTCACGGTGAAAATGATGTTCAGCATGAACCAGAAACGTTTCTTGACTTGTCCGCCCATCACTCAGCCTCCTCTCTGGGTCTCAATGGTGATCTGCCGGCTGGCAGCTGTTTATAAAACCAGGGACCTGTCATTCTTTTCCTCGTTTTTCTTGCTGAGACCCAGCATGTCCATACGGATCTCTGCCTCTTCCCTGTAGAAGTCAAAGGTATTAACGCTGATATTGTACGGATCGATTTCCATGATGACAAAATCGAATTCCTGATTCTCGATGTAGTCTTCCACCTTGTAGATGGTTTCCTCCAGATCTGACCAGATCGAGTCAATGATGCCGCAGACCGGCGCCAGGAAAACGGATACCGGTGAAAAATAGCTGTCACGCATCATGAACACTTTCAGTCCTTCGAAATTGTTCCGGTTCGTAATGATGCTGTGTCTGTACTGCCCCGGCAGATAGGTATTGTATGCGGACATGTTCGGGTACTCCCCCAGCGTATCCGGAAGAGACTTGTTGATCAGGGTTTCGTAAATATCCCCGCGGACAATGTTCCGCTCCCCGTTGTCAAGGTAGCTGAGATATTCATACAATCCCGGATCCTTTGGCCACAGCGCCGTAAAATCCTCTGTCCCGATGTAGTTCTTTCCGGTCTTCAGTCCCTGGCTGCCCAGCATTTTTCCGGGATAGGTAACCCAGTCATAGGCTGAGGGACCCAGTTTTGACCCGTCCGGGTCCAGCCGGACGCCCTTGGATACCTCCATCCAGTGAGAGATCTCGCGGGCAGCCATCCAGGCCGCCGGAATGGTCCAGTACCGTTCCGTCCGATAGAAACACTGATCGTACGGGAGTCTCTGATTGGGGAAATACTGGTTAAAGTCAATCACGCTGATGTCATAATCCGTGAAGATGTTCATCAGCTCACTGATCTTGTTTTCCGGATTGGCAACAGGCAGGCCGTAGTCAACCACGGTCTCACCGACACGGTATTTGGTCGGCGGGATGATAAACAGGAGCTTTCCGCCTTTTTCCTCTACCTTTTCCTGCAGGATCTTCAGCCGTATGGCATAATTCAGTATATTGGGATCATAACCGGAATAGAAAGAGGTATTATGGAGAAAGCCGTTCTCGTCGCGGATATAAAGGAAATCTGAAATTTCTTTCTTCCCCAAAATCTTTGCCGCTTTTGAATAGAGTTCAATAAAACTGATCCGGCCGGTGAAACCTTCATTCATCGCCTCTTCCAGCGAGGTGATGGCGGTTTTAATGCTTTCAACCGATGACAGACGTGTTCCCTTGACAATCTGAATCATCCGCCTGCCGTTCTCGCCTGCATTGTAAACCAGGAGAAGCAGGAGGATGCCGAACAGTAAAATGCTGAAGATGACTTTCCGCAGGATGTATTTCACTCTCTTCCTCCTTTCTTTCTCTGAGGCAATTTCATTCGGTCCTGGTCCTGTCGGGTTTCACAAATCCACACAGGCCGTTTACAGGGTCGGGAAGTAGTTTCCAACGACGATAAAGCAGATGCAGATTCCCAGCAGCAGACACATGCAGACCGGATAGACAATGGTCATCACCTGATTCAGCAGGCCATTCTGATCCTTGAACATCCGTCCGTTCATGTTTCGGGCAATCGGTGTGCAGAACAGGATGCCGGCAATGTAATAAATCCAGTTTTCACGGATCATCCGCAGGGCAATATCGCTGAAGAAGCCGTTATTGTTCAGTCCGAAAAGATCCAGATAATAACGGGATGCCTGATAAATATCCCCTGCCCTGAACATGACCATTCCAAGACACACCAGGAACATGGTATAGACGTGTTTCAGAAATTTGGTCGGAATCTTCGAGGGATAGTCCACAATGCTCTCTGCCAGCACGATGATGCCGTTAAACACCCCCCACAGAAGGAAGGTGTAACTGGTTCCATGCCAGAAACCCATGAGGGCGAAGGTAAAAATCTGGAAGACGCTGGCATCCTCGCCCTCTGAATGCGTCTCGCTGAAAAGACTGTTGATGTATCGCTGTGACCACTGGACAAGTCCGATTTCCCATCTCCGCCAGAATTCACGAACCGAGGTGGCTGAGTACGGTGCATTGAAGTTTTCATTGATCCTGTATCCAAGGAGCATGGCGACGCCAATAGCCATATCCGCAAAGCCGGAAAATTCGAAATAGATCTGAAGGGTGAAGGTCCCGACACCCAGCCAGGACAGCAGAATCGGCACGCTGTATTCACCGGAATCAATGGTGGCCAGGTTGAAAATGTTCGTGGCAACACCGGAAAGACGGTCCGAGAGAATCACCAGTTTGGCCAGGCCAACAATCAGGCGGCATGCCCCCAGCGCCAGCAGCCGGTAATCGATCTTCCGGTTGCGCAGCTGCGGCTGAATATCCCGGTAGCAGATCAGCGGTCCATGGGACAGGAACGGGAAGAAGGCGATGTAAATTCCCACGTTAAACGGGCTGTCCACCTCCGCTTTTCCCCTGTATACATCCACCAGATAGGAAATGGCATGCAGAATATAGACCAGCATTCCCATCGGTTCATGCACGGAATAGTGGAGTTCAACACCCAGTGAAGGACCCAGCAGTTCAAGGAACGTCCCCATGTAACGGGTGGCGAAGAGGATGAACAGGTTCACGCCCACGCCGATGTAGAGCATGATCTTTTTCATCTGTCCTTCCATTCGTTTGATCAGGTAGGACGCAACCGAGCTGAGCAGAATACAGGCCACCAGAAGCATGATGGACTGCGGATCTCCCCAGCTGTAGAACAGCAGACAGGCGACGAACAGGACACCATTCTGGGCCATCGCGGAAAAAGACGCCGCATAATAGATGATCAGGAGGATAGGCAGGAAATAGATCAAAAACGGAATGCTTGTCAGTTGCATGGTTAATGGCGGATTTCCGCTGCCTCCTTTCTTTTTTATTTCCCCGTACAGGGGCGGATCGGATCAGCCCTTGCGGTTGATCAGGATGGACGGGATAAAGAACAGAACCAGTGCGACGAAGAGGAGAAGACCGTTGCCGCCTTCAAAGCGCATCGCGATACGCTGATCCTCTTCGATCTTGGCAAACGTATTCCGGATCTCGGAGGCATGCTTGGTCAGATAGGCCTTTATCCGGTAAAGATCGCGTTCATACTCGGTGCTCTCAATGGGACCGTTCCGGTAAATGGCCGAAATGCCCTCCGTCTGATCGGTGCGGCCCCAGCGGTAATCATCCCGCTGTTTGGCGCACTTCAGATAATTCCGCGTTTCATCGATGGTCTGATAGACCGATTCCTCCTGGAGAACCGTACGCCGAAGCTCAACAAAGCGTCTCAGGAGCCGGGAAACGAAGCCGTTGTCCCTGATCATATCCGACAGAAACAGCTGCTGATCATAGGAAACCTCCTCCGGATCCGGAGAGGGTCCGTTCAGATTTCCCAGTGCCAGATCGAAATCGCAGATCGGCCCCAGCTGAAGCTTGCCGCCAATGGTATTGGTCATGTATGTCATGGACTTGCCGGCAGTGGAATTGCCGAAATAGAGATTCACGATGTAATAGTCGATGACATTTTCCACGTCCAGCAGAATCGAATAATCATTGAGCTCACTGACCCGCTTTTCAATCGTCGTGTAATCCTTTTCGATGTATTCGATCTGTTCCCGGCTGAGCATATCCTCTGTCGGATACAGCAGGGACGTATAGCCCCTGACGTATCTTCCGTCAATCTGTCTGGTGCTCAGCAGCCGGCCCTGTCTGGCTATGTCACTGACCAGAAAATAGTCCGTGCGGGTCTTGGCCGGGTCGGGCTCCGAAATGGCTACCTTGCCGGGACCCACACCGATGCTCTCCTGCAGCTCATACACGCCGAGGTAGGAAAGCATCCCTTCCCGCTCAATCAGCACCTCACAGAACGCGACCCTTGGCACATAGTCCATGAACTTTGCCGCGGTCCGGTAGACCGTATACGTTCTCAGCAGGCTCAGATCCGTCCGCAGACTGTTCAGATGCCAGTGTGAATCCGGCATCATGCCCATAATCCCGGCGCTGGCAACCTCGCCCTCCGTATTATAGACCGTGATGTCCACGTTCGGCTTCACTTTTTCCGAAGTTTTTTCAAACTGAATATGTACGGGAATCGCCTGGGTCGGTGACACGCTGAGACTGTTCATCGCCTGTTCCCAGTTATACACCGACAGCATCCCTGTTTCCTGGCCGTTGACCTTATCCCCTGCCAGGGCAAAAACCAGAATGGGCAGATTGGAGGTAAATTCCTGCGCAACATGAAAATCCTTATCAATCGCTGCCAGCGGATTCACCGATTCATCTGCCTGAAGCAGCACCGTATCATAGATGGAAGAGGAGGATGTCTGATGCTCCTCTTCCGTTCTGTGTATCATGAAATTCAGAAGAGCGATCAGGAAGACCCCCAATACACACACAATGGTGACGGGTAAAAGAAGCCGTTTTGATCGTACCATGTTTTTCTCCGAAATACATACTTGTCATTGGTCTGCACAAGCGATGATTTTATCAGGCAGAAACCTCATCTTCCTGTCGGACAATACTGATGGAGGTAATTCCTCTGTTGCCATAAAGGAGGGACTCGACCGTACCGGACTGGCGGTCATACTTTTCACGGACATTGGAGGCAATCTCATAGATCGACTCCCCTGTTCCGTCTGCCGCGTTGATGTTGCTGACACGCATCGTTGCCTTCTGGTTGTAATGCTGACCGATGATCTTCTCCGCATCACCCAGTGCCTGGGGGGTTCCCCGGACGATGATCAGGCAGCGCTCGTTCTCACGGATCATGCCGCAGACCATCAGGTAAAGGAACACAAACATGGAGCCGATCAGGGCCAGCACGTAGGCCTTGACGCCGCAGCACACACCCACGGCCACGGCCCAGAAGATGAACATCGTATCCCGGCTGTCCCGGATGACCGTCCTGAACCGGACGATGGACAGGGCGCCCACCAGTCCCAGGGAAAGGGCCACATTGCTGCCGATGGCCGTCATGACCATGGTGGAAATCAGTGCGAGCATCACCAGAGACACATTGAATCTGGCGCTGTAAACCTCGCCGGTATGCGTGACACGATACACCACAAAGATCAGCAGACCGATCAGAAGTCCCGCACCCATATTCAGCAGAATTTCAGTAACGGTCAGCGTATCTCCACTGATATTGCTCAAAAAGAAGTCATTCAGAATATCACGAATATTGCCTGTATTTGCCGCGTTCATAGAATGTTCCTCCCTGACATAAAAATCATTCTGCTTCTCTGGTATTTGCCGGCTGCCTCCTGCCGGAGCAGCTTCGGTCCAATGGCTGCCTTGAGATCACTCATAAAGAAATCCGTATATTTCAGTTCCATAATCACCTGACCCTGCGGTCCCACCGGCGCCATGCCGCTGCCGCTGCCAAACAGGTCCATGTTGGATTCGCAGGCCCGGATAAAGCGGTCAAAGGTGATGCGGGTGCCGTTTTCCTTTCGTGCATACGCCATCCGCCTGTATTCAATCATTACCGCAGGCCGGTATGTTTCCAT
>JAGAHV010000057.1:0-2552 GCA_017626895.1 Clostridia bacterium | reverse complement strand
CCACTTTGAAGTCCACCTGGAACTCAACTCCGCCAAAAGCCTGCCCCTCTTCGCGGCCACGATCCGCAAGCTGGGCATGAAGATCGACGACATAGAGTACAATCCGGCCTACAAGGGCTCCGGCGTCAGCGTCTATTCCGTGTCCTTTACCATCAGCAACGAGGAACTGAAAAAATACAAGAGCCACCAGGAGATCATCGATGCCCTGGGAACCCTGGACTACATCGTCCACATCGAGGAGATCTAGGAGATCTGGGAGATCTGACGGCTATGCCCGGGTCCCGCCTGAATGCAGGGGCTCCCAGATGTGCGCAGTTGGCAGTTATCGGAGGTGCCCGGGTTCCGCCTGAATGCGGGGGCTCTCGTGAGCCCTGCGCGCCTGACTGGTCCGCCTGCCGGCAGGTAGTGTGAAAAAGGAAAAATTCAATATAATGATGTAAGGGTCAAAACCCTTGGGCGCAAAGCGCCGATTTCTCAAAAACCTTGAAAACTGAATATAGATCGCGTAAAGATTCGCATTTAGACATGTAAACAAATGTATTCCCGCCTGTATGGGTATTATATTCCCTGTCCTAACTTAGGCAAGCAGCGGATTTTGGCCATAGTGACCCGTCCCCTGCCGGAACCGGAGGAGCTTTCTGAAGTTCAGGGCTGCTATCTTGCTTCCGAAGAAGTACTTGCAGGGAATCCTGCCACGGACAGGCATGTGGTTAACGCCGTAGATGTTCTTTAATGCTGAAGGGATCGTTTCTACGCCATTCCTGATCCTGGCAAGGAGCTTGAACTGATCGGTATTCATTCTGGCCTGCGTGAGTGCACGGTTCACCTTTTTGCGGGAGACGGTAAGCTTGCTGACCTTTTTGAAGATCTTCGGCTTGCAATGCATGGCAAACGGGCAGTTCGCACATTTGTCCCGTTCAAAGGAAATGTTGATGATCCCGGTCGCCTTATTGTACCAGTTCGATTTCGGCACATTGCCTGCGGGACAGCGGAGTACTCTGGTGCCATCCTCGTTCAGTTCGAATGCGCCCATGACCGGGTCTACATCTCTGCCGGTCAGATCCGTTGTAACCAGGTCGATGTTGTTTCTGGCAGCAAGTTCGGTGTTTTCTTCACCGCTGTATGCTCCATCCGTTGAAATGATGGTCTTCTCTTCCTGGGGGCCGATCTTTTCAATGTGCTCCTGAAAAAATTCACTGTCGCTCTTGTTGTTTGAATCAAACTGGAAGTCCGTGACAACAGAACCGTTATTTCCGACAGATTCCTCAACATTGGCCGCATAGCCGCGATGCTGTTTTCCTGCCTTCTCCCGATATGTTGCATCGGGATCTGACGGGTTCTGCATGATCGAGGAATTCATTCCTCCATCTTCCTTTGTGCGGAGACGTCTTTTCCCGTCTTCCACGATCGTCTGCTCGCTCAGGCAACGGATAAAGAGCTGGTATTCGGTGACCTCATCGAAGTCATTGCCACATTTTTCCAGAAGAAGGTCTGCGTCCTTGAGAAGGACCTCAATCCTTTTGTCGGCATCCGTACTGCGGCTGTGGTAGATGACACGGTTGAAATCATTGGGATCGTAATAATGTTCCATGTGACCGATCATGTCATCGTGCCCGTTTTTATGAAGATAACGAATCAACTTGGAGATGCAGGTATATATGAGTTCCATGCGGCTTAGTTTCCGGATGTTGGCCTCCACCATAAGGGAATCCATCCGGCGGATCCGCTTGTCGATACCCATCATCCGTGCCGTCGCTTCAGCGAGGCCGGTCACACAGTCGTGATACAGGTCAATTCCATGGGTCTGTTCATAGTCATAGCACCTGCGGCGGAACCGGGACAGGCTCTTGTCACTGAGTGGCTGCTCGTCAAAGCTTGTGGTATGAAGTGCCAGCTGAAAGCGGGGATCAAGCATCAGGTTGTCGACCATTTCGTCATCTGAGTAATCAAACAGCATTTTGATAATCTCGGCGCCGACGATCACATTGATCGGAGTGTTCGGTCTGGAATTCTTATCGGAATACAGGACTGAGAAACGTTCCTCGTCAATGTATGGAAAGACGTCCTCTGAAAATACCTTTGCCCAGCTCCTTTCAAGTGCTTTTTTCTCACGCTCTGTGAGGTTGTATGTACTGTCAAACAGAGACATCTGCTGAGCCGGATTCTTGCGGAAAGACATAGTGATTACCTCGCTTCGTTGATATTTACAGTATACCACGATAGCGGGTATGTACGTGATCTATATTCAGTTTTCAAGGTAGTTGCCAATAGACCGCTTAGCAATGTGCTAAGCCACAAAACCAGGGGCTTTTGACCCCAACATCATTATATCATACTCTGGTATGTATGAAATATCCTTCATCGGGACAGCAAATCAGGCAGAGCATTTTGCTCTGCCTGTTGGTTTTGGCGTCGAACCGCGTCCCGCTGAGTTTAATCAGGCCCCGGCATAGCCCTCAGTACTGATCCAGCCCCTGACCTCGGCATCCTCATCAGGCATGGTGAAGATGTAGGTTCCCCAGATGTCCCATCTGCCGCTGTCCGCACCGTTT
>JAGAHV010000056.1:0-8361 GCA_017626895.1 Clostridia bacterium | reverse complement strand
GTCGGATCATTTTTTGTAGAAGCACAGATCATGTGGTCCATCAAGCTTCTAATCCGACTTTTGCTGTACCTTGCGGAACCGATTCGGGAATATATGTATGAGAGGAATACGCATGCGGAGAAGAAACGTAAGATTCCGATGCCATGCCGAATTCTCTGTGATTTATTCAGGGAAAGATGAAATCCCGACGACGGTTTCTCAGAGAAAGATTTCTTCTGCAGTCAGCTGTGCCCGATGACGTGATTGGTCAGTATATCGTTTTCAGCCATGTGATGGATGAACAGATTAAAAAGTACGGCAGAGTTAGGGAAGCAGCGTTAGAAACAATCCGGATCTGCCGGGATCGGAATGTTCTGAAGAAGGATCTGAAAGAGTGGGAAAAAGAGGTTTTTAATATCATGATTGAGCTTTTTAATCAGGAATCAGCTGTAAAAGAGTATGGGGATGAGATGGAAGAAAAAGGGTATAAAGAAGGCTATAAAGAAGGCTATAAAGAGGGCCTGGAAGAAGTGGTTCGGATGTATGCAAAGCTTTTTGAACTGGGAAAGCCTGAGGAATTGGGGAAAGCATTAGAAGATCCGGAATACATGAATAAACTTTTGAAAGAATATGGCTTGGCTGAGGATTGAGTGGTGCAGCCAACCAAGCCCGTTACTGAGAAAGGCTTTTTCTTTTCCTGAATACCGGTATATTTTTAAACTGAAGAGAAAGAATGATCTGGCCTTCATGTTTTGGGATGAATGCCAGATCATATTTTTGCAGAGAAACAGATCCCCTGGCCTGTCAATTTTCTGATTCAAATTCTACTGTATCCGGCGGAAAAGATTTGGGAATGACTGCATGAGTGGCTTGTCCAATTTGTCAAATTGGAATATCGGAAAAGCGACGCAGTCAAAAGCCTGGGTTACGTTTCAAAAAAGACGGAAACCTGGTAGATGGGCGATTGGAGAACTGAGTGAGCGAAGGAAAGACGTTTCAGTTTGAACTTGAAGAACGGACAGAGACGGATTATAATTGATGCTGCTGCGCGTTTGTCGCTGAAAAGAACGGTTTCCAGGAAGACTGGATCCAGTCACGCAGTGACAGGGCATCAAAACCGGACAGGTGAAAAGCTGAACCAGAAAATGTCAGGCTGAATAAAAGCGTCATTGTACGAAACAGAGCGAATGCCGATTTGGCAAAGAATCTGATTAATGCGCATTTCAGCGGAAAGGATGCACAGGAAAGGGTACTGCTGTGTGAGACCGTGCTGGTGCACTTTGCAGCGGGATGACGGAGACCAGGATTTCTTTGTGCGGATGGGAAAAAGGGTAATTGAACTGAACACTCGGGGAAAAGAAGTGAATCTGGCCATTCCGTCGGATATGCCTGAGGATGTCCGCATGGAAATGGGAATCGGGCTCCATATTCTGGAAAGCCGGCAGTCACAGACGGACCTGAACTGAGGAGGGCAGAATCAATGCAAACTTTACCTGGATTCAAAGAAAGATCAGGAACTTGGCGCCTATCCGAACCGGAAAGCAGACCGGATTTTCCGAATAAATGAGGGGCGGAACGTGTCCCGTCCTGTGAGACCCTGCTTATAGAAAACGAGAGAAACATGTGGAAAATGAAAATATACCTGGAAAATGCAACAAATATTGTAAACGGAAATTGAGGAAAGAACAGCGTGAAAACAGAAAGCGTAACGACAGCTAATTTTTCAATGGATTATTTTACGTTTGGGCATGGAAAGCAGCCTCTGGTCATCCTTCCGGGCATCAGCTTATCGCGGGTAATGAAATCGAAGGAACTCGTTGCCGGGAACTACAGCTGCATGAACGAACAGTTTACTGTCTACGTGTTCGAACGGAGAAACGATATGCCACCGGTGTATCCCATCGTGCAGATGGGGGAGGACACGGCAGAGGCGATGAACGTGATGGGCCTTTCTCAGGTCTGTCTGTTCGGAGCATCACAGGGCGGAATGATGGCACTTGAGATTGCCATCCGGCATCCGGAACTGGTTCATAAGCTGATGATTGGGAGCTCAGTCCCCAACATCGGCCCCGTGTTTTCTGCGAAACTTGACAAGTGGGTGCGACTGGCGAAAGAAGGAGATGCCGGGGCACTGTATCTGAGTTTCGGAGAGGATATTTATCCCGGAGAGGTATTTGAACAGTCAAGGCAGCTGATTCTGGAAGCGGCCAAAGACGTCACGCAGGAGGATCTGGAGCGATTCTTGATCTGCGCGGAGGACCGGTCCTTTGATATGCGAAATGAGCTGCCAAATCTGAAATGCCCGCTGTTTGTGGCGAATGCGGAGGATGATCAGGTCCTTGGCAGCGATTCGCAGAATGCGTTTGTCAGTGCACTTAACGGGCGGCCGGATTTTACGGTTCACATGTATCGCGGGTACGGGCATGCGGCGTATGATTTTGCACCGGACTTTAAGGAGCGCATGAAACATTTTTTCTGCGGGAAGACGGCTGAGAAATTGGCGAAGATGAGAAAAGAAGCCTGCCCGGACACGGATTGATCTGTTCTCAGGCAATGCCATCCGGCCAAAACAGTTCAAAATGGCTGGCTGTGCCGTGACAGATTATCCAATCCAGGCTACTGACAAAGCGGTTCGGGCGTGGCCTGCAAAGGAGCAGGCTCGACTCGCAGCGTCGATTTGTTACATATGAGCACCGGAAAACAGCGGTCCCCAGAGAGCAGGTCACTGTTTATAAAGGAGAAGACAGAAAATGGATTACAGATCAATGGTCAATCCAACCTACCTAACAGCAAAAACCACGCTTTTCATGCTTGCGGGAGCGGGCAATGAAGATGCGAAGAAAATGATCGAACTTCTTGGGACAAAGAACGAACTGGAGCAGAACCGTCAGGCGGCAAAAGGGCAGCTTGATATGCCTGATTCTGAAAAGAAAGCCCTGATGACCGGATCAAGTCTGGCGGTCGAGGCCAGATATGCCGCGGTGTCACGTTATATGCAGACGGAGGGCTATACCTCACTCCTTGATATTGCCTGCGGCTATACACCGCGTTCAGTTTACTGTGCAAAGAACGGAATCGATTATGTCGGGCTGGATGTTCCCGTGGTGGCGGAGGAACTGCAGAAAGTGGTTGAGGCTGCCGGAATCGGGATAAAACATCCGGTGTATGTCGGCGGCGATGCCACAAATGCAGCCTCCATGCGGACTGCGGCAGACTTCCTCGGAGGAAAACTGCTGATATCCTGCGAGGGACTGACGCAGTATCTGTCTGAGGATGAATTTGGACAGCTGGCAGGCGGAATCCGCGAAATCCTGCTTTCCCACGGCGGAGCCTGGATCACCTCTGATTTTGGTGTTCAGTATATGAAGTTTGCCACGGTCAATATGAGCAGTCCGGATGCCATAGCGCTCTACACAGAGGCACGGTCTCAGGCACTCGGCTCATCCAATATTGTGCGTAAGGGCGTGGCAGCCTGGGAAACGGAGAAGAAACTGGAAATACTCAGGAATCATGGATTCACGGTAAATCGCGTTCCGTTCTATCATGGGGATGAGAAACTGAACCTGCTTTCCGGAATATCCGAGACCTGGAAAAATGCCTATGTCGATCTTCTAAATGAGTGCAGGCTGTGGGTAATGACAGCGGATGCATCGGCCAATATACCGGTGGTTGAAGGGGCAAAAGAAGTGCAGAACCTGAAAATCAGCTATGCAAAGAAGGACAGCACACTGCATCTTCAGGTGAGCGGACGCGTAGATACCCTCTCCGCGCCGGCACTGCTTGAGGTGATTGAGTCAAACCTGGAAGGGGTTAAGCGGCTGAACGTGGATGCTGCCGGACTCCAGTATATTTCCTCAGCCGGTCTGCGTGTCTTCCTGATGGCACACCATAAACTCGGGAAAGATTCGGTGGTCATTGCCAATGTCAGTGAAGCGGTAAGGGACATCTTTGATACAACCGGCTTTTCCGATATTTTCCTGGTGGAACAGTAAAAGACCAGCCGGTATTCCGGCATCATGACCGGCGCGGGCGTGTTCGAGAAGATCATCCGGAGGGATGAACAATGGGGCGCGACAATACAGCCGGCGCAGCGGTGGTTCCGACCGCAGGACACCTGGACGGAGACGGCTTTTATCTTCTGCATGGTGATTTCCGCTGTACTGCCGGTGGATCATCGGATGCAGATGCGTGCGCCCGGGATGCTGAGAATTGTGATTCCGGCCATGGGGCTTCTCGATCTGTGTGGGCATCATGCCGCTGGTACTTTCCGGTGCGATCAGCCTGCCGGGGAATCCGGGACAGCGCAGATGAAAACCCAAAGCAGAGATAAAAAAGGCATCCTGCTCCCTGTTGAGGAGGCAGGATGCCTTTTGTGATTTGGTCAGCCGGGAAGATCGCTCTAAGTTTCACCGCCGCCTGTTTTTCGAGAGAAAAAGGGTACAGCCTTATGATAAAGACAGCGGACAGGAAAAAACTGTCCGCTGTTGTATTCCTGAGATGGGAAAAGAGGCTATGCCCGACCGGATTCTTTCTGTCCCTCGCTCCGAAGGTCCCCCGAAATCCGGCAAATGCCCTCGTGACTCTGCCAGGACAGGGAGGTGCAGGCCTGGCGAATCAGGGCAAGGGAGATTTCATCTCCCTCTTCCAGAGGATTTCTGTCCGGTCCCGGATACGTGATCTCCACATGGACACTGTTGTCGGATTCGTTGTGCTCATACACCAGGTTCAGCTTATCTTTCTCGCTCAGCAGCGGGAGAAGGGTCTGGACACAGAGTTCCTCCATCATGATCAGCATCCGGTACATCAGGTTTCTGCTGATCATATGCCGAATGGCAAACTGTTCAATGCCGGAGAATGCCGACGGGACATTCATTTCATTTTTCCCGAAAGTCGTTTCAAACACATGCAGGCGGTGGATAAACTGGCGTGTCCTGTCTTTCTTCGGTGCATCAAAGATTTCCCGCGGCGTTCCCTCTTCAAGGATTTTCCCTTCATCCATGAAGAAAACCCGGCTTGATACATCCCGCGCGAAACGCATTTCGTGCGTAACGATCATCATGGTCAGACCGTTTGCGGCCAGACCCCGGATGACGGCAAGCACTTCGCCTACCATGGTCGGGTCCAATGCGGAGGTGGGCTCATCAAAGAGAATGATCTTCGGATCCATTGCCAGTGCCCGCACAATGGATACCCGCTGCTGCTGGCCGCCCGAGAGCTGAGAGGGAAGACTGAGCGCCTTATCCGTCAGTCCGACCATCTGAAGAAGCTCCATGCTTCTCTCACAGGCCTCCCTGCAGCTCCGCTTCAGAAGCCGGGTCTGAGCCAGCATCAGATTTTCAACCACTGTCAGATGGGAAAACAGATTAAAGCTCTGGAACACCATTCCGATCTGTTCCCGCATGTGGTTCTCATCATAGCCTTTTTCACGTGTATTCTGACCCTCAAACAGAATGTTCCCGCTATCCGCCTTCTCCAGATGATTGATCAGATTCAGCAGGGTACTTTTTCCTGTCCCGGAGGGGCCGATGATCGTGATCACATCGCCCTTGAATACATCACAGGTTACATCGCGTACAGGGGTAACGTCCCCAAAGCTTTTTTTCAGATGCTCCACGCGAAGCAGCGGTGTATCCGTCTGCACTGCTGCTGCAGGATTCCGGAGACGGGATGCCGAGGCAGGTTCATAGTGAAAGTTTTTCACCGTTTCCATGATTTCCTTATTGACCGTTCGCTGCTCCGGGTGAACATGTTTCTCCAGAAGCCGGAGAAGCCCGACGATCAGGAAACAGATCAGGAAGTAGACAACCGAGGTCAGGAGCAGCGGGAAGAGCGCTTCGTAGGATCTGGACCGGATAATATCGGATGCTTTTGTCAGGTCCGTAACGGTGATATATCCGGCAACCGCAGTCATCTTGACGGTGGCGATAACCTGTCCGCTGTATGCCGGCAGAATATGGATCAGAGCCTGGGGCCAGATCACTGTCTGGAAAACCTGCAGCTTGCTGAACCCAAGCGCTGTCGCCGCCTTGGCCTGTCCCTGCGGCACGGCATTGATGCCGCTGCGGAATATTTCAGAACAGTAGGCGGAAAACTCAATGGAAAAGGTGATCACACAAACCCAGAATGCACTCAGTCCGCTTTTTCTGAAAATAACATAGTTCAGCACCAGCAACAGGACCACAACGGGGACAGAGCGGAAAATCCGGATATACAGGCTGGCAAACGCCGCTGTGGCCGGATGTTTCCGCATGCGCAGGTAGCAGATCCCCGCACCGAGAATTGTCCCGAAAACGCCTGAAAGCAGTGACAGAAGGAGGGTAACTCTCAGTCCGGACAGCAAAATTCGGTATCTGTTCTCGGTAAGAAACGTACGCTGGAAGCTTTCCTTCATATTCTTGAAAAACACGGAAGCTTTCGGTACGGTCTTAAATGCAGGCTCACGGCGGACGACAATATAATACGGATCCTGCATAACGACATCCGTGATGCACATATGCTCCGCCCTTTCCTCGGTATAGGAAATGGAATCAGCACAGATATCATAGACGCCGGTGGATACGCCCGTAAGTTCCGCAGTGAACGAAGCGGTCTCGAACTGCGGCGTATAGCCGTTTGCCATGCAGAACGCGTTGATGATTTCGATGAAAAAGCCTGTCAGGTTTTCTCCCTGGTAAAAAGTCATGGGCGTCCAGAGTCCCCCCGTGGCGACATGTAGTTCTCCCTTTTCGCCGGAGAAGGTATATTGTCCCATCACGTCGTCAGTGCGATTGGGATCCATCCATTTTTCCCAGAGCGCATTATAGGTTCCGTTCTGCCTCAATTCTGCCAGAAACTGGTTGAATTCCCGACACAATGCGTTCCCTTTTTCTGTCTTCGGTGTTGCAAAGCTGGCATCTATCGACATGAACGGCTCCAAGATATAGGCAAGATCCGGATTCGATTGGGCCAGCGCTTCCCGCTCGTCAAGAAATCCGAAAGCCGCATCCACTTCACCGGAAGACAGCCCCAGGTAGACGTTCGAAAAATCCGAATAGCGGACAATTTCGGCCTCCGGGAAACGTTTGTGAAGTGGTTCCTCAAAGTCGGCTAACATAATCGTCGCAATCCGGGTTCCCGGTGCTTCGAGTTCTTCCAGAGTCATGGAGGTGACCGGCAGGCCATTCTCATCGATCCCGCTGGTTTCATCCTGGACGGTGGTTGTGCCGATCAGCTGACTGATGAAAATCAGCGCGCAAATACAGACTGCCAGAAGAACTTCATAGAAGGCAATCGATCTCTTTTTCAACGTTATTCTCCTCCAAACATTTGTCATGTGCCTGAGCTTTGCCTTTACATGGTTATGATAAACGGTCGATTTCCGGTCAATGGATGAACCGCATCCGGTCTTTTGGAACCGATTTTTATCTCTTGGAAAGACTCCTTCAGAGGATATCACATCAGGTCCGACACGGCAACTGAAGAAACAAAAAACTTAAAAATGAAAAGTTCAAAGGCTTCCTTCCTGATGCATTCCTTACCCTGTTATCGACTGGGGGAACCATGCCGGTTGGACAACTGGAGAATATAACGGAAGGAGTATCCGCCGCTGTCGATACAGGTGGAACTGCTTCGAACAGCAACTGTAGGGCACAGATTTCCGAAGCCGTGATTGATGGAGAAACTAACCCCGTTGGACAGTCTGCTTCGGTATCAGAATAGCCAAGACGCTGATTAAACGCCCAGTCATAGTGCGGCAGCGCTGAACTTATCTATGTCGCTCAAAAAATCCGTGAACAGTAACAGACTGGAAGACCGGCAGCCGGATAGCTGTTAATAAGACATTGTAATTTTGAAGTGTAAATGTTATGATTGTCCGGCTTAATCATTATTTAGGAGGCTGAAAGCATGAAAAAACTCATTTCTCTGCTGATGGTCCTCGCACTGACCCTCAGCTGCTTCGGCGTGCTGGCGGAGGGTGCGAAAGACGGCAAGTATACTGCCAGCGGCGAGGGAAAGGACGGTCCGGTGGTGGTGGAAACCACCATTGAGGACGGAAAAATTACCTCTGTCGTGGTAACCGAACAGAACGAAACACCTGAAATTGCGGCCCTGCCCCTGGAGCAGATTCCGGCGGCGATTGTTGAGGCCAATGCCTGGAACGTGGACAGCGTCACGGGCGCTACCGTTACCTCGGATGCCATCAAGGCAGCTGTCAAGGATGCCATTACGCAGGCAGGATTGGATCCGGCAAACTTTGAAAAGGCTGCCGGAGCTGAGGCCGAGGCGACCGTGGTGGAAATGGAAGCGGACGTTGTCGTGGTCGGTGCGGGCGCTGCAGGTGTTGCCGCCGCACTGGCATCCCAGCAGAACGGCGCAAATACCATTTTGCTGGAGAAGGCTGCC
>JAGAHV010000006.1:0-101690 GCA_017626895.1 Clostridia bacterium | reverse complement strand
GGCGTCGGGCTCGGCGTTGCCGTAGGTTTGACCGTAGGCGTCGGGCTCGGCGTCGCCGTAGGTTTGACCGTTGGCGTCGGACTCGGTGTTGGCGTAGGTTTAACCGTTGGTGTCGGGCTCGGCGTCGCTGTCGGTTTGACCGTGGGTGTCGGGCTCGGCGTCGCTGTCGGTTTAACCGTAGGCGTCTGGCTCGGCGTCGCCGTCGGTTTAATCGTGGGCGTCGGGCTCGGCGTCGCTGTCGGTTTGACCGTGGGCGTCGGGCTCGGCGTCGCTGTCGGTTTAACCGTAGGCGTCGGGCTCGGCGTCGCCGTAGGTTTAATCGTAGGCGTCGGGCTTGGTGTCGCCGTCGGTTTAATCGTTGGCGTCGGGCTTGGTGTCGCTGTTGGTTTAACCGTGGGCGTCGGGCTCGGTGTTGCTGTCGGTTTGACTGTTGGCGTCGGGCTCGGTGTTGATGTCGGTTTGACTGTTGGCGTCGGGCTCGGCACTTCTGTCGGTTCGATCGTCGGCGTCGGGCTCGGCACTTCTGTCGGTTCAGCCGTCATGCTTGCCGTCACGGATGCCGTCATTCCGTGCGGCATCCCGCTGTCGGGCTTTGGCTTCATAAAGAAAGCCACCGCCACGCCTGAGACGGCAACGATACCGGCAACAGACAGCAAAATCTTCAGACCAGATGATTTGCCGGACGAAGTCTGTCTGGTATCAGCCAATTTCTTCTCTCCGGTTTCTTTCCGGGGCGTGTCCGGTACCGGTACGGTATTCCGTGGACTCACCGTCTGAACGGACTCTGTTCCTTTTTCAGCCTCTGCCTTTGCTCTGCGCAGCTTTTTTAACTCATCCGTTTCATTAAAGCGGGTATAAAAAGATTCTTCATCCGGATATCTGTACTTGTAAAATGCCTGTATCCGATTGGTCCTCATTGCCAGTCCGCGGGTAAGTTCCAGTTCCTCCAGGTAAATCAGGATCTGTTTTACCCCTTTATCTCTGGCATAATCCAGTTCATCCAGACAGTTTTTAGATTCAATAAAGGACCTTGTCAGGAACGCAATGAATATGCTGCATTCCTCAATATGCAGGGCAATTGTATCTGCCCATTCGGTTCCGGGGTCTATCCCTTCATCATACCACACATTGTAACCCAGCTCATGAATACGGGAAACGATTGGCATAACCCGGTCCATGTCCTTGTGTGAATAACTGATAAAGAGGTATCCTTCTTTACCGTCATATGGTCTTATCATGATGCCACCTGTATTATGATTACTCAGACTCAAATAAACGTAAACCGAACACTTGTCGGAATACCGTTATACGCACTTCCCGGATAATCCATCCGGCGATTCTCACAGCCGTCGGCTCTATCCTCACTGATGAGGATAGTATACCATCTTATCTGCCTCATATAAAGGTGTTTTTTGCGGATGAACGTGCGTTTATCTGCTCTTTTCATCATTTCTTTCATCTGCGGATGCAGCGACATGCAATCCGCAATAAAGTCTTTTCAGCGTTGTCAGTTTCATCTCTTTGAATACAGAATTCACTGGATTAAAACGAAATAACGATCTCATAAAACAGAGACGAAGCTCTTGAAAAGAGCTTCGTCTCTGAAAGCTGTCTGGTTGCTGAGACAGCTGCATTTTCTGACCGTCTCCGGTTTAAATCCGTGTAAATAATGTCCGTACACCGGTGACAGAATGTCAGTCAGGCGTCCAGCAAAGTTCTAGTTCACAGCGGAGTTTCCAGCGTTCGTGTGCATCCAGACCGGCATCCGCTCCATCTGCAAGCATTTGCACCAGCATCAGCGCCGCACTGGCTGTTTCCCCTTCACTGAGCAGCCGGACAGCATCCGTGTACAGTTTTTCCTCGGCCGCCGAGCCGGCACGAATCTCTGCTCCGGCCAGCGTCTCCGCTTCAAGGCGGATCTGCTCCAGACTGGCTCTGCTGCCCACAACATACGGATGCTTTCCGGTAAGACAGAGGGAAAACAGGGGCTTTTCTGTGCAAACATGCACCAGTTTCCCTGCCTTCTGGAAATACAGCGGTCCGGAAATCCCGGCGGAGAGTGTCCGGCAGATTTCCTTCTCCTCTTCGCAGGGTTCATATTTTGCCTGTTTTTCCAGGCGTCGCTGCGTTTCTTTCTCGACTTTCTCGCTCTTCCGAAGAAGCGGAATCATTTCGACCATGATCTGTCCGCAAACCTCTGCATCCGTCACGGCCCGGTGACTTTGCCTGTTCTGTATCCGGAATGCCCGTGCCACATCATCCTGTCTGTGACTGGACAAATGCGGAAGCGCCACCCGTGAAAGAGAGCAGGTGTCTGCATAAACAATATCAGCGCTGATTCCCAGGCGGGCAAACTCCGCATTCAGGAACCCCATATCAAAGGTGGCGTTGTGTCCTACCAGAATAGTATCCCCGGTCAGGGCATCTCCGAAAAACGCACACAGTTCTGCGTAAACCTTTTCCGGCTCCGGTGCACTGCGGACCATCTGATCCGAAATGTGGTTAACCATCCGTGCCTCATACGGGACACGGCTCACCGAATGCACCAGGCTTCCATATTCCCGGACAGGTTTCCCGTTCTCAAAAAGAACGGCACCGACTTCTATAATCCGGTCGTAGTAACTGTTAAGTCCGGTCGTCTCCGTATCAAAGGCGATGAACCGTTTTTCAAGGACAGAGAGAAGCGGTGCACTCAGTCCGAGTTTGGTAAATGAAAGGTTGCTCATTCAGTTTCTCCAGAATTCATCAGAAATGTTTATACAGCCAGACGAAGCTACACCCCGGCATCGTTACGGCTCCGGCATCACGGCTTTCACCCGTCAGCAGATTCTGATACAGGTCCGTGTCATGTACCCAGGCCGTTTCCGTTTCATCTCCGAAATTAAACAGCCCCAGCAGTTTTTCGCCGTTATAATACCGGCCAATTCCCAGAATATGATCATTTCCGGTATCAAGACGCCAGGTATCTGCCTTTCCGTCAAAGACGTCCATCCGGTCCCTCAGCGCTTCCAGCTGGTGAATGGCCGAGAAGATTCTGCCTTCCAGCGTCGATTCATCCTGACGGCGGACCGCCTTGTTCCAGTCCATATTTCCACGGTGCAGATACCGGCTGTCCTCTGCTTTCAGGGGATCCTCATGATACCGGTTGTCATTTTCCTGACCAATCTCATCCCCGCTGTAGAGTACCGGAATGCCGCTCATGGTAAACATAAAGGCATGCAGCATAATGTCCAGGGAAAGTGCCTTTTCCATTGCCCCGGCATCCCCGGAAAGACGGGCACTTTCAATCCCGCACAGAGATGCCGTCGTGCCGCACAGCCGTGCATCCCCCAGCCGCGGATCGTCGTTATACAGTTCGCCCCGCGCAGGACTTCCTTCCCATTTTCCGGTCAGATAATCATTCAGGAACTTCTTATGCGGGATTTCCTGCTGACCAAACTGCGAAAGGAAACCGTAATCCAGTCCCCAGCCGATATCATCATGGCAGCGCAGATAGTTCAGGAACGTGTACTGCTTCGGAAGGGCAAAGACCTGTTCCATCTGGTGGCCCAGCAGCCGCACATCACGGGTAGCAACCGTATGCCAGATGGAAGCCATCGTGGTCACATTGTAAAGGAGATGACATTCCGGACGCTCCACGGAGCCGAAATACGGAACAACCTTGCTCGGCTCCATGACAACCTCGCCCAGCAGAAGCGTGCCGGGACATACAATCTCACAGACAATCCGCATAATCCGAACCAGTGTATGCACCTGGGGCAGATTCCGGCAGCTGGTTCCCAGTGCTTTCCAGATATAGGGCACTGCATCCAGACGGATGATGTCCACACCCTGATTGCACAGATACAGCATGTTCTCTGTCATGTCATTGAAGACCACCGGATTGGCATAATTCAGATCCCACTGATAGGGATAGAATGTGGTCATGACGATCTTCTGTGCCTCAGGACACCAGGTGAAGTTTCCGGGGGCTGTGGTGGGGAATACCTGCGGGACGGTCTGCTCATAGGCATTGGGAATGTCCCAGTTGTCATAGAAGAAATACCGGTCCTGATATTCCTTTTCCCCTGCCCTCGCCCGCCGGGCCCATTCATGATCCTCACTGGTATGGTTCATTACAAAATCCAGGCACACGGCGATTCCCCGCTCATGACAGCATCCTGCCAGTTCTGCCAGATCTTCCATGGTTCCCAGTTCCGGCTGGACTTTCCGGAAATTGCTGACCGCATATCCGCCGTCGCTCCGGCCCGCCGGGCTCTCCAGGAGCGGCATGAGATGCAGGTAATTGACGCCGCAGTCCTGCACGTAGGAAAGCTTTTCTTTTACGCCCTGCAGATTCCCAGCAAATGCATTGACATACATCAGCATGCCAACCATGCTGTGCCCCTGATACCAGGCGGGGTTCGACACCCTTTCGCGGTCCAGTTTGCGCAATGCCTCCGGCCGGTTTTCCCAGGCCCGATACAGCATGCCTGTAAAATAGTCATAGGCCTGTTCATCGTTATGATACAGTCCCATATAAAGCATTTTCAGCTCGTTTTCAAAGTGCATCAGGCGCGCTGTAAACTCAGGCATCCAGTTTTCACGACTCATTTGATTACCCTCTCAGTCGACTTCCCGGGCTACGGGAAATCTGTTTCTTTCAGTTGCATATTTAAAACTTTTCCGTTAAAATACGTGGGTGTCGGTTTCCGACAGCACAGAATTCCCGGAAAAAAGGAAGCGGCCCTGTCGCCCAGCGACAGTTCGTTAAATCCGGTTCCGGACCGGACCGCTCCGACAGATAACAGCGATGCGTTCCAGACGTGGCCCTGTCGCGAAGCGACAGATGGTCAAATCCGGGCCAGAACACAGCTGCTCAGACAAAAGACCAACATTGAATCCCAGAAAGGAGTCCTGACATTATGCGTGAAACGATTATTTCCCTGCTCGAGGATATCAAGGACGACATTGATTTTGAGTCCTGTACGACCCTGATTGATGATGGCCTTCTCTCCTCACTTGACATCATCCAGCTCATCGGTGCACTGAATGATGAGTTTGACATCTCCATTCCTGCCACCGAAATCGTCCCCGCAAACTTCAACAGCGTTGATTCCATGGTCTCCATGGTCAAGCGTCTTGAGGACGAATAAAACATGTTTTCCGAAAACACACAGGAAATGCGCGCGCATTCCTGTGTGTTTTTTTACCAGAATTCCTCAGGCACGGCATTGATATCGAACGTCGACTGGTCAAAACGCTTAAGTCCTGTCCAGCCGGTAACACTTGTTCCGGGTACATGGACTTTCACCCAGTATATCCCGTTTCTTTTATCCCAGGCCTTTGCCAGAATTTCGCAGTACTGTCCGGCGACATTATACGTGCCCAGCTCATCATAATACGTTTTGGTTCCCGGGCCGCTGTTGACGGCCAGTTTCTGTTTTGCTTTTCCGTAAATCGGCTCGCGGGTCGCCGTTTTTCCCCGCCCGCAGTTCGTACAGAAATTCCCGCTGTTCCAGACTCCGCAGTACCCGCAAACCCAGGAACTGTCCTGAGGCTTTGCGGTGCCGCAGTTCGGGCAGAAATTGCCGGTATTCCCGCTTCTTCCGCATTTGGTACACTTCCATGTACTCCCGTCCGCCAGTGCCAGGCAAGCCGCGCTGACCAGCAGCAATACCAGCAGAATGCATCCGATCTGTTTCCGCATAGACCGTACACCTCCAATGAATCAGCTGTTTTCCATTCAATCAGGCTTTAAAAAGGCCCAGAATTCACCAGTTTCTGTGGATTCCGGGCCGTAAATCTTATTTGCGGATAATGTGCTGTGTCGTTCCGTTGATATAAATCGGAGTCAGTTCTGCCTGGATCAGCGGCCGGGCATACGCCAGGAACTCTGCAGTCATGTCCGTCTTATAGGCATTCACCCACTCCATGGGCACCTTCTTCTCAAAGTTGGCTACCTTCTCGATATCCACCAGTTCAGTGGTGCACTGATACGGATCGTTTGAAAGACGCTTGAGCGCGACCATCTTGCCGCTGATTCCCTCAAACGCCGCCTTTGCCGCAGCACCGCCCACCTGATAGGCCTCGGTGATATCCGTACGGCTGCTGAGATGACCTGCGCAGCGCTGCAGAATGGAGAGTTCCACCGAACGGGTGCGTGTATCGATGTTCTTTGCCACGACGTTGCTCAGGTAACGGGCTGTACCCGTCAGATTCTGATGCCCGAAAGAGTCGACAAAACGCGCATCATCTGACAATTCGCAGACATACCGGCCATCCGGCAGCTTAACGCCTTCACTGACCGCAATGACAATGGACTTCTTCTCTTTCTGCATCCGTTCGACTTTTACCAGGAAATTATCCACGTTGAACGGAACCTCCGGCAGACAGATCATGTCAACGCCCTCGCAGTCCTCACCGCGTGCCAGCGCAGCCGCCGCTGTGAGCCATCCGGCGTTCCGTCCCATGATTTCCACGATGGTGACGAACTTATTTCCATACACCGTCGCATCACGGATCAGTTCTTTCATGACCACACTGATATATTTTGCAGCAGAGCCGTATCCGGGCGTATGGTCCGTCATCATCAGGTCGTTATCAATGGTCTTCGGAACACCCATGAACTTGATTCCGCTGCCAATCTGCCTTGCATAGTTGTTCAGCTTGCAGATCGTATCCATGCTGTCATTGCCGCCGATATAGAAGAAATATCCGATATCCATCCGGTTCAGAATATCAAAAATCTTCTCATAGACCTCCGGATTCTGATAAAAATCAGGCAGTTTATAACGGCAGCTGCCAAGGAACGAGGAAGGGGTGCGCTTGAGCAGCTCAATCTCAAGAGCGGAGCCAAGCTTTCCTGAAAGGTCCATGATCCGCTCATTCAAAAGTCCTTCAATGCCGTTCAGCATTCCGTAGACATGATCAGCGCCACGCATCTGACACGCCTGCAGCACGCCGGCAAGGCTTGAATTGATTACCGCTGTCGGTCCGCCGCTCTGTCCTACAATTGCATTCTTAGGCATGATAAGTCCTCCGTTTTCATTTTATCTGATGGAACAATTATAATGGAGCACCCTGTTTTTTTCAATCGATTTTGTTGATTTCGGCAAATTTCTCTAATCCTCAATCCTTATTAATTTCTCCAATCTCCAATCCGTTTTCAGGTTGAAACAGAGCCTGCTCCCAGTTCATCTGTATTATATTGCCCTCTTTTTGCAAATAATCTGTTTGAAATGAAATATACCAATGGTCAGTACACCCTGACAAAGTCCGTTCTCGATTCTCTCAGACAAAAAGCCAGTGATTTTATTCTGGAAACCGGAACACGTCACGCCGTTCACTTAACCATGGCCACTCCGTATGGACTTGTTCCAAACACCTATTCTGGTGAGATCCCTTCACAGATTGTGGCAGAAGATCTCTTTCAGCTGACCTGATTCCCTGCGCCGCTTAAAAAACGGCGAGGAACTGTCATTTCCTGCAAAACAAAACCTCCTTCCGGACCGGCTCTGTGTCGGTCAGGAAGGAGGTTTTTCGTAACCCGTCGTCGATTTGAAAGGCCAGGACACCGGTTATCCATTATGCAGATTGGCCAGTGAGTGCACAAACTCTCTTGAACGGTCGCTTTTCGGATTTTCAAAGAACTCCCTTGAGGAACCGCTCTCAACCACATGCCCGTTTTCCATAAAGAGCACCTTGTTGGAGACGTTTCTGGCGAACTCCATCTCGTGTGTGACGACCAGCATGGTCATCCCGTCCTCTGCCAGCTGGCGCATGACATTGAGCACCTCGCCGATGAGCTCCGGATCCAGGGCCGAGGTGGGCTCATCAAAGAAGATGATGTCCGGTCTCAGGGCGAGTCCCCTCGCAATCGCCACGCGCTGCTGCTGACCGCCCGAAAGCTGAACGGGATAGCTGTCCAGCCGGTCTGCCATCCCCACCCGCCGCAGTGATTCCACCGCGATCTCCCGGGCATCCTGTTTCGGAATTTTGCTGCCCAGGGTCAGGCCGAGGGTGACATTCTGCAATACGGTTTTATTGAGAAACAGGTTGTAATTCTGGAATACAAACGCCGTTTTTCTACGGAGTTCCGTGACCTCTTTTTTCCCGGCTTTGTTCATGTCATAGTGCCGGCCCTCAAATATCATTTCCCCCTCATCTGCCCGCTCAAGGAAATTGAGGCAGCGAAGGAAGGTCGTCTTGCCGGAGCCGCTTGGCCCCAGAATGGCCACCACATCTCCCTTTTCAACGCCCAGGCTGATTCCGTCCAGGACCACATGATCCTCAAAGTGCTTCTTTACATTCTGAATATCCAGCATCATGAGCGCGTTCCTCCATAGCTTGCCAGTTTCTTTTCGCCCCAGTGCTGCAGTCCGGTCAGGATCGTGCAGAACGCCAGATAAATGAGCGCCACCTCACCGTAAAGGCCGAGGGATTCGTATACGCGGCCATTGATTACGGTCGCCTGACGGAACATTTCCATTACCGTAATGGTGGCCGCCATGGACGTTCCCTTGAGCATGGAAATCAGTGAGTTGGACAGTGCCGGGAAGGCCGTCCGAAACGCCTGCGGCAGCACGACATGCGCCATGATCTGAATAAAGTTAAGTCCGACGCAATACCCGGCTTCCACCTGTCCATGGGAAACACTCTCCATGGCGCCGCGCATGGTCTCCGCCATATACGCGCCTTCATTAAAGCCGAAAACCAGAACCGCCGTCGGAAACGCTGCCAGGACAATGCCGACACTCGGGAGCCCGTAAAAGACCAGATACAGCTGCACCAGAAGCGGTGTTCCGCGGATCACCCAGATATAAAACCGGCAGATCTGGCGCAGGACCGGCACATCAGCATACTGAATCAGCGCAACGATCACCGAAATCACCAGAGCGAGAGAAAATGAGAGAATGGTAAGCGGGACGGTCACCCGGATACCGTATGAGAGAAGTTTGGGAAAGGAATCCACCAAAATTCCCCAGAGACGTTCATTCATGATTGTTCCTCCACTAGTCAGTTCACGGCCTCAATACACGTCTTTTCCATCAGGCCGGTCAGAACCCGGATTCCCTGCAGATACGCTCTGACCGAAATCCGTTCATTCGTTCCATGAATGCCCTCTCCGGATATCGCTTCCTCTTCAAGGAATGGTCCAAAACGAAATACACTGCTGCAGACGCTTTCAAAATGCCGGGCATCCGTTGCCCCGCGGTTCTGCACAGGAATAAAGACCAGACGATCAAAATAATGTTCAAGAACCGAAATCAGCATCCGGTATCCGTACCCGTCAGTATCAGATGGCCGGGATGCGCCAATCTGCTGGACCAGTGAAAGTTCCACACGGCTGTCCACCAGCTTTCGGCAGTGTTCAAGCAGCGACTGCGGCGTGTCATACGGCGTGAGGCGGAAATTGATCACCGCCTCCATGTCCTGAGGCATGACATTTCCCGCCGCGGAACCGCCCTTAATCATGGTCGGCGCTGCGGTTGTGGTAACCAGGTGATAGAGATTCTCACGGCTGAGGAACCAGCGGAGCAGCCCGGCCTCATCCTGACGGTCCGCCAGATCCATCATCTCCGGATCGGTCATCACCGGCCGCAGCCTGCGCAGGGTTTCCCGGACGCTCCCGCTGATATGCGCCTGCGGCATATGTTCAAGAATCGCCGCAATCGACTGACTGAGAATCCCCAGAGAGGTCCCGTGGAACGGATTGGAACTGTGGCCGCCCGGCGCGTGCACGCTGAGCTTCATGTCCACATACCCTTTTTCATAGGTGCCAACGGTGCAGACATACGTCCCCGGTGCGCCATAATCCGCCGCATCCATGATATCCCCGGAACTTTCATCAAGGACAAACTCCAGTTCCACCCCGCGCTCTTTCAGCAGCGCTGCCGCTGCCCTCACGCCGGTGGAGCAGGTTTCCTCGTCCTCGCTGAAAAACAGATACGTGCTCCGCCGGAACTGCCGTCCGGATGCCAGCAGGTATTCCGCACTTTCCAGAATTCCCGTCAGCATCTCCTTGATATCCATTGCCCCGCGTCCCCAGACCATCCCATCCGCCAGATCGCCGGAAAAAGGACCATGCGTCCAGTTCTTCTCTGTTCCCGGGACAACCGGAACGACGTCCTGATGTGCCATGAAAAGCGCCGGCCTCAGCGCCGGGTCTGCACCCGGAATCCAGACCAGCAGGCTGTACCCGATGCGTTCCACTTCTCCGCGGCTGAATACGCAGGGATACGCCTCCCTCAGAAACGCCTGCATCCGGTCAAATTCCTCATACCTGATCCGGCTTGTATCCACATAGCTGGTGGTCTCAAAGCGAAGCATCTGACGCAGATGTTCAACCGCCCGTTCTCCGTCTAATTCCGGATAGTCTGTTTCATGATTAAAGAAGTCACTGTTTCTCATATTCTCTCAAGCATTCCTCTGCAATGAAAAATGGTATTCGCAAAATCACAGAGGCAATCTGCTGACTGCCTCTGTGGTTATCCTATTGGTTTATGCCTGTCGGTTACTCTGCTTTGGTCAGATCAAGTCCGAAGTATTTTTCGGAAATCGCCGCCAGGGTTCCATCCTGTCTGGCCTTCTCAAGGATGTCATTAATGGCGGCAACCAGGGTTTCCGTCTCGGCGCTCTTGCGCATCGGATAGGCAACCGGCTCACCGTCCAGAACCTGAACAACCTTGAGCGGTGCGTCCGGATGCTGCTCCATATAATCATCAATGGACACCTGCGCGTTGAGGATGGCATCCACACGGCCCTGAACGAGCAGCGTAATCGCCTCCACCAGGGTCGAAATGTACGTCACGCTGGCTCCATGCTCCTCCGCGATCTGTGCATAGGTGCTGGAGGGAGAGTTTGCCGTCGTCTTGCCCGCAAGATCATCCACCGTCTTGATGGAATCGTTGTCCTCACGAACCAGGAGCACTTTGTGGGTATAGACGTACGGTGTCGTAAAGGAATACTTTTCCGCTCTGGTCTCCGTATATCCGACGCCATTGCAGGCGATGTCAAACCGTCCGGAATCCACGCCGGCCAGAATGGCATCCCAGTCAGCCTCAAAGAACTCCGCCTTTACGCCCAGTCCCTCGGCGATCAGGTTGCCAATGTCTACCTCAAGACCCGTCAGGACGTCATTTTCATCATGATAGGTCCACGGAGCCCAGTTCCCCTCCATGGCAATAATAATTGTTCCGCGCTCCCTGATCTGATCCAGGAGATCCTTGCCCTCCGCCATCGCCAGGCTTCCGACAGCAAGCAGCAGGCATGCAAGGAATAATACCATCAGCTTTTTCATATAAAGCTCCCTTCCCAGTCTGTACTCCGGCAGACTGCATCAATCTCTCATGAATCCCACGGAACATCTTCTTTATTTTTCCGGTTCGGATCATGGTAGGCGTATGATAGCACCGAATTCATAGCGCGTCAATAGGAATTCTTCAAACTTCCCCATTTGTCTTTTCTATGCCGGGTTATAACCTCCGGTTATAGCCGTTCTCCTCTGCAGGCCTCACTGTTGTCCTTTGCCGGAGGGGCCGACAGGGCCACTCACCGGAAATGCCAAAAGGGATGCAGATGCATCCCTTTCATCCCGGCTGAAATCAGCCCTTTTCCTCTTCCTGACTGTTTCGTGCCGACGCTTCCTCCTCCACTTTGTGAACCTCATCAAGACTCAGCATGAAGGCTTTCACGACATCCGGATCAAACTGCGTACCGGCTCCTTCCTGTATGATGGAAACCGCTTTTTCAAACGGAAACCCCGGTTTATAACTGCGTCTGGATACCAGTGCATCAAATACATCCGCCACTGCCATGATTCTGGCAGAAAGCGGAATATTTTCCCCGCCCAGCCGACTCGGATAGCCTTTTCCGTCCCACCGTTCATGATGATACGTGGTCAGGTTATGCGCTTCCTTCAGATAACCGCTGTCATCATCCACCATTTTCATCACATTATCGATGATCTCACCGCCAATACTGGCATGCGTTTTCATCAGCTCATATTCACCATCCAGCAGTTTTCCCGGCTTGTTCAGAATACTGTCCTGAATATGGATCTTTCCCACATCATGCAGCGGTGCCGCACCGACTACCTCCTCGATGTACTCCCGGTTCAGGATCTCCGGATGCATTCCCAGTTCCAGCATCTTTTCCATAATGATGCGGACATAACTTGCCGTGTTCTTAATATGATTGCCCGTGCACTTGTCACGGCTTTCCACCATTTCCGCCAGGGTAATGACAAGGCCGTTCTGAAGTCTGGCAATCTTTTCGCTCTGCTTTTCAACATCGTCCGCATAAGCGACAATCTTGCCGGTGGAATCCAGAATGGATTCATACAGGTTCTCAATTTCATCTCCGGTGGATATATCCAGTTTCTGGAGGCGGTCCAGTGCCACCTTCTGCGAACCCGGATCATCCGGATTCACCTTAGTTGCACGGGCAATGGCGTTAATCGGCCGGACCAGTCCATAATCCGCCACTGCCATGGACACCGCGATAATCAGGATAAAGAAACCGAGGAACAGCGAGACGACCCGCGCCAGAAATTTCATCTCATTCTCGCGGAGCCGCTGCATGGCCAGGTCCACCCCGACATAGCACTGCACATTGCCCGCGGCATCTTTCACCGGGTCGTAAATGGTCAGAAGCCACCCGTAACCCTCATCTGAAACGATCGGCCCGACTGCCTCTCCGCCCAGAAAGTCCGGAAGATACGGAAGAAAAGCGTTGTCAAAAGGAAGAACCGTTCCCGGATCACTCCCCTCTCCCTCCTCTGTATCCGGATCTATCACCACATGACAGCCATCCTCAAGAATCCGGTAGGCATACACATAGGAAATATCCGGATTGCTGTCGGCAATCGTCCGGAAATCAGAGAGGATCTCATTATAGTCCGGATGCGCACGCCCCTGTTCCAGGTACGCATCAATTTTCTCCGCATCCAGGTGACTGGCTGCCGTTTTGGCGATGCCAAACGCCATTTTCCCTTCTTCCTCAATCAGCGCATTCCGGAACAAAGACAGACTGATGGAGGTCACCACCGCCGCAATGAGAAGAACCGTCACCGAAATCATGATCAGAATTTTGGCGCGCAGGGAAAGACCTTTTATTTTGACCCGTTCCCCATTTGCCGCTCTGTCCCCGTCAAACCGAAAACGGCGTCTCAGGGAATCCGGTATCAGCAGACAGACCAGGGCGACAATTCCCGTTGTAATCGTCTTGTCCAGCAGATCAATCAGCAGATCGGCACTGAGCTGCGAAAAGAACATGTTCATCCGACCCGACTCAAAAAACGCCAGTGCCAGTGGCCGCGAGATTCCCTCCCCGATTCCCGCGCCATACAGAAACCAGGTCAGAATGCTGCCCAGTCCGCCTCCGATAAGCGTAAAGACCAGCACCGGCAGCAGAATTCGGGGAAAGCGCCGGAAACAGCCCTGTTCAGCCAGTCCGGCTGCGGCCAGGGCGAGGAGCACGCTGATACTGCCGTAATAGATCGTTGCATTGTCAAAGATCCCGTTAATCAGGTTGGTGACAATGCCGGTGATGATTCCCGGAATCAGTCCGCCCAGCACCGCTGCCAGAATGGTCCCGATACTGTCAAGAAACACCGGGAGACTGAAATGCAGAGCAACCCGGACCCCGATAAAGTTAATCAGGATCCCGGCCGTGCACAAAATCACCAGGAAGGCTATCCTCCCTTTACTTTTTCCGGCATTGACTGTTTTTCCCATTATTTATCTCTCTGCGCCTCTTCAGTACGCGCGCAGTTTTTCTCCTGTCTTCTCAATATGCGATGCTGAGTATACGCCCTCTCCCTTTGAAAATCAAGCAATACTTCCATGGCACATTTTCCGGAACATTCCGGCAAACGGGCATCCTCCTGCCGAGGCAGCGCATTTGGGCGTGCCCCGGCTAAATTTTCTATTCCGTTTCCCCGTTTTCCTGTGTTATAATGCTGAATCGTCCGGGAAACCGGATGAAACCACCTGAACCCCAAGGATTCGAAAGGAGGAGCAGGCATTGCCTGCAAACCAAGCTATGAACATTGTCTGTCTGGATTTAGAAGGTGTCCTTGTTCCCGAGATCTGGATCGCATTTTCCGAGGCAACCGGCATTCCCGAGTTCCGTCGCACCACCCGTGATGAACCGGATTATGACAAGCTGATGCACTACCGGATCGATCTTCTGCATGAGCACCATCTGGGGCTTGCAGATATCAAGCGAACCATCTCCACGATTTCACCCATGGAAGGAGCAAAGGACTTTCTGGACAGACTGCGTGCAGAAACCCAGGTCATGATCCTGAGTGATACCTTTACGCAGTTCGCCGCCCCGCTGATGGAAAAGCTCGGCTGGCCCACCATCCTGTGCAATGAACTGACCGTAGCCCCCTCCGGCGAAATCATCGGGTATAAAATCCGGGTGCCCCACTCCAAGCTGACCTCTGTCCGGGCACTTCAGAGTGCCGGTTACGAGACCATCGCCTCCGGCGACAGCTTCAATGACCTTGAAATGATTCGGGCCAGCAAGGCAGGTTTCCTGTTCCGTGCCCCGGAGAAAATCCGGAAGGATAATCCGGATCTCCCGGCCTATGATACCTATGATGAGCTTTTCGAAGCCATCCGTTCTGCCCTCTGAGCACTGGTCCGGTTTAAATCGGACATCTCCATTGTTTCAAACAGGCACGCCGACAAACGGCGGTGCCAAAAAACCAAGCTACGGCTCAAGGAGTTGCCCTGCCGCACAGCGGCAGTTTGTCAAATTCAGGTCTCAGACAAAGCAGCTCCAGCTTAAGACCAGCATTGAGACCTGAGGAGGAGGAAAATCAATCCATGGATTACTATTCTCTGATCAGCGGATCCGATGTGCGTGGCGTTGCCATCGGTGAAAACGCTGTCCTGACAGAAAGCGTCGGTTACCGGATCGGGCAGGCTTTTGCCGTTTTCCTCAACCGCAGAGGATTTGAGCAGCCCCGGGTCAATGTCGGTCATGATCCCCGTCTGAGCAGTCCCTCGCTGGAACAGGCCATTGCCGATGGTCTGGCCAGTGCCGGTGCCCTCGTTCAGACCTTCGGCCTTTGCACAACCCCGGCCATGTACATGTCCCTCCTGGGCACTCCCGGAGCAGACGCCTCCATCATGGTTACTGCCTCACACCTGCCCTGGGAGCGGAACGGCTATAAGTTTTTCCTCCCGGACGGCGGCATTACCAGCGCCACCCTTCGTGACATTCTGTCCATTGCCGCCGAAACGGCCGATCATAAGCGTGCCGGCGGTGAAATCACCGGCAGCGCCTATCTGCCCGTGTATACCGAACATCTGAGGGACATTTTCCTGACCCGTCTTGGCAGGGATAATCCGGCCCCCTTCAAGGGTCTGCACATCATCGTCGACGCTGGAAACGGTTCCGGCGGCTTCTACGCCAAACTGCTTGAATCCCTGGGCGCGGATATTACCGGCAGCCAGTTCCTCGAGCCGGATGGACATTTCCCGAACCATATTCCCAATCCGGAGAATGAGACGGCCATGGACAGCATCTCACAGGCCGTCCTCCGCAGCAAGGCAGACCTCGGCGTCATCTTTGATACGGACTGTGACCGGGCCGCCATCGTAGATGAAACCGGACGCGAGATCAACCGGAACCGCCTGATTGCCCTCATCTCTGCCATTCTTCTTAAGGAACAGCCCGGAATCACCGTTGTCACGGACAGCGTCACCTCCTCGGGCCTTGCCAATTTCATCCGCCTGCACGGCGGCCGCCATCTTCGCTTCAAGCGCGGCTACCGGAACGTGATTGATGAAGCCCGGCGGCTGACGGCCGAGGGCGTTGCCGCTCCGCTGGCCATTGAAACCAGCGGCCATGCCGCTCTTGAGGAAAACTACTTCCTGGATGATGGCATGTACCTGGTCACCCGTCTCCTCTGTGAGGCCGTCCGGCTGGGCAAGCTGGGTCAGTCCCTCTCCACCCTGATCGCCGATCTGAAGGAGCCGGCCGAAAGCACCGAAATCCGCTTTAACATTCTTGATCCAGACTTCAAGACCGCCGGACAGAAGGTGATCGACCAGGTCATCGCCTATGCCAAAGCACACGATTCCTGGCATCCGGCCGCGGATAACCATGAAGGAATCCGGATCAGCTTTGACCTGGACGGCGTCACGGACAGTGCCTGGTTCCTTCTCCGCCTCTCCCTTCACGACCCGGTCCTGCCCCTCAATATTGAAAGCGATGTCCCCGGCGGCATTGTCAAGGTCGCCCGTGAGCTCAGCTGCGCACTGGAAGGCGCTCAGGGAATTGACTGTGCGCCCCTGACGGCCCTGCTGAACTGATTCCTCATCCATTGCTTTCGTGTTGAAGTCTTAAAAATAGGCAAGTTTTGTCAGTTTGATTTTTCCCCGCTTCCTGTTATACTGGGATCGGTGCATCACCTCCCCGGAATGTACCTGACGGTACGGCCAAATGCCGTACCGTCTTTTTATATAGAAAAACCCCAGACAGAGTCTGGGGAAAATCTCAAATGAGCTGCACCCTGCAGATGATCCGAACGGCCTTCCTTCTCCGGGCAGTTTGAGGACAGCCGTTTCAGCCAGACAGAGATGCCAGGATTTTATCAGGCTTTTCTTGCCACGACACGGCGAACCGCGTCTGCAATCGCCGGCGCATCCAGTCCGTACTCGGCCGCCAGAAGTTTCGGCGCGCCGCTCTGACCAAAGCGATCCTTAATGCCAATCCGCTCAAACGGGACATGGCTGTTGTCTGCCAGCACCTCTGCCACTGCGGAACCGAGTCCGCCATAGATGGTGTGCTCCTCAGCTGTGACAATGGCACCGCAGTCTTTTGCTGCCGCGCGAATGGCTTCCTCATCCAGCGGCTTAATCGTGTGCATGTTCACGATCCTTACCTGGATGCCCTCTGCCGCCAGCGTTTCCGCCGCATGAAGTGCCTCAGGAACCTCAATTCCGCAGGCGATAATGGCGGCATCTTTGCCCTCTCTCAGGACGACGGCCTTGCCCACCTCAAACGGCGTTTCCGGCGTGGTCACAATCTCTGTTGCCAGACGGCAGGTCCGCAGAGAGACCGGTCCGTTGATTTTAGCCGCCGCATAGACAGCCTTCTCCATTTCGCAGGCATCGCAGGGAACGAGAACGATCATGTTGGGCAGCGAACGCATGAGAGCAATATCCTCAATTGCCTGATGGCTGCCTCCGTCCTCACCGACGCTCAGGCCGGCATGGGACAGGCCCAGCTTGACGTTTGCCTTGGTATAGCAGATGGTGTTCCTGACCTGCTCAAAGGCGCGTCCCGCACCAAATACCGCAAAGGTGCTGGCAAAGACGGTATAGCCGCAGTGTGCCAGTCCGGCACTGGCTGCCATCATGTTCGCCTCGGCAATACCGAAATTGTAGAACTGATCCGGATGTGCCGCTGCAAAAAATTTCGTCATGGTCGCCTGCGTCAAGTCCGCATCACAGACGATGACATTGGGATCTGTATCACCGAGTTTTTTCAGTGTCTCGCCATACGCAGTACGTGTCGGTTTAAACTCTGCCATAGTTACACCCCCAGATCCGCTTTCACGATTTTATATTCTTCCTCATTGAAGGCCTTGCCGTGCCATGCCACTTGATTCTCCATGAAGCTGACGCCCTTGCCCTTGATGGTGTTGCAGCAGATAAAGCGCGGCTTGCCGCAGCGCGGAGCCTTGCATGCATTGACAATGGCCTCAATGTCATGCCCGTCCACCACAAAGGTTTCCCAGTTGAACGCCGCATACTTGGCAACGATATCCTCGATATTCATGACCTTCTCATTCGGTCCGTCAATCTGGAGGCGGTTGTGATCCAGGAACACGGTCAGGTTATCCAGGTGATAATGCGCAGCTGCCATGGCCGCCTCCCAGATAATTCCCTCCTGAGACTCGCCATCACCGGTGATGGTATACACATTGAAATGATGCCCCGGCCGCTTTCCGGCCAGTGCATAGCCGACGGAAAAGCTCATTCCCTGTCCGAGAGAACCCGTACTGGCATCCACGCCGGGAACCTTGTTCATATCCGGATGTCCCTGCAGATAGCTGCCAAACTTCCGGAGTGTGGTCAGATCCTTACGCGGGAAATAGCCCTTGTTGGCCAGCACCGCATACAGCGCGGGAGCCGCATGTCCCTTGCTCAACACAATGCGGTCTCTCTCCGGCCACTGCGGATTCTGAGGATCTACATTCGCCACTCCGCAAAAGTAAAGCGCCATCAGGATCTCCACACAGGAAAAAGATCCGCCCGGATGTCCCGACTTCGCAGCAAAAATCTCATCCGCAATGCCGCTGCGGATCTGTCTTGCCAGTTCGGATAGATTCTGATCCATATTTGTCGTCTCCTTTGCCTATCAATTGTGTCATTCCATCCTGTTTCCGAAGGGAAACCGGACAGTAAAACAATATTATGTACGGCTTCAGCCGTAACTGTCTTTATTGTATTCGATTCAGACAATTCTGTCAATTTCAGGATACATTTTTCCCGTCATACTTGATTCAGCCATTCATCTTTTCCTCCGTTTCCCTGACTGATGCGTGCCTTTCCTGATGCCTTTTTTCTGATAAGCAGATCCATATCCTGAAGCTGCCGTCCAAGCAGATCATCTTTCTCAGTCAGCAGAAGATCGGAATCCATATTCCCCAGCATATGCAATGCAGCCGCATATATGGCCTTGCCTACTGCCGGATTCCCGGGCTCAACCTTCCTAAGAGAGGACCGGCTGATACCGGCTCTTTCTGCAATAAGCTCTGCGGACAGATTCCTTCAAACTTTTGAGGTATTTCCCGTGGCATTTTCATATGCGACTGGCCAGAATGGCGCAAATTGACTTTTCAAGCCTTCGATGATCTCCTTCACTTAAATTGGGACGGTTAACCGCGTAAAGGATTCCTTTGTAAGAATGATGAACGTTCTGAACTGACGAAGATAACGGAAATGGTAAAGAACAGTGAAAAACTAACCGATGAAGATTTGATGCGGCTTGCCGTTTTGCCGTTAACCAAAAAGGTCGGGAAGCAAAGGTAACGATAATCGATGAGATTATTGATACCGCTGAAAAGATGGATGAAGCGAGTACATCCTTCGTCTTGTCGGATATGTTTGTCGCAGCACGAAACTTCATTACGCCAAAACAGGAAGATCGGATTAAGGAGGTGCTGGATATGACGAGTCTTGGAAGATTATATGAACAGGAAAGGAAACAGTACGGTGATTTGTGCATGGCAACAGGCAAGGCAACCGTGTATGTAGAGCTGGTGGATAAAAGAATGCAGGAGAAGGGCATGACTGAGAAAGAGGCATGCAACGATCTTGGAATCGCTCTGGACACCTATAGGATATCAAAAGCGTTTATTGAATCTAACAAACAAGCAGCTGCTGGTTAAATGACATGAAAACATCTTTCAATTTTCCAATCTCCATCCCCCCTTTCGGGATGGAGATTGTTTACGAATTATATGCAATATGTTGCAAAACCTGCAGTGATTTTGCGCAGCCCCGGCCAGCAGCGCAGGTTGAAAAAGAACAGCGTCTATGATAAGATCACTTAAACAAACCATCCGACGCCTCACCCCAAGGAGAGGCCCTGTCGCGCAGCGACAGTTAAGTCAAATCCAGGCCTCATGCTGCTGCTCTGGCCAATAAGAACTGTGAGTCCTGAAAAGGGGGACGCAGAATCACCATTCAGTCGGATTCTGCCTGAACACCATGAACGATCTCCACCTCAGATACATCGTTGCCACCGCTGCTCTGGGCTCACTCACTAAAGCCTCACAGGAACTGATGATTGCCCAGCCGAATCTCAGCAGGATCATCCAGGGAATGGAGGAGACACTGGGGATTTCTCTCTTCATCCGTTCCTCAAAAGGCGTCCGCCTGACGCCTGAGGGAAAGCGTTTCGTTGATAAAGCCCAGGCGGTTCTTGCGGACATTGATGATCTTGAAAAAATGTTTGCCGACAGCCCGTCGGTACAGCAGCTTTTTTCCATCTCTGTTCCCGGGGTCACTTATCTGACCGAGGCCTTTGCCCGCTTTTCAGCCGGAATGACTGAGGGCTGCGAATTTACCTGCCTGGTGAGAACCACAACTGAAGCTATTCAGGATCTCGCTGAGAACAGATGTCACCTTGGAATTATCCGTTATCCGTTCAGGGAGGAGCAGCATATCCGTGCCCTGCTGGAGGAAAAGCATCTCAGCAGAGAGCTTGTGGCGGATTTTGTCTGTTCCGTTCTGGTCAGCAGCGACAGTCCTTTGGCCGGACGCCGTTCCATTTCTCTCAAAGAGCTTGACGCGTTCATTGAGATCAGCGGCACAGATTCAGCCTGCCCCGAAACAAAGGATGACATGGTTCCCCTCAGGCAGCGTATGTTTGTCTCAGACCGTGCCGCTCAGTTTGACGTGCTGCAGCACAATTCCCGGGCGTATCTCTGGTCCTCCCCTGTCCCGCAGGAAGTCCTGACACCGTTTCATCTCGTTCAGCTCACCTGCTCAGACAATCCGGAAGTGTATCGGGATATGCTGATTTACCGGTCTGACTACCGGCTCACCGCGCTAGATAAACAGTTCATTACCGAAGTGGTTCAGTCAAAGCGCAGAGCCATGCCTTCCTAATTTCATCCCTCCACGTCCCATATCACAAATGATATAGAAGACATGCTTTTTTTATAGTTGGCAAAACATTTCAACTTTGTTAAAATATTAACAAATCAGATTTTCCACCCGGACAAACACTCTGTTTGCCCTCAACAGGGGATTATCTGTCAGGGGATTCCCCTGTTTCCTGCAGAGCCAATGCCCGCAGGCATCGCTTTCAGACATTGCCCGCTATATCAAAACATTGAGGTATGATCAACATGGATAATACGCCTTATGAAATCGTAGACAGCCCGGAAAAACTGGAGGAGGCAATCTCCCGTGTCCGCAGGGCACAGGAAGCCTACTCTCATTTCACACAGGAACAGGTTGACCGGATCTTCCTGGCTGCTGCCACGGCAGCAGATCAGGCACGCATCCCGCTTGCCCGGCTGGCGGTTGAGGAGACCGGCATGGGGATTGTTGAGGATAAGATCATCAAGAATCACTTTGCCAGCGAGTACATCTACAACGCCTACCGCGACACCAAAACCTGCGGGGTGATTGAGGAGGATGCCGCTGCCGGAATCCGGAAATTTGCCGAGCCCATCGGCGTCATCGCGGCCGTGATTCCCACAACCAATCCCACCTCCACGGCCATTTTCAAGGCGCTGATTGCCCTGAAGACCCGCAACGGAATCATCTTCAGCCCCCATCCGCGTGCCCGGAAATCCACCATTGCCGCAGCCAGAACGGTGCTTGAGGCCGCCGTACGGGCAGGCGCACCGGAGGGAATCATCGGCTGGATTGATGTTCCGTCCCTTGAGATGACCAACACGCTCATGCGCGAGGCAGATATCATTCTGGCCACCGGCGGTCCCGGAATGGTCAAGGCCGCCTATTCCAGCGGAAAACCGGCACTGGGCGTCGGCGCCGGCAATGTTCCTGCCGTGATCGATGACAGCGCTGACATTATTCTGGCCGTCAATTCCATCATCCATTCCAAGACCTTTGACAACGGCATGATATGCGCCTCCGAGCAGTCCGTCATCGTCCTTGACTCCATTTATGAGGGCGTCCGTCATGAATTTGCCGCCCGGGGCTGCTGGTTCCTGCGTCCGGATGAGCTCAGCAAGGTACGCAAAACCATTCTCATCAACGGCTCCCTTAACGCACGGATCGTGGGTCAGAGTGCATGCCGGATTGCCGAGCTGGCCGGCGTCACCGTTCCCGAGGGGACCAAGATTCTCATCGGCGAGGTCGATTCCGTTGATCTCAGCGAGGAGTTTGCCCACGAAAAGCTCTCACCGGTTCTGGCCATGTACCGGGCCTCTGACCTGGCGGATGCCTTCGCCAAAGCCGAGCGTCTCATTGAGGACGGCGGATACGGCCATACCGCCTCCATCTACATGGATACCCGGAAAAAGCCGGAGGTGCTCACCGAATTTGCTGAGCGCATGAAGACCTGCCGTATTGTCGTCAATACCCCCAGTTCCCACGGCGGCATCGGCGATCTGTACAACTTCAAGCTTGCCCCCTCTCTTACCCTCGGCTGCGGCAGCTGGGGCGGCAATTCCGTCAGTGAAAACGTAGGCGTCAAGCACCTGCTCAATATCAAGACGGTCGCTGAAAGGAGAGAGAACATGCTTTGGTTCCGTGCACCTCAGAAAGTGTATATCAAACAGGGCTGTCTTGCCCCGGCACTGGAGGAGCTCCGGGTGTCCATGGGCAGAAAAAGAGCCTTTATCGTCACCGACAACTTCCTTTATCACAACGGCAATGCCCGGCCGATTACCGACAAACTCCAGGCCATGGGCATGGAAACCGCCTGTTTCTTTGATGTCGAGCCGGATCCGACGCTGGCCTGTGCCCGGCGCGGTGCCGAACAGATGCGCACCTTTGCCCCGGATGTCATCATCGCCCTGGGTGGCGGCAGTGCCATGGACGCCGCCAAAATCATGTGGGTCCTGTACGAACATCCCGAAGTGGATTTCATGGACATGGCCATGCGCTTCATGGACATCCGCAAGCGGATCTACACCTTCCCGCATATGGGTGACAAGGCCGTCTTTGTGGCCATCCCCACCTCCGCCGGAACCGGCAGTGAGGTCACACCCTTTGCCGTCATCACCGATGAAAGCACCGGCGTCAAGTATCCGCTGGCCGACTATGAGCTCATGCCCAATATGGCCATCATCGACACCGACTTCCACATGACCGCACCGAAAGGGCTGACCGCCGCCTCCGGAATTGATGCCGTTACCCATGCCCTTGAGGCCTATGCCTCCATGATGGCCACCGACTACACCGATGCCCTGGCCCTGCGTGCGCTGAAGGTGATTTTTGCCTATCTGCCCCGCGCCTATGACGAGGGACAGACCGATGTGGAAGCGCGGGAAAAGATGGCCAATGCCGCCACCATGGCCGGCATGGCATTCGCCAACGCCTTCCTGGGTGTCTGCCATTCCATGGCGCACAAGCTCGGTGCGTTCCACCATATTCCCCACGGCATCGCCAATGCCCTGATGATTGAAGAGGTTCTCCGTTTCAACGCCGCCGAGGTGCCCTCCAAAATGGGAACCTTCCCGCAGTATGATCATCCCCATACCCTGGCCCGCTATGCCGAGGTCGCTGAGTCGCTGGGCATCCGGGGTACATCCGATGAGGAAAAGCTGGAGGGACTCATTGAAAAGATCAATGCCCTCAAGACCCGCATCGGCATCAAGCCCACGATCCGTGATTATGTGCCGGATGAGAAGGACTTCCTGGATCGCCTGGATGCCATGGTGGAACAGGCATTTGATGATCAGTGCACCGGCGCCAATCCCCGCTATCCGCTGATGAGTGAGATCCGCCAGATGTACCTGAACGCCTATTACGGCAACGCCCATTTCACCGAGATGGCAAGACCCACAGAGGCAGATATTGAAACCTATACGGATGACCCGGCAAAGAAGGCTTATCGTCCGAAGCACTGACCTGCGGAACCCGGGACTGGCCCTGCCGCAAAGCGGCAGGGCCAGTCCCGGGCCGCTGAAAAACCGGTTCAGGCAAATGACCAACAGTGAAGAAGAGGAAAAACGAAAATGAATCTGGATCGAGTAATTGCCGTTCGCAATACAAAAACGGTTTACAGGGACGGGAACCGCTGCATCAAGGTATTTGATGACCATTATTCCAAAGCGGACGTCCTGAATGAGGCGCTGAATCTGGCCAGGATTGAGGAAACTGACCTGCATGTGCCGGCGCTGCTTGAGGTGTGCACCATTGAGGGAAAATGGGCCATCGTCACCGAATACATCAAGGGAAAAACCCTCACCCAGCTCATGGAAGAGCATCCGGATGACAAAAACCGGTACATCGAACAGCTGGTCGACCTGCAGCTGATGGTTCAGAGCAAACACTGCCCGATGCTGGGCAAGCTGAAAGATAAAATGGCGAGGAAAATCGCCGCCGCGGATCTGGATGCCACTACCCGGTATGACCTCCATACGCGTCTTGAAGGCATGCCCACACACAACAAGATCTGTCACGGGGATTTTCGTCCGTCCAACGTGATCATCACCGAGGACGGCACGCCGTACATCATCGACTGGAGTCACGTTACCCAGGGAAATGCCTCCGCCGATGCGGCCCGCACCTACCTGCTGTTCTGCCTCAAAGGGGACGAGGAAGGGGCCAATACCTATCTGGACCTGTTCTGCCAGAAGAGCGGAACGGCCCGCGCCTATGTACAGAAGTGGATGCCCATCGTCGCCGCCTCCCAGTCCGTCAAGGGAAATCCCGCCGAGCGTGAGTTCCTGCTGAACTGGGCCAGCGTTGTTGAATACCAGTAAAGGCCTGTCCGCCCTGACGGGCATGCCTTTTGCAATATCGAACCTGAGGAGGGAGAAATCGTTATGAAAGTCACTGTATGTATTGGCTCATCCTGCCACCTGAAGGGATCCCGTCCCGTCGTCGAGCAGCTGCAGGCCCTTGTCGCCCAGAATCAGCTGAGTGACAAAGTCGACCTGGGCGGCACGTTCTGCCTGGGTCACTGCCAGCAGGGTGTCTGTGTGACCGTCGACGGCGAACTGTATTCCGTCAGTCCGGAAACGGTCACGGATTTCTTTAATGCGCATATTTTAAACAAGGCCTGATGCACTGCACTGACCGCGGAAAAGCGTCCAATTTCTGCGTTCAGTGCCTTTGCTGTTAAAAAGGATCCCCCAAAAATACATCATGATGGGAGAAAAAAACTTGCCAAACTGTCTTACATTCAAAAAATCCAACTGCAAGAACTGCTATAAGTGCATCCGGCACTGTCCGGTCAAATCCATTCGGTTTTCCGGAAACCAGGCACACATCATCGGCAACGAGTGCATTCTCTGCGGTCACTGCTTTGTGGTGTGCCCCCAGAATGCCAAGGAAATCGTCAACGACACTGAACGGGTTCGCGTCATGCTGCAAAGCGGCGAGAAGGTCTATGTAAGCCTTGCGCCGTCCTTTATCGCCAACTATCAGGGAGTTGGCATTGAATCCATGCGCGCCGCCCTCAAAAAGCTGGGCTTTTGCGATGTGGAGGAAACCGCACTGGGTGCCACGCTGGTCAAGCGGGAATACGACCGTATTCTCAGGGAAGAAAAGCGCGACGTCCTCATCTCCTCCTGCTGCCACTCCATCAACCTGCTGATTCAGAAATACTTCCCGAACTGTCTGCCCTATCTGGCCGATGTCCTCTCCCCCATGCAGGCGCACTGCCAGGACATCAAGCAGCGTCACCCGGATGCCAAATGCGTGTTCATCGGGCCGTGCGTTGCCAAGAAGGATGAGGCGGAATATTACGCCGGCCCGGTGGATGCCGTTCTGACCTTTGAGGAACTGACCGAATGGCTGAAAGCCGAGAACATCTCACTTGAACAGGACATCACAAAGGATCCGGAAAGCCTGGCACGCTTTTTCCCGACCACCGGCGGCATTCTCAAGACCATGGCAAAGGATCAGCCGGAATACACCTATATGGCCATGGACGGCGTTGAAAACTGCATCGCTGCGCTGCAGGACATTGAGCGCGGGGAGATTCACCACTGCTTCATCGAAATGTCCGCCTGCGTGGGCAGCTGCATCGGCGGACCGGTCATGGAAAAGTTCCACCGCAGTCCTGTCCGGGATTATCTGGCGGTAGCCGACTATGCCGGTGACCGGGATTTTGACATCGCACAGCCGGAGATCCGCGAAATCCGGAAGCATTTTGAAACCATTGAGCACCGCGCCGCCATGCCCTCCGAGACGGAAATTCAGAATATCCTGCGCGAGATGGGCAAATTCAAGCCCAGCCAGGAACTGAACTGCGGTTCCTGCGGATACAACACCTGCCGCGAAAAAGCCGTTGCCATTTATCAGGGCAAGGCGGAAATCTCCATGTGTCTGCCCTATCTCATGGGGAAAGCCGAAGCGGTAACCGATACCATTTCCCGGAACTCGCCCAACGGCATCCTGATGCTCAACGACCAGCTGGAGGTTCAGCAGATCAACCCGGCTGCCCTTCATCTCCTGCATCTGCGCTCGGCCAGCGACATTCTGGGGGATCAGGTCATCCGCATTCTGGATCCGGCCCCGTTCCTCAAAGTCAAAAACACCGGCCGCGGCATCTACAACGAACGGACCTATCTGGCCGAATATAACTGCTATGTCGACCAGACCATCGTGCTGGCGGAGGAAGGGCGCATGCTGCTGTGCATCATGCGGGATGTAAGCAGAGAGGAAGAGTCCCGCATCGAACGCGAGGAGATCAGCCGCCAGACCGCTGAGGTGGCGGACAAGGTGGTTGACAAGCAGATGCGCATCGTCCAGGAAATTGCCTCCCTGCTGGGCGAAACTGCGGCTGAAACCAAAATCGCACTGACCAAACTGAAGGAGTCGATCCGAAATGAATGATTTATGCTGTGACATCGGCTTCCGAAGCATTAACCATGCAGGCGAACAGCTCTGCGGCGATCATGTGGACGTCGTCGAACAGGAAGACGGTTCCACCGTCATGGTGCTGGCCGACGGTCTGGGCAGCGGCGTCAAGGCCAGCATTCTCTCCACCCTGACCTCCAAAATCATTTCCACCATGCTTGCCGCCGGCCTCTCGCTGGATGAATGCGTCAAAACCATCGCCCAGACCCTTCCGGTCTGTTCCGTCCGCGGTGTCGCCTATTCCACCTTCACCATTATCCGCCTGATTCAGAACCGGGCCGCGGAAATCATCCAGTACGACAATCCCCACGTCATCATCCTGCGGGATGACAGCAACTGGGATTATCCGAAGACCGAGAGCATCATTGAAGGAAAGAAAATCTACCGTTCCATGATCCGTCTTCAGGAAAACGACGTGTTCATCGCCATGAGTGACGGATGCCCCCATGCCGGCATCGGGCTCAGTTACAATTTCGGCTGGAAGCGCGAGGATATCATCTCGTACATGGAAGCGATGAACCTGTGCGGATATACGGCCAAAACCCTTTCCACCGTCCTGATCGACGAAGTCAACCGCCTGTACGGCGGAGAACCCGGCGATGATGCCACCGCCTGCGTCGTCAAGGTCCGCAAGCGTGTTCCCATGAACATTCTTTTCGGTCCGCCTTCCAACAGAGATGATGCCAGCCGGATGATGAGCCTCTTCTTTTCCAAGGAAGGCAAGCACATCATCTGCGGCGGCACCACCTCAACCATCGCTGCAAAATACCTGAACCGTCCCCTGGTTGCCTCCCTCGACTTTGAAAGCAGCGACATTCCGCCCATCGCCTCCATTGAGGGGGTCGACCTTGTCACCGAAGGTGTCATCACGGTCAACCGCGTCGTTGAATACGCGAAAGACTATGTCGAGGACAATAAGCGGTACGATGAATGGAGCAACAAGAAAGACGGCGCGGCCCGGATCAGCCGGCTGCTTTTCGAGGAAGCGACCGACATCAGCTTCTATGTGGGCCGCGCGGTGAATCCGGCGCATCAGAACCCGGACCTGCCCATCAATTTCAATATTAAAATGAACCTTGTCCAGGAACTTTCCAAATCGCTCATCCAGATGGGCAAACGCGTCAAGGTCAGCTATTTCTGAGGTGAATCATGGCAAAATTCGATACAAAAGTCCAGCTGCTGAAATACAAGGTACTCAAAGAGGTGGCCCGTCTGGCCTGGAAAGACCAGCTTCTTGACCACGTCATGGACATTCCCAAAACCATTGTTCCCGGCAAAACACCCACCATGCGCTGCTGCGTATACAAGGAGCGTGCCATCCTGGCCGAGCGGGTCAAACTGGCCATGGGCGGCAATGCCGAGGAACCCCACGTCATCCAGGTCATTGATATCGCCTGCGACGACTGTCCGGCCTCCGGCTATGAGGTAACCGACTCCTGCCGCGGCTGTCTTGCCCACCGCTGTGAGCAGGCCTGCCGCCGGGGCGCGATCTCCTTTGATCACAATCACACCGCCCACATCGACAAGTCCAAGTGCGTGGAATGCGGCCAGTGTGCCAAGGTCTGTCCCTACAGCGCCATCGCCAACCGCAAACGCCCCTGTCAGAACGCCTGCAAGATCAAGGCCATCTCCATTACCGAGGACAATGCCGCCTCCATTGATCATGAGAAGTGCATTTCCTGCGGTGCCTGTGTTTATCAGTGTCCGTTCGGCGCCATCACGGACAAGTCCTACATTCTGAACGTCATTGATTTCATCAAGCGGAGCGAGGGAAATACCAAATATCGCACCTATGCGCTGGTCGCCCCCTCCATTTCCAGCCAGTTCTCCGAGGTCAAGCTGGGTCAGGTCATCTCCGGCCTCAAGGCACTGGGTTTCCATACCGTTGTTGAGGCGGCCCTCGGCGCGGATATGGTCGCCAATCTCGAATGCCAGGAGCTGGCGGAAAAGGGCTTCCTGACCTCCTCCTGCTGTCCGGCCTTTGTGCGCTACATCAAGACCGCCTTCCCCAACCTGACCGAACACATTTCCCACAATCTTTCCCCGATGGGAGCCCTGGCCAAATACATGAAGGAACACGATCCGACGGCTAAAATCGTGTTCATCGGGCCCTGCACGGCCAAGAAAATGGAAGTGCAGCTGGACACGGTCCGTCCCTATGTCAATGCGGCCATGACCTTCGAGGAACTCCAGGCGCTGTTTGACAGCCGGGACATTGACCTTGCCTCCCTTGAAGAAGATGTCCTTGACAACGCTTCCTACTTCGGACGTATTTTCGCGCGGAGCGGCGGACTTTCGGACGCCGTTGCCGAGGGGCTCAAGGAACACAACCTCACCGACTTTGACTACACGCCCTGTGTATGCAACGGCATTGAGGAATGCCGTGCCGCCCTGCTGAAACTGAGTCACAACGCCCTCAAAGCCAACTTCATTGAGGGCATGGCCTGTATCGACGGCTGCATCGGCGGTGCCGGCTGTCTCACTCACGGTGAGAAGAACAAGGCCGAGGTCGATAAATACGGCCGGCAGGCGCTTGAGAAAACCATTTCAGACGCGGTTTCCATCCTCGGATAACAACAAAAAAGCTGCAGATCTCTGCAGCTTTTTTCATTGTCCGGTCAGGTTCCCCTCTCCCATTTCCGGCCGGGCTCAGTAATGAATGCTTTTCCCGTTCAGGTCAAAGAATTCTTTCCCATCCATCTCTTTCAGTTTCTGATCCAGCAGCGCCTCATCCTCTTTGCTGAGCGGATTCGCCAGGCATTCCTCAATATGATTGACAATGAATGAGAAGCTTTCAAAATTTCCCGGCGGAACAAGTGTATCGACGCCCAGACTCAGTGCATACTTCATGGCCGCCAGGCCGAATGCCGTATTCTCCGCATCAATCGGCTTGCACCAGGACTTGGGATACCGCGACTCATATCGCTCCGATTCCGTATTCCATTTGCGCTCCACAAAGGACTTCATGCTCAGGATGCCCATGCCTTTTTCCTTCGCCGTTTTCAGCAGTTTTGTCCCCATCCCATGCTTTTTATGCATCATCCAGTTAAACGGGAACAGAACGGTATCAAAATCAAACCGGCGAATCGCCTCCATGGCTACCTCTTCGCTGTGCGCGGTAATTCCGATATGCCGGATACAGCCCTTTTCCCTCAGCTTCGGCAGCAGCTCCATGATGCCTCCCGGTCCGAATGCCGTTTCGATGTCACTCATTTTGGACAGGGCATGCATCTGATAATTGTCAAAGTAGTCCGTATGCTGCAGCCTGCGCGATTCCTCAAAGAGCTTCTCCGCCTCCACAGCCGTACGCGCCTCCGTTTTGCAGGCCAGATACACCTTGTCCCGGTAAGGAATCAGGGAATTCCCCAGTTTCAGCTGTGCATCTCCATACGTGGGCGCCACATCAAAATAGTTGATCCCCTGTTCGATTGCCCATGCCACATAGCGGTCTGAATCCGCCTGAACCGCATCGGTCGAAACAATTCCTCCGTAAACAACTGCGGAAACCTTCATTCCCGTCTTTCCCAATTCCCGATACTGCACGACATTCCCTCCTTCTGTTCCTCATTCCTGTCACCTGCCCGAGCAGCTTTATCTGAGCTCCGGCTTTGACCCCCTGCCGCTGCATGGCAGGGCCAGCTTCATCATTCCTGAAAAACCAACAGTCCGGTCCGGATGAGCCGTAAACGGCTTCTCCGGATCGGACCTGTTTCAGTTTATGGTTTACTGTTCTCTCCGCACGGATTCAGACAGACACATTGCCATCCGCTTATTCTTTCTCCGCTGCTTTTTTCACGGAGAGACGGATCAGATCGACCGTTGTCTTACCAATTCCTTTGATCCGGAGAAGATCGCCGTCACGGACTCTGGCAACATCCGCCAGCGTCCTGTATCCATTATCCATGAGAATCTTGACCGGCCTGGGCTGGATGCCGATCTTATCCAGCGTTGTGTTTTCAAGTGCCGCATTCCTCGCCTCATCCTGTGCATTTGAGGCTGTTTTGCGGTTATGGTTGTCTTTCGGTTCGTTCTTTGAGCCGGAACGCTCCGGTGTCCCGTTCTGTTTCGGCGGTACATTCTTCTCTTTGCTGTTTCCCTTCTCATCCGCCGGATGCTTCTCCTGCGATGTCTGGTCTGCAGCCGTCTGCGGCGCACGCTTATTCTGCTCGTCTTTTGATTTTTCCTCCGCAGACGTTTTCCCGTTTCCACGCGGCTCATTCTGTTTTTTCCCGGAAGCGCCATGACGATTTCCGTCCTTCTTTCCGGAGCGCTTCTCAGATTCAGTCGATGCGGCTTTCTTTCCTCTTTCCGTATCGCGCGGTTTCCCTGCCGGCTTGTTTTCCGGTGCAGCTTCTGCCGGTTTTTCCGGCTTTACTGCTTTACCGTCTTCCGCGGGTTTCGCTTCTGCTTTTTCTGCAGACGACACCTCAGTCTGTGCCGGTACAGTTGTCGCCTCAGACTGGCTCTTCACGGTCTCTTTCTGCGGATGATCCTCCGCTTTCTCCGCGGCACTCTCCGCAGCCGGAGCCTGTTCCGCCGCAGGATTCGTCGCCTTCTCAGCCTGCTCGGACGTTCTAGCCTCTGCACGCTGTTCTTCCGTCTGCTCCGCGACAGCCTCCGCAGCCGGAGTCTGTTCCGCCGCAGGATTCATCTGCTTTTCAGCCTGCTCGGATGCTGTAACCTCTGTACGCGGTTCTTCCGTCTTCTCCGCGGCAGTTTCCGCCGTCGGGTTCTGTTCCGCCACAGGGTTCATCTGCTTCTCTGCCTGCTCGGGCGTTGCAGCCTCTGCAGGCTGTTTTTCTGTCTTCTCCGCGGGAGTTTCCACCACCGGATTCTGTTCCGCGGCAGGGTTCATCTGCTTCTCTGCCTGCTCCGGCGCAACAGTCTCTGCGGGCTGTTTTTCTGCCTGCTCCGCGGCAGTTTCTGCAACCGGGATCTGTTCCACGGCAGGGCTCATCTGCTTCTCAGGCTGCTCCGGCACAACAGCCTCTACAGGCTGTTTTTCTGCCTTCTCCGCGGCTGTTTCCGCAGCAGGATTCTGTTCCACGTCAGAGTTCATCTGCTTCTCAGTCCGCTCAGACGCTGCAGGCTCTGCAAGCTGTTTCTCTGCCTGCTCCGCGGCAGTTTCCACCACCGGATTCTGTTCCACGGCAGGGTTCATCTGCTTCTCAGGCTGCTCCAGCACAACAGTCTCTGTGCGCTTTTCCTCTGCCTTCTCCGCGGCAGGATTCGTCGGCTTCTCCGTCTGCTCAGACGTTGCAGCCTCTGCGGGCTGTTCCTTTGTCTTCTCCGCGGCAGTCTCCGCAGCCGGATTCTGTTCCACGGCAGGATTCATCTGCTTCTCTGCCTGCTCCGTTACAACAGTCTCTGTACGCTTTTTCTCTGCCTTTTCCGCAGCAGTTTCCACAGTCGGGATTTGTTTTGCGGCAGGAGTCATCACCTTTTCAGCCGGCTTCGCTGCAGCAGTCTCTGCATGACGTTCTTTTGCTTTCTTTTCGGCTGCTGCTGTCAGATTCTGATCAGGCGAAGCCCCGATCCGTTTCACCGGTTCGGCATTGTTCGTTTTCTCCTCTGCAGTCATTGTCGGTGCCTGTACAGGAATAACCTTTCCGGGAACCGACAGATTCGCCGCAGGAGCATCGCCGCTTTCACTCTTTTCCGCTTCAGGAGCGGTCGGCACTGCGCCGGGGAGCAGCTTTTTCACTCCTTCAGGCTCGTCTTTATTCGCCCGATCTGCCTGCTGTTCACCTTTGAGTTTTGCTCCTTTGGAAAGCTCAGGGAACATGATCATTCCGTCCTCAAATGCGAAAACATCCCCGAACAGCCACATGAGGTAATTCAGCGGCTTCCGCTTGGACCCCTGCTGATCCACGTGATAATCCGGCAAGCTGTTGAGTGCGTGGAAAATGTTTGTGATGGACATCTTTCCACCGTTCATCTCAAGATGTTTCGTAATGAGGCTGCGAATCGCCGCCGTGCGGTCCGAATGTGTTACCGCTGCCCGCGGCCGGGGCTGTTTTGGCTGAGCCGCTGCTGCATTCCCGGCAAGTTTAGCAGATTCCGGAAGAACAACGACCGGTGTTCCCTGTTTTTTCAGCGCAGCTGTCTTCTGTTCCTGTTCCGAAACCGGTCTTGAAACATTATCCGGTGTCTGGACGGCAACCGGTTTTGTTATCGGTACAATAACCGCCTTTTCCTCTGTCTTCTGCGCTTTGATCACCGGAACCTCTTCCGGTTCAGGCGGTTTTACCGTGTACGCCACAGGCCTCTGCGGCGCCTGAGCGGAGAGGATGACAAATGAACTGCACGCTGTGCGCCACAGCGGATTTACTTTTTCCGTCCCCATCCCGATAACTTCCAGCCCTGCTGACCGCAGACGAACGGACAGCGTTGAAAAATCTGAATCCGAGGATACGATAATGACCGTATCCACCTCACCTGCCAGAAGAAGATCCATGGCTCCGATGACCAGTGAAATATCGGATGTGTTTTTAAACTTGCTGGCCTTAATGGTCAGATTCGGATGAATGGCATATTTCAAAACGGGTTCGACCCACAGTCCCAGAGCAGATGCAACCCCGTATATTTCTTTAACAATTACATTTCCAAGAGAATTCGCATAGGAAAAAACCTTGTCTCCAAATGAGGCTTGTACATTTTCAGCGTCTATCAGGACTGCTACTGTTCGCATGTCCAGACAACATCTCCTTTCTGAAATCCATAAAATCATCATCAGGCCCATATCACAGAGGATATCAGCAGGTGCCGTCTGTCTGTTCAGCGTGCACCGCCTGATCCTTTGTAAACTCAGGTCTGGCCGTCCACATCACGCCCCCGGATACTATTCTGCTATCCGGCGCATTCAGGTACTTCACCTGCGTTTTCGGGCAATATCCGCATTTCTGTCCGGAATCACTCCTCCATCTGAGAAAGACCGCGTTTCTCAAACAGTGTGTACACCTGATCCACGCCTTCATAATAGAAGGTGCTCTCTGCAATCTTTCTGTAATGATCCCCGGGCAGGCTGTCCTGGTTTCTGGTGACCACATAATCAATTGCTCCGTCAATCACCAGTTTTCTCTGTTCATTTACCATCTCAACAAGCGGAATATTCAGCTGACAGAAATAGCGCGATTCCGGCAGAACACCGGATGCATAGTAAAAACCACCGTCCAGAAAGCCATAATTCAAAAGCCGTGTGTCCTTTGTCACAGACATCCGTTCAGCAAAAACATACTGGGGAAGGTTCTCTTTCGCCACTCCGACAAGATAGGTATTCCGTCCGGTTTTTGCAGCAACTGCCATACAAACAACCGAAAGACACACTGACAGAAGAATCCCGCCCCGAAGCCGCAGAGCGAAATGCTTTTCAAGAAGACGGGACAGCGGGATCAGGCCAAGCGGAGCATATACACACAGGATCAGATAATAATACGTGTATGCAACACCTCCGCCGAAAGCTGAAGCCAGGAGAAAAACCACACTCAGCAAAGTACAGAGGCATGCATCCATTTCCTGTTTCCAGTGCCAAAGAAACCAGCACATCCCGGCCAGGGCTGGCAAAAACCATTCTCCATTCCTCCGAACCAGGTTATAAGCCACAGAAATTGCTCTGCTCAGCAGATTCCCGGATGCCGAGTACATCGTTATGTTATTGTACAGATATGCCTGAATCAACGCTTCCAGGCCACCCACATACGCATACCACAAAAGAAATGGAAGCAGTATCGCAGAAAAGCCGGCAATTGCTCCGGAAACAATGGAGAAAAGTGAACGAAACTGTCTCCGGTGAAAATGACGTATCAGATGCGCTGTGCCCAACCCGATATAAAATCCACAAAACGTGTATTTCACCAGGAAACATATTCCTGCACAGATTCCGGTCAGAAACGCCTCTCCGAAAGAAAGATTCCTTTCCCTGCGACAGGCGCTCAGTGAAATCTCTAGTGAGCAAAGCAGTACCGGAAGGCAGAATTCCTCCGCACTGCAGCCATGAAAAAAAGCCGGTGAACTGGTAATCCCGTAAAGAACGAGCGGCAGAAGAATCAGGGGAAAAAACGAATTTGTCCAGAGCCGGATAATCCGAACCGATTCGAAGATGAATCCGGAAAAGAGAATCCATTCAATCATGAATACCCCTGTAAAACTCGTTTCTGAGATGCACGCCGCTAGATAATACAGGAAATAGAGAAACGGTCCTTTCTGTTCATAAAGATCCCGGTAAGGGACCATCCCGTGCCGTATTCCCCGCCCAAGGGTAAAGAAGCAATGACAGTCTTCCCAGTCATTCATCGGATAGAGAGGTGAAGACTTCGAGCTGAACAGAAGGAACAGAAAAGCGGTGCACAGTGAAAAAACAACCAGAACCAGTCGCCTCTCCGGCAGAGAGGTCTTCCTGAAAAAGCATGCTATCTTTTCCATTCCTTCAGAGCATCCTGTTCTGAAGCGTTTTTCATCGTGCGTCATCCGTTGTTTTTCCTTTACGTATCTGTCATTCCTCTGTCTCATATCTGACAGCCAAATCAGTTTCCCGCACCTTGAGCCTCCGCTGCTTTTGAGGAATCCGTTCCCTTTGCGGGCCACAAAGTTATCATTTGAAGCAGCTTCTTGCCAAAGCGTCAAGGCCAGTTTACAAGCCTCACGGTTGGTCTTTTGTCCGGGCAGATCAGTCATTGCCCAGGTTTAATAAACAAGCATTCCCTCTGTCTGTCCGGAATTCATGCTCTGTGCATTTGCCGCATTTTCTGAAAACGAAGATTTGTCATCACATCCCGACTCCGTTTCTTCCATATCCATTTCCTGAGAAATGGCCAGCGATGTCACATGGCAGCGTTTCTCTTTTGCTTCACCTCCCTTTTCAGCATATTCCCTGATGACGTATCTCGCAAATCCTTAATCGCCGTTCAATTCCCGCCTGATTCCCGGCAAATGTTTTGCCGAATCCTGCAGAAAATGATTCTGAAATTGCTTTTAAGTCTGAAATTCCCGTGAACATGCATGACCAGGGCCATCCACGTTCACGGGAAGCAGGGTTATTCTTGCTAAAAACGCTTTCAGGAATAGCGATTTCCATTTCCTGTCTCTTCCCGGACAATCCGTCTCAATGGAAAGGCATCCTCTCCTCTGAAACGCTCTGAGTATAGCATGCTTTTGTAAAACTTGAAAGAGGGGAATTCATAAAGAAGATAAACTCACGACTCATTTTCTGAGCCAAGTCCGCGGCTCAGCACCGTTTCACTTGTTACAGGGCATTCAGTATCTCTCCGATATCTCCGTTCAGGGCGATAGAGTTATTCTTAAGATCCTCCGGAATAAATGCCTGGCCGAAATTCAGGCAGGCATAGGTGGCATTTTTCCATTTCCCCGCCATGTCCCAGAAGGCAAACTTGATAATTCCCGGCGTGTTCCAGCCAACGCCCAGTTCAAGGAAAAGCGTCTTTTTGTTCTCATGCGCATCCAGATAATCCGAATACCGATTCTGTGCCGCAAACCATCCTGCGTCCTCGACGAAAGTCTCATCCGCCCGCAGATTCATGCTCATCGGTTCCCCGCAGACCGGACAATGCGGAACCAGTTCAGCAGGCACGGTCATGCTCAGCCGGCTCCAGTCTGTGTCTCCGTTTTCCTTGACCGGCGGCACCAGATTCCCCGCGCTGTCAATCCGGAATCCCTGGGCCAGAACCATTTTGACGACCGATGACTTGTTGTCATAGGTCTGTTTATGGCAGGGCTTACTGCACTGCCAGAGACCATAATCTCCCTGTGTGTAGAAGATCCGTTCTTTTTCAAATCCCGCTTTCTGGAACTGATGATCCACATTGGTGGTCAGCACAAAGTAATCTTTCTCCCTCACCAGATCAAAAAGCTTTGCATAGACCGGCTTCGGTGCCGGCATATAGCGGTTAATGTAAATGTTTCTTGACCAGAACCCCCACTTTTCCTCCTCTGTATCATACGGATAGAAGCCGCCTGAATACATATCGTTATAGTGATACTTCTTTTCAAAGTCACCGAAGTACCGTTCAAAGCGCTGTCCTTCATACGTAAATCCGGCAGACGTGGAGAGTCCCGCTCCTGCGCCAATCACCACCGCCTCAGCACTCTCCAGAACCTCATCCAGTTTTTCAAGCCCGTTTTCCGTGTCCGGTGTTCTGGGCATTTCACTTCCAAATCGCATCTGAGCATCCCTCTTTTCCATTTTCAATCATTCTGACAAAATCCTTTTCCCGTCTGGAAGCACAGCTGCTCCCGGGCAGAAAATTAATTTTCACCGTCACAGCAGCAAATTCGCCTTATTTGTCCCAGCAGAAGCAAAAATAATTTTGCTTTATGAAAAAATATTTTTACTTTTCTGCTTGACACCGGTCTGAATTCGCGTATAATAGCAGATGTAGAGAAAATTGATTTTAATTCACACACAAATCGAATTTTCGCGGCATATGGCCGCTTTATGGAGCTTTTATGAAAGGAGATTTCCTATGAACTGCAACGTCATGGTCAGCCGTCACCGCAATGCCAATGGTGAATCGATTCCCGACTGCATCTATTTCAACGGAGCCAAATTCGTCATCAAAGCCATCCTTGATACGGTCTTTTCACAGGAAGTCATCATCTATACCGTACTGATCCGCAACTGTGTCACGCATCTTTATGCGGATCCCGCCAATTCCCTCTGGTATGTAAAGGCCAAAGTTCCTGCGGCAAAGACCGCCTGATGTCATCCCCCTCTGACCTGTGACCGGACTACCAGCAAATCCGTCACAGGTCAGCGTTTTTTAAGGCAGCCCGGTTTTCCCGGGCTGCTTTTTGATGTTCCGGTGTCCCAATGCTTTTTCCAGCGTCGATCCGCCTCACCGGTCTAATCTCCGGACAGCCGGGATTTTCCCATACCATCAGGCCACTTGGCGCTCCTCCTGCAGGCACAGAAACGCCCTCCTTACCGCCAAAACCTGTCTCAAGTGGCATGGGGATGGAGGGCACCTTGTTGCTGCCTGGTGATGAAACCGCCTCCGCCGTCATCATCCGGCTTCAACGGGCCATACACATAATTACCGGGGAATCTTCTCCTTCAGGCCGACGCCAACGATACCATCCACGAAGTAGGGATCGGTGACGATCGTGTGCTCCGGGATGTCCTCCTGAAAGTCAGAAGCCGCTCCCATGCGGGCCAGGATCTCCACCTGCTCTTCGGTGTAGTCAGAATGTCTTTCCATCAGCCTGGCTTTGAATTCTTCCACCGTTGCGGCTTCGATTCGCTCGTCGGCTCCATACGGATTGCTTGATGCCCAGAACACGGCGTCTACGGTTCCTGAGACCAAAGCCGCGGCACGTCCGATACTGTCCACCTGGATGATTTCCATATTCCTGTCAATCCTCCGGCCGATTTCCGCCAGTATCGCGGTATTGAACCCCGCGAAGCTTCCATCCTCAGCCACGTAATCCATGGGCGGCAGGGAACCCGTAACGGCAACCCTGACGGTTTCACGTCCTTCCACAAAATCCATTGCAATCGGCTCGATTTTCTCGCCGGCAATCGCGGCAAAGATATGCGTCTGAATCAGCTGATCCAGTGTTCCATCCGCCTTCATGTCGACAATTGCGGAATTAAACGCATCGCACAGGGCCTGATTCTCTTCCATGATCAGGAAGGAATAGCCCGAACCTCCTGTTTTGAAGCAGTCCACGGCAAAGCCGCCTTCCGCTTCTATTCTTTCACGGTCATAAAGCCACAGCGGCATTATCTGGTCATTCTGCGCACAAAGATACTCTGCGGTCACCTGCGGCAGGTCGTCGATAAGATCAATCTTCCCGGTGGTCAGCACCAGGACCAGTGCATCTATGTTATTGTAAAAAACAGCCTTATGCCTGATCGAACTGTCGGCAGGAACAAATTCCTTCAAATAGCCATTCTCATACAGCCAGTCGAATCCGGTGATGTACATATCCAGCGTATCCGACGAAACAAAATCCTGATTGTATTCACTCTCGGTGATGTTCAGATAGGACAAAACTCCGATTACAATGGTTTCATCCGCCATCGCCGGCAAAACCCCCAGGGACAGCGCAAGCAGCGCAAGAAAAATGGACATCCGTTTCTTCATTGAAATTTCTCCTTCATCTTTTCCGGCAGCGTCTTGTGATGCTTCCCTTCGTTGCAGGAACACACTGCTGCATCTGTTCTCTGTCCTGGCAGCGCGTTTCGGAATCTTTCCCAGCCGGTCACCGTCAGGAGCGGGCATGCCGCACAGCGTCAGTTCGTCATATAGGTGAACCGGAAATGTCGCGGTGCCGGGCGTCCAGGCCAGGCCCATCAATTCATCCGCCATCCCGGGTTTTGAAGCGTCTCCGCCAGTGTGACTTTTATCTCCAGGGGAGTCATCGATTCCCCTGTCCGGAACCATTCTAGCCCAAACACTCTGAACTGTCAACAAATACAAAAAGAGGATCGCAGCCCTCATTTCCTGTCTGCGATCCTCTTCGGGACTCCTTTTTAGGCAGTCGCTTTCCGATACGCCGGCGGGATACGGCAGAGGGTCACTCCGCTTCCCTCACCGGTTCTTTCGGTTTTTCCCTTCCGCAGCCGGCGCTGCAGGAGGCACAGCAGCCGGAACAGCCTTTACCGGCATTTCTGCGCAGGCTGCGAAAAGCCAGGGCGATGACCAGGGCCAGCGCCATTATCACCAGTATATCTACCAGATTCATCCTTTTCTCAACTTCCTCTCCCGGATCTCCGGATCATTCTCACTGGATCCCCATCGCCATAAAAATGATCCGGCAGACAAAGGTTACCACCCAGGCAATGCCGCACTGCAGGATAACGACCGTAATCGCTCCCCTTCTCCCCAGCTCCCGGCGAATGGTGGAGATCGCCGCCACACAGGGCGTGTACAGAAGGCTGAACACCAGAATGGACAATACGGTCAGCGTGCTCAGTGTTGCCGTTATTCCCGCCTCATTTCCAAACAGAAGGCTCATGACGGAAACAACGCTTTCCTTGGCCATAAAGCCGCTGATCAGGGATGTCACAATCCGCCAGTCTCCCAGACCAATGGGCCGCATCAGCGGCACAAGGAAGCTTGAAATACGGGCCAGAATACTGTCCTGGGAATTCTCCACCAGGTTAAACGAGAAATTAAAGCTCTGCAGGAACCAGACCACAATGGTCGCAACCATAATCACTGAGAAGGCCCGCTGCAGAAAATCCTTCGCCTTTTCCCAGAGCAGCTGCAGCACATTTTTCGGACTTGGCAGACGGTAATTGGGCAGTTCCATGACAAATGGCACCGCCTCGCCCCGGAAAAGCGACTTCTTAAAGAGGAACGCAATCAGAATGCCCATGACAATTCCCAGCAGATACAGCGCCGTGATCATCCACCAGGCCTGTCCGGGGAAAAAGGCATCCACAAAGAAGCTGTAGATCGGAAGTTTTGCGGTACAGGACATAAAGGACGTCAGGATAATCGTCATCCGGCGGTCTCTTTCGCTGGGCAGTGTCCGTGTCGACATGACTGCCGGAACCGTACAGCCAAAGCCGATCAGCATCGGCACAATGCTGCGTCCGGACAGGCCGATGCGGCGGAGCATCTTGTCCATGAAAAAGGCCACCCGGGCGATATATCCGCTGTCCTCCAGCATGGACAGGAAGAAAAACATCAGAATGATAATCGGCATGAAGCTGATAACGCTTCCAACACCCTCAAAGATTCCCCGATCCATGAGGCTCTGGATCACCGGATTCACATTGGCCGCCTGCATGCCGCGGTCCACCAGATCCTGCAATTGTCCGATTCCTCTGTCCAGCAGGTCCTGCAGGAATGGTCCTACCAGACCAAACGTCAGATAGAAAATCCCCGCCATGATCGCGATGAATACCGGAATGGCCGTATATTTGCCCGTCAGAACCTCATCCAGTTTCTGGCTTCTCCGGAATTCCCGGCTTACCCTGGGTTTCGTCACACAGGACTCAGACACCTTTTCGATATAACAGAAACGCATGTCCGCAATGGCCGCGCTTCGGTCCAGACCGCGCTCCTTTTCCATCTGAAGGACGATGTGCTCAATGGTCTCCCGCTCATTCGGATCCAGTTTCAGCTGGTCCAGAATGAGTTCATCCTTCTCAATAATCTTGCTGGCCGCAAAACGAACCGGAATATCGTTTTTCTCCGCATGATCCTCAATCAGATGAACCACCGCATGAATGCAGCGGTGCACGGCACCGCCGTGATCTGTCGAATCGCAGAAATCCTGACGAAGCGGCTTTTCCTGATATTTGGCCACATGAACCGCATGCTTGATCAGTTCATCCACGCCCTGATTCTTGGCAGCAGAAATAGGGATCACCGGAACGCCCAGCATCGCCTCCATGGCATTGATATCGACAGACCCGCCGTTTCCGGTCATCTCATCCATCATGTTGAGCGCAACCACCATGGGAATCCCCAGTTCAAGCAGCTGCATGGTCAGATACAGATTCCGCTCCAGATTGGTGACATCCACAATATTGATGATTGCCCTGGGCTTATGATTGAGAACGAAATTCCTGGACACCAGTTCCTCCGTCGAATACGGCGACATGGAATAAATCCCGGGAAGATCCGTAATCAGGGTTCCCTTATATCCCCGGATCGGGCCATCTTTCCGGTCAACCGTCACCCCGGGGAAATTGCCCACATGCTGATTGGCACCGGTCAGCTGGTTGAACAGCGTCGTTTTTCCGCTGTTCTGATTTCCCACCAGTGCAAATGTCAGCAGCGTCCCCTCCGGCAGCGGATTTCCGCTTCCCTTCGGATGAAACTTTCCCTCCTCGCCCAGGCCCGGATGATCTACCCCTTTTCTGTGCTCCTCTTTCACACCGGAATCGTTCGTCTCCGCTTTCAGCTGCGTTATCTCAATCTTGTCCGCATCATCCAGCCGAAGCGTCAGCTCATAGCCATGCAGCCGGATCTCCATCGGGTCACCCATCGGTGCAAGTTTTGTCACCGTGACCGTGACACCGGGAATGACCCCCATGTCAAGGAAATGCTGACGCAGCTGTCCGTCCCCGCCAACCTTGTCCACACGTGCCTGCTGTCCCGGCTGTACCTCTTTTAACGTCATGTTCTTTCCCTCTTTAACCCCCGCACGTCTGCGGGTTTTATTGATCTGTATTGGATCTTTCAGGCATATTCCTATTTCTCTATACATTCCGGCTGCCATTTCAGATAATCCCCGGAGACCAGATGGTACTCAATTCCTCTGTGCCTGCCCATCAGGCTGTCATGAAACCGGGCTTGCCCATGGCAGTGGGCATAGATGACCTTTTTAACGCCATACGCCTCGGCCATTCGGGTAAACCCGCTTTCTTTTTCCAGAATACTGGTCGGCGGATAATGCAGGAACAGGATATATTTGCGAAAACCGTCCGCCCTGGCCGCCTCAAAAGAGACCCGAAGCCGTTCCAGTTCCCGGTCAACCAGTCTGGATGCATGCTCCGCTTCTTTCTGATCCCATCCGGTTACATGTCCGCTCCGGTTTACATAAAACGGTCCCTCGAATGTGTACCCTTTCGTTCCGACCAGTGCCGTGTCTCCATAGGCATAATAGTTGTTCTGCAGGAAGAACAGCCTTCCCTGAAACCGCTGGTTCAGTTCCGCTGTCTTTTTCGCATCCCAGAACATGTCATGATTCCCCCGGATCAGTACCTTTTTCCCCGGGAGCGCCATGATGAACTGCAGATCCGGTCCGCAGCTCTCAAGGTTCCGGCCAAAGCTGTGATCGCCTGCCAGTACCAGCACATCCTGATCTGACAGCGTCCTGACACAGTTGTGCATCACCCGCTGCTCATGATCCCGCCACAGCGGGTCCCGCAGCTGCGCTTTGGCTTTCAGTTCACAGCCGAAATGCAGGTGCAGATCCCCCAGTGCATACAGACTCATCCGCTCATCCCGGCCTTTCCCGCCATTCTCATCGTCCTCACCAGTCCATTCAATGCTCTGAACGCGCTCTCACAGTTCACAAACCATGATGTATTCCTCAGCATTCTCATCCACGATTCTGAACCCGACCGCCTGATACATTCTGAGGGCATAGTTGGCTTTCTGTACCGCAAGCGATGCCCGTTTCCATCCCTGAGTCCTCAGCTGTTCCAGCATCTTCCTCATCATTTCCGTTCCGATGCCCCTGCCCCGGTATTCTCTGTACAGTGAAATGGCAAAGGACGGCGTGTCATCATCTACATGTCCGTAATCGTCCATGATTCGTGTCCATACAGCGCCGACCACCTTCCCGTCCGCCTCGGCAACGAGACTGTTGTCCGCCGCACCGCTGCCAAAATCATCCACATACAGCGAAAGCTCCGGCCGCTCAATGATCGATCTGTCCGGCCGGGCCCCGCCCTCCGGAACAAAGATCGCCTCGTACAGGAAGTCCTTTAAACATTCGCGGGGTTCATCCGCCCTAAGCGGTCTGATCCGTACGTCCATTGCCCGCCTCCGTTCCGGTCATTTGTCCCGGCAGCCGGTTTCACCCGTTTTTTCGGACAGGATCGCTCTGCCGTAAACCGTTCCGGTCCTCTATTGTACCATGTCAGGCCCCTGTTTGTCCTCAAATCAGGACAATCCCTTCAGAATCAATCATTTTCCGTCCTCACAGGCCTGTCACGCAGCGGCAGGACCGGAGAGCCGGGACAAAGCCGATGCAGTTTTCTGCCAAAACAAGGACACAAACCGAAAGAGCCTTCATTATGGGGTTCTTTCGGTTTCCTTCATGTTGGATGCTATTCACTTCTGCATTTCCTGAATCCGTTCCCAGGCCTCATCATCGATCGGCTCCCGCCTGAAAAGCATCCGGCGATCCGCCTCGGTAATGGTCCGGATTATCCGGCAGGGATTGCCCACTGCCACCGTCCAGTCCGGAATATCCCGGGTTACAACACTGCCCGCGCCGATTACACAGTTATTGCCAACCGTAACCCCCGGACAGATCACCGTATTTCCGCCGATCCAAACGTTATTTCCAATGCGGACCTCTTTGCCGTATTCATATCCCGAGTTTCTCGTGTCCGGATAAACCGGATGACCGGCTGTGTAAATGGCCACATTGGGGGCCATCTGACAGTTGTCCCCAATAATGACCTTTGCCACATCGATAATGGTGCAGTTGTAATTGGCAAAGAAGTTTTTGCCCACATGAATATGGCTGCCATAATCACAGTAGAAGGGCGGATTAATCACCGCTCCCTCCGAGGAACCCAGAAGCTCTTTTACCACCTCCTGAACCCCTTCAAAATCACTGCGGTCCATAAAGTTCAGTTTCTGCAGGATTTTCCGGCACCTTTTCATCTCCTCCGCTACATCCGCATCGGCAATATACGCCATCTGTGCATCCCGTCTTGTCGGATTATCCATTCTTTCGTTCCATCCTCTCTGATTTGTTAACGGTTCTCCGGGGAAAAGTCCACCCGTTTCCGTTCATCCGTTCACGCCGGAATCAGACGCCGTGTCAGGAATCCGAATCACCACGCGCGTTCCCATTCCTTTCCTGCTGGTGATTGTCAGTGTCCCTCCGCACATCAGTTTCAGCCGTTCCTGAATATTATAAAGCGCTTCCCGGCTTCTTGAAATCTCGGATTCATCAAATCCCTGTCCGTTATCCTCCACCATGATCTCACTGGCCTTGTCAGATCGTCTCGAGGAGATCGTAATCTGAAGCGGGACATCCTCTTTCCCGGCCCCGTGTTTCACCGCATTCTCGACAATCGGCTGAACCGTCAGCGCCGGAAGACGAAAGGCGGTATGCTCAATATGATATTCCACCTTCAGTTCATCCAGGTAACGGCGTTTTTCCACCTCCAGATACGCCTCCGTATGACGGAGCTCATCCTGAAAGGCAATGGGATTCTCTGCCGCAATGCCTTCAAAATTGGCCCGCAGATACTCCGTAAAGCGCTCCACGACCCGCATCGCCTCCTCCGGGTTTCGCCTGCAAAGCACGTGAATGGAGGAAAGGACGTTATAAATATAATGCGGCTTAAGCTGTGAGGAAAGAAGGTTCAGCCGGAGGAGCACTTTCTCATTTTCCTGCCGGTAATAGCTCTCTGTCTGTTCGGTCAGCAGGAAGACATACATAATAAACGCGCTGAACAGGGTCGAATAGATCACCAGTGCCGGACCGTAGATGAATACCTGAAACAGCGCGGCCACCACCGGAACGATCAGGTACAGGAAAACGGCCGCGACCGTTTTGCGGGAAAGCCCGTCACGGTAGCGGATCACAAAATAGATGTCACTGAAGATAATCAGAAAAGACCCGATATAATACAGCGGATACAGCGGTCCCCGCCGATAAACATTGTGTTCATCGATATAATAGATCACTCCGGTAAACTGGGAGAGAATCAGAAGGGACAGTGTCAGCAGCAGACAGGCATTCCAGAAGCGAATCACGGCTGTTTTCTGTTTCATGCTTTCCCAGAAACCCATGAGATACCGGGACAGAATATACGGGAGAGACAGACTGAACAGGAATTCGCAGAAATTGGCAATCTGAAGGCCGATATGCCATTTCGGTCCGGGCAGTCCTCTCATCAGCAGTCCGCCGATATTAGACAGAACATACAGGAGAAGGAAAACATAGAACAGTAAAAAGAAACGCTTCTGCCGGGAGGCTCCCACAGTGGAAATCTGCAGCTGCAGAATGGTCATCAGGCACAGGACCGTCCCCGCCAGATCAACTGCGAGATTCAGCATCTTTACATTCATTCCAGTTCCATCCCCTTTGCTCGCCGCATTCCTTGTGCCCATTTTCCGGCACCGGTGCCATTCCATAAACAACAGTTGGTCCTCCGGTGCCGCCTGTTCATCTGCCCGACCGGACATACTTCCCGCAGCACGAGAGGACCACTGCCTGATGACTTTCCGTCATTGATTATGCTGTTGTTTTTCCGCAGCCTGAATGCGTCTGCTCTCCTTCTCCGATTAAAGAAGATTATAGGCAGGCACCCGCAGATGCGTAATTTCATTGAGAATCTTCTCACTGGTCAGCGGTTTCAGAATATATCCGCTGGCATGCAGCCCCCAAGCCGTTCCGGAATAATCCTGATGACCAGTCAGAAATATGATATTCGTTTTCGGATCAATTTGCAACAGTTTTTCTGCCAGTTCAATTCCGCTGTGTCCCCCTGCCAGTTCGACATCCAGAAAAGCAACGGCAATCCGATGTTCACTGGCAAATTCCAGCGTCTTTTCCGTATTTCTGAATCCCCGCACCAAGGCTTTTGGCAGCGTCTCACTGATGATGTCAACAAAACCTTCCATCAGAATCGGTTCATCATCCACCACGATCACGGTGCTCAGTTCCTCACCGCCCCGAATGGCATCGATCAGGTAATTGACATCCACCTTGAGGCAGTCTGAAAGCTGCGTAATGGTCGGCAGATCCGGAATGCGCTTTCCCGCTTCCCAGTTTGCCACCGCCACACGGGTCACATACATCATGTTGGCCAGCTGCTGCTGAGAAAGCTCCAGCTCTATCCGCCGATCACGAATCCGCTTTCCAAGTATACTGTTCATCTTTATCTACAGGGGAGAACATTCGCTCTGCCAGAGAAAAAAATGGCATCCCCGCTCCGTTTCCCTCTTCCTTTCCTGTCATCGATCTGATTCTCATCTGCCCCGGTCATCTCAATAAACGCAGGACCCTCCGGCACAGCCTGAGGTTTCCTGCCCGGGCAGGCATTCAATTGGCAGAAGAAACCGGAATCATCCGGAAGCGTCTCCTTCCGTTCCGGCTGCCTCATTTGGGAATCTGTCTCCCAGAATGCAAAAAAATAGCAAAAGAAGTCAATTCTTGTGCAATATTATACATCAATCATCCTGAATTCTCAAGTCGGGTTTCCCTCCGGAATCCTCCCCGCTCTGTCCGATAATACAGGAACAGTGCCTGTTTCTCTCCTGTCCGGTGGTGACATGTTCCTTTATGGAACATTTTCTTTTCCGGGTATTTTTGTCGTTCCAGCCGCTGTACGCATCCGAATGGAGATTTAATGATTGCCATTCGTCCCGCAATCAGATAAAATATGTTTCAGCCCGGATGTCCATGGTCCAAAGCAGGCAGAGGCGCGGCCCTGTCGTGCCCTTTCTTGTCAAATCCGGACCCTTGGGCAGTGGCCCGGACAAACGCCCCGCATGGCGGCCCGGAGAGTCATCCCCCGGTGAAACGGTTCAGCCTTATCGGTCTCATTAAAGGCTGCCATCCCGTCCCTGCACAAAGGACGAAGGGATGCGCCTGCCGTTGATCACTGTCTGTTCCACATGACTCACAAACAAAAAGGAGGAAAAACATGAAAAGAAAACTGCTCTTACTGGCTCTGGCCCTTTTGTACCTGTTTACCGCCGCAGCCCTTGCCGAGGAAACAACGGACGTGAATCTCGGCAACGTCGGATTACATTTCAAACTCCCCTTCTCTCCAGATAAAACCATCGGCACATTTGATATTCCATTCAGCGATGCCTTCGACAATGAAGGCAATACGTTTTTCGCGATCTTTCAGTATTATGCCAAGTCAACAGACGAAATTGATGCACTGGCAGCCAAACTCAACAACCCGGACACCCCCGTGGAAGAATCCGACAGGCTGCTCAAGGAGTTTGATGATTCCGTCGTTGAGCTCATGACTGTTTTCACCCTTCACGACGAAACACAGGTGGATGAGATGTTTGACATGTGGAAAGGCAGCTCCACTGAGGCAACATCCATTAAAATCGGCGAAGCGGACGGATACCATTTTTACCTGTTCAAAAAAGATCTGACAGCAGACCTTGCCAAAATGGATGCCACTTTCAGTGCAGAATGCCAGGACATTGCCAAAATGCTGGAGGAAGCACTGAAGAACGCCGAATTCTTTGCCCCCGTTAACCCCGATGAGCAGAATAACGGCAGGAAAATCGAATTTGAAACCACCGATCTGGACGGGAACGCCATCAGCAGCAAAGAGCTCTTTGCCAAGAACACCATCACCATGGTCAATATCTGGGCGACCTGGTGTCCCCCCTGCAAGGCTGAGCTGCCTGAGCTGGGAAAGATCCACCATCGTCTTGAGGAAAAAGGCTGCGCAATTGTCGGCATTCTGCAGGACAGCGATGCCGATGGGGCCATCAAGAATGCAAAGGATCTGCTGAGTGAGGCCAAGGCAGATTACCTCAATATCGCCTATCCGCAGAATCTGGATGACGATCTGGTCATTGATGCTTTCCCCACCAGCTTTATGGTCGACAGCACCGGCACTATCCTTGCCACCGTCGTCGGCGCGGATGTTGAGCGGTACGAATCCCTGATTGACAGCCTGCTTGAGAAAAAGTAAGGTTCAACAAAAAACCGGCACGTTGGTGCCGGTTTTTTGTCATGCTCAGGACAAGGATGGGCATAAAAAAATGGAACTTATTGCTAAGTTCCATCTCTTTGGTAGCGGGAGGGGGATTTGAACCCTCGACAGACCGGGTATGAACCGGTTACTCTAGCCAGCTGAGTTATCCCGCCAAATGGTTGCGGAGGGAGGATTTGAACCTCCGACCTTCGGGTTATGAGCCCGACGAGCTACCAGACTGCTCCACCCCGCGATATTTCCCTGTCGCTTGACGACTTGCACATTATATTCCTATACTGCTCAGTTGTCAATACCTTTTTTTAAAAATATTTTTTTGAGGTAGCCATCCAGATTTCCCTGCGCGCTGAGCCGCATCTCCCGGATGGACAATACCTGCATGGAAGCATCCAGAATAGCGATTCCGCTGGGAATGATGTCGGCCCGGTGCGGCATAAGGCCCTTCACGCATTTCCGGTCCTCCATGGACATGGCAGACAGATTCATGCCAAAGCCATGAATTTCCTCATAAGGCATGATCATTCCTTCGGATTTTTCAGGATCAAACAGATCGATTTTCTGGGACATTGCCCCCAGCGTTGTCAGCGTTCCGCCTACGCCGGTCCAGTCGCGCCTGGTCTCTGCCTCAAAAGGAATCCGATCCAGGTTCTCCCGCAGCATGTCTGTGCACAACTGAACGGTCTCAAGGTACGTTTCCACCGACTCAATCGGACATCGCTCATACATCCGGACGGCACCCATCTGTAGGCTCATCGCCCCCGAAATCTGATCATCCACACCGAGCGTATATTCCGTCGAACCGCCGCCGATATCAATGACTCCGCTGACACCGCCCCTGGATGCACCAAAGTAAGAGCATGCCGCCTCTTCCTCACCGGTTAAAATCTCCACCAGCACGCCCGTTGCGTCCCTGCATGCGTCGGTAAATTCACCGCCGTTTGCCGCATCGCGCACCGCACTGGTGGCAATAATATAAATCGCTTCGGATTGATCCTCTGCCGCGATTTCATAGAGTTCGCGCACCGCCTCCACGGAACGGCGCATGCTTTCCTGTTCCAGTCTGCCCTCAACCAGCCCGGCAAACAGCCTGGTTCCCAGTCGCTCTCTCCTGCATACTTTCAGTTCACCTTTTACCCAGTCAGCCTCAAGCAGACGAATCGCATTTGAACCGACAGCAATACATGAGAGCATATAAAGACCTCCCTGTTCTGTTTTTCGTTTTTCTACATGACAGGTTTAAAAAGTCAAAGCAGACCGGCAGCCGGTCAGTTGCCCGCCTCAGGCGCAGCATCCGCTGCCTCGGGAGTTTCGGTCATTTCCCCTGTTTCTTTCGCTTCGGAATCTTCCTCGTCGTCCATCCGGGTCTCATCTGCCACAGATTCCTCCAGCTCATCCAGATTTACCACCGTATAGATTGTCTCGCCATACCAGCAGTAGCCATAGTCCCGCCTGGCTGTCCGCTCAACAAAATCATTGGTATTGATTTCATTAACCTCACTTTTCAGGCGGTTGTATCGGGACTGTGCATTGAAGTACGCTTCGCTCTCCTTGAATACGTCCTCCTTGACGCGCTCCGCCTTATCGGCCAGGCTGGAAATCCGGGTTCCCATAAACAAAACAAGAGCAATCAGGCAGAGCGCCGCTATTCTGAACGGGTGCGGCTGTGTCCCTTTTTTTCTGATAATTCTTGCTCTTTTCATTGTTCTTTTCCTCGGGCATTTCTGATGAAATAAAATCCGATCTGTCCATTTCATCTAAACAGACCGTCCGTCTGAAATTATACGCATGATCTCCCCGGAATGCAAGATATAATTCGTTTTTGCTTGACAAAATCCGAAAGGCATTTCCCGCTATCCCAGGGCCCGCCTCTGCCTCACGGATCCGTTCCGGCTGCACCCCGCCGTAACCGCAAACGGCAAGAGCGAGCCGGCAAAAGGGCAGGTTCACTGCGGCGCGACAGATTGTCAAATCCGGATCCCCGCAAACTTTCAGCAAAAAGAGGCCGCAGCCGGAAAACGCAAAAAAGGAGCATCCCCCCATTGTTTGACAGATTGTCAAACGATGGGGACGCTCCTTTCACTTCCGGAGAAAACGCTCAATCTCATTCATATACCGTTCAAACGTACTGTCATCCGAAAAATAGATTTCATGCTTTGCTTCCTCAAAGCAAACCAGCCGTCCGTTTTTAATCCGCCGGATAAACTGTTCCTGTTCCGGCAATGACACCAGTGTATCATTGCCCGCCTGACACAGCAACACTTCCGAGGTTACCTTTTCTGCCGGCCAGAGATGCAGCAGCTTTTTCCTGACACGAAATGCCTCATCAATCCAGCGGTACGTCAGTGCACTCGTCTGGTAATCCTTCTCCGCCACGCGTTTTTTCTTATAGTATTCAAACCGTTCCTTCCCGGTATCGCAGGCTTTTTCGAACGTATCCCCGTCCGGGTCATACGGCGCTGAGATAAACGCCATCTTCGTTCCCCGGCCAATCATGCAGTTCACATCACAAAGCAGTTTCCCCGCCCAGCGAGGGAAGCCGCCGCTGGAAGGTTCAATCATGGGCGAGGACAGAATCACATGGGTAAACGTATCCGGCCGGCGAATCATCAGGGCTGCGGCCACCGCGCCGCCAAGCGAATGCCCAAAGAGGAGCAGCGGACGGCCGGCCGCCGTCTTCTTCACCTGTTCAAGAAGAATTTCCGCGTCATCGACATAATCCTCAAACCGGTCCACATAGATAAGGAACGGGTTGTCGGTCATCCGGAAGGATTTGCCGTGCCCCCGCATATCCGGTGCCACCACACCGATTCCCATCTGGTTAAACAGCCAGATCATCTCATGGTATTTTTCCGCCGACTCAGAGGTCCCATGCAGAAGAAGCATCATCGTTCTGGCATCCGCCGGTACGTACGATCTGACGGAAAGTGTCCCGCCCTTGACCCTGATTTTCTCTTCCTTTTCAATTTTCAGGAGGGCAGGTTCAACCTTTTCCTCCATCTCACGGCTGTATTCACTGCTTCGAATCATGGTCTTTTTCCTCCGCTCTGTTCCTTTTCGAGGTACGTTCTGAGAGAATCGACACGTTTCCCGCTGAGCATGACATCCTCCTCCGCGCAGACCAGCGAATTAAGCACCGCTTCCTCTGTCGCCTCCGCCGTCCATTCAAACGCCTGTTCCAGCGCGCTCTCATTGATCATCTGACAGGAAATCAGGCATGGAATGGCGGGTGAGGGAATGCGGTTTGCCGTGGAAAAGCCAATCATCACATCGCCGCTTCCGTGGCCGAAGTAAGATCCCAGATGCGCCAGCCCGGCCGCGCAACGGCGGATGATTCGTTTCAGCTGGCGATCCGTGACCGGAAGATCCGTTCCCACAATCATCATAATCGACCCCTGGTCGCTTTCCTTCCCGGCCAATGCACGCCTGTCAAGAATTTCCTTCCCTATCATCCTGGTTCCAATCTGCAGCCGGCTCAGACAGCCATGATTGCTTTGAACCAGCACGCCAATCGTATAGGTCTTTCCGGCAATGGTCATCGTCCTTGACGCAGACCCGATCCCGCCTTTCAGTCCATGGCAGATCGTTCCGGTTCCGGCGCCCACATTTCCCTCTTCAAAATCCGGGGTGCGGTTCTGAATTGCCTGCATCACCTGCTCAAACCCGATGACCCGTTCCCCTATGCGGTTCATCCCCGCATCATTGCACTCCCCTACCACCGGGTTAATGCTTCTGAGCGGCACTTTTTCCCGTTCACACCACTGCCGCATATACTCAACCAGGGCATCCGAAACAAGACCCACATTCAGGGTATTCGTCAGGGCAATCGGGGTTTCAAGTGACCCGAGTTCATCCACCTGCACAAGCCCCGCCGTCTTCCCGAATCCGTTCATCACATAAGAGGCCGCCACCAGTTTGGATCGGAACATATTGTCCTCACAGGGATGGATCACGGTAACACCCGTCCGGTGTCCCTCCGTCCGGACCGTATAATGACCTACCGTTACCCCCGGAACATCCGATATTTTGTTTCTTTCTCCGGTTTTCCCGGTTCCAACCACAATTCCAAAATCGCGAATCCGTTTCTGATTCATCATCGTTCAATATCCCCCGTCACTGACTTTACGTGTGCCATCGCCTCAAGGGCTTTTGTCCGAACCGGCTCTGACACCTGCCCGAGCTGCTCCTCATCCAGCACATTCAGCGTGCGCCATATCCGCCGGTCATTGATTCTGTCCTGATAAATATACAGGGGAACCGGCCGGCAGTTCCGGATCCGGCAGTTCCTGGTCCCGGGATCATATTCAATTCCCACATTCAGAATCATTCCGGCCGCGTTGTCATCATTTCGGGCCTCGGTGAGCAATCCGCCGATCGAGTAACAGACCAGTGTCTCATGCATCCGGCCATCCGCCCGCTTTGTCTCAATAAACCCGGCCTCAGAAACCACATTCGGGTGCGTCCCGATAATCAGGTCCGCTCCTGCCTCAGCCATCTGCTGTGCGGTTTTGCGCATGCTCTCTGTCACAGTTTCCACATTTTTCATCCCCCAGTGCGGGAGAACCACCACCAGCTCCGCCCCCTGCGCGCGCACGGTCCGGATGTCCTCCAGAACTTTCTGAATGGAGAAAATCGGAATCTCTTCAAGGCCTGCCTTTCCCGTCAGCACTCTCCCCTCATCACTCAGTCCGTACGTATAGGCCAGGACGGCAATTTTGACGCCGTTTACACTGATGATTCCCTCCAGTTCGCTCTGGGAGAGATACCCGCTGTATTCCATTCCAAGGCGCGTTACCTCGAGTTTTGTGGTCTTCAGTCCATCAAAGCCCAGGTCCATCATGTGCTCGGTTGCCAGATTCAGATGATGAACCCCAATCGCCTTCAGCGCCTCAAGGAGGTCAGGCGGTGCATTATAGGTATCATAGGGCGCCATGGTATTAATCAGCGTTTCAAGCGTTGCAATGGAAAGATCCGCCTCACCAAAAGCGCCGGAAACCCCTGCAAATGCCCGTGTAAAGTCATATTCATGATCATTGATCATCAGGGTTTCCTGCATTCCTCTGGTCACCGTAATATCGCCGGCAAATGACAGTGCAATCTGAACCGGGCCTCCGCTCTCCTCCGGCAAAGTCTCTGCCTCCGCGTCGCGGGAATCCCGCTGCGAATCCTCCGCCTTTTCATCCATCACCACGACCGGATTCTCCTCCGCCGGCAGTTCATCTGCCTTCTGATTCTCCACCCGCCCAAAATCACTGCCCGAGATAACCAGAAGAAACAAAAAGGTCAGTGTGACAACACCCAGTGAGAGAAAGAGAATCAGAATTGTTCCGACGGAGATTCCGTTTTCCTTTTTCACTGTCTTCCCTCCCTTTCCGGTTCTCCTGCTCGAAGCGAGTCTTTTGCCGGAGCCGATTTGTTCCGGCCAGTTCACAAACTGCCGCCGGGCTCTTGGCCGCTCCCCGTTACTCTTTTCCATGCGAGTACAGTGTCGCTTTCCTCTGCCGCCCGATCCGTTTCAAAACAGACAGGCAATCCGTCCTGTCCCTGTCCAGTATAATTCCAACCGCTTTTTTGTCAAGTCAATCCGAGCTCAAATTAAAAAAGCATCCGGCGAACCGGATGCTTTTCATCAACACAAATTACTCCTGAGAAGGAGCAGAAACCGGGCAGTTCTCAGCGCAAGCGCCACAATCAATGCAGGTATCTGCATCAATAACGAACTTGCCGTCTCCCTCGGTAATAGCACTCACGGGGCAGTTGCTCGCGCAGACGCCGCAGGAAATGCAATCATCAGAAATCTTGTATGCCATGGATTTTCACCTCCCAATGTTTTATTCCTACGGTCTGCATTCTAGCACACGCCCTGCCAGTTATGCAATACTAACATTTTTGTTTCATCTTTTCAAGCTTTTGGAAACGTGTATATTCGCCTCCGCAGGGGGAGCAGAGCCCCCCGGAAGCGAAATATTCTGGCGTTATTTCGTCATTTTTCTTCAAAATGAGGCCATTATCCTGTTATTGACTTCTTTGCCGTTATCCTCTGTGCCGCTCTTTGCCTGTTCACTTGAAAAACCATTCGTTTCAGAGTACAATACCCACAAGTGACAGGCGCAGTCAATCATTATCTCAGGAGCGGCCCCGCCGCGCAGCGACAGTACGTCAAATGACGGTCCCGCGACATGCCGCTCCGACAACGACAGCTGTGAGGCCTGAGGAGGAGGAGTTTCTATGAATACACAGATTTACGCACATCGTGGTGCCTCCGGATACGCACCCGAAAACACACTTGAAGCTTTTGAACTTGCCGCAAAAATGGGTGCACAGGGCGTTGAACTGGATGTTCACATCACAAAAGACGGCCATCTCGTGGTTGCACACGATGAGACCATTGACCGTGTCTCTGACGGCACCGGATTTATTCGGGATATGACCCTGGAGCAGCTGAAACATTTCACCTTTAACAAGACGCATCCGGAATACAAGGACGCACGGATCCCCACCCTCAAAGAGGTGTTCGACCTTCTTCGTCCCACCGGACTGTTCATCAACATCGAAATGAAGAACAGCGTGTATGACTATCCCAATCTCGAGCAGAAAACCATTGATCTGGCCAGAGAGGAAAATATGATCCAGCGCGTCATTTTCTCCTCTTTCAACCATTACAGCCTCCAGCGCATCAAAGCCATTGACCCCGCTCTTCCCTGCGGACTGCTTTATGAGGCAAATCTGGTCAGGCCGTGGGCCTATGCCGTTGCCCTTGGCGTTGAGGCCATCCATCCGCATTTCAGCGAGGTCGTCAATGTTCCGGATGAATGTGCTCTGTCTCACAAGGCCGGAATTGCCGTTAACACCTGGACCGTCAACAGCGAGGAAGACATCCGCAGCGTCCTGCGTGCCGGTGCCGACATCATTATTACCAACTATCCGGACCGGGCTCTGAATTGCCTGAAATAACTCAGCCACTGTTCCGCAAAGGTGTTAATCCGTCCTTCATCTGAAACGTAAAGCGCCTGTTGCGCAGATCATTTGAGCATTGATCGGCTCACGTAATTATCTGGAAGCAGCTAATTACGTGAGTCTTTTTGTTTCTCCCCTGTCCGGCATCTAAGACGGTTTTGGTTCCTTGATTGCTCCGCATTTTCCTGCAGTGACCGTATCATCGGCATATACAGATACGATATATCCTGTTCACATTCTGCCTTTTCTCAGAATATCCCATGTCGAATGTTGATGATTTGAGAACCGACTCCATTTCATTTGATGCATTCCCGCTGCGATGCTCCCCGAGAATTCCGGCAAAAGACGCTTTATCCCAGGCCGCTTCCATCCCATCATCTGCCAAGCACGCAGCCCTTATTTCTCACTGTCTGATGTCCCGGCAGCACAGTAAAGGTTCCTTCTTTGCAAAGTCCCATGTATGAGCGGAATTCCCTCCGCAGCACAGACGTTCCTCGCATTCCACGCATCTGGGACAATCCGCGGTCCGATCCCGCCGGAATACCTGGAATCTGTTTTACCACACCTCCATAAAATCATCTGTCCGGATGTTGCCCTGTACCAGTTCCACTCTGTTCTCAACATCCAGACAGGCGCAGATATCGCCATTGCATCGCACACCGGCTGTAAGAATTCCGGCTCCGCACAGAAAATAATGATCCCTGACCATTCGCTCATTCTCCAGTCCCAGATAATGCGAACAGCCGAACGTGACCTCCATCGTGCCGTCACGATCAAAGCGCTTTTCCCGAATAAACGAAAGCAGCGCGTTAAACTGCGCCGGACTCAGAAGAAGATCCCCGGGACTCACAGGCGCGTCCGATTGGCTCTATATTGATCGGCCGCCAGCTTTCAATTCCCAGGTCGCACAGAAAATCATACATGGCCTCCATTTCGCTGAAATTGTCACGATGAAACACCGTCGTTATCTGCGGTTTCAGTCCGGCATTCTGCAAGGCACAGACTCCGCGAACCGCGCGCCGTCAGGCGCCTTTTTGTCCTCTCAGCAAATCATGTAAACGCTCCAGTCCATAAAGACTCACGTGTGGAATGTCGTCCATTGAAAGCTGCACTTCCTGCATTGATGTACCCATTTAACCGGCGGAGGACCGTAAATGGTCGCAAAGTCCTCCTCAATGTAGTCCGGTTTTCCCATTGGTGCGCCGCAATAGCGGCAATACCGGTCACCCTTGATATAGGCATTCCGGCAGTTTGCGCACACCTTCATCCTGGGAATCATGTCCCCGTCCCCTTTCTGAGCGTCATGTAACGGATGGATAACCTGATTCCTGTCCATCCCTGTCATAAGGGAATAACCCGCCGGCGGCCTTCCGCTCACCGGCGCGTACTTTCTGCCATTTCAGCCTTCATTCTGGTTTTCTGTTCATACATCGCATTGTCCGCCCGCTTAAAGACCGTTTCTACCGTGTCCCCCTCCTGGTACACCGCATAGCCGATTGCCGCGCTGGTCTGTTCCCAGGGCTGCAGACTCGCATCATTCCGCTTTTGTTTCCATTCATCCATCAGCTGATGAATCAGTGTCGGCGCGACCTCCAGATCGTCCCCTTCCATCACGACCGAGAATTCATCTCCGCCAATCCGGAACACTGCGGAGTGCTTAAACGTTGAACAAATCATCCGGCAAAGCCTCTGGATGGCAATATCGCCCTTGTCATGACCATAGTGATCATTAATCGGCTTCAGATTATTCAGGTCAATCATAGCAATCCCGAACTTCGAAACCTCGCCGTTTCGGATTCCTTCACTCAGTTGAGCAACCTTTTCATCATAGGCACGCTTATTTCGGACTTTTGTCAGCGCATCCACATTCGCAATCCGGTCCATCTCCGCTGCATGCTCCTGCGTGATGATCAGTTTCTGTGTTGTATCCAGGATTTTCGTGAATTGCTCGTTGATGTTCTGCTCCATCTGTTTCATGGAGTTGGACAGCGTTTCAATTTCATCCCCTGTATGAATCTGCAGCTGGGAAAACTCGTTCCGAATCGAAGCAGATCCCTCTCTCCAGTACTTCTCCGAGGTATCTGAAAGCTTATTGATCGGCCGGATAATGGTCCGGTCAATCAGAACAATCCCGAGAATAATGAAGACGACCGCAAGCAGCAGCAGCGAGGCAATGACCACAAACAGGAACTGATTTCTCTGTTCCATGACCTTATTCATCGAGAGTTCCGCCGCGCCAAAAACAACCAGTTCCCCGTTTAGAAAGATCGGGCTTCCTGCCGCAACAACCCATCCATATTCCTCCGTGTTGGTCACATCCGGGGCGATACCGTTCGTCGGATCCCGCATTGCCTCACGGTCCACATCGTACATGATGGCATCAAAGCAGCCCGGTCTGCTGTTTTCATCCCCGTAACTGCCATCTGCCAGATAGATGGTCGATTCCGTTTTCAGATCAAACCAGACCAGATACGCACACTTCAGATTGTTGTTGTCCTGTACCAGACGAAGCTGTCTCTGGATGGTCTTAAAGTCATCCGAATTCTCAACCCCGGCATATTTATCCAGATAGGCATCAAATTCCGGACTTCCCCACTCCTCCGTGCTTACCCGATCTTCCGCAGCATAGAAGATATCCAGCACCTGCTGTTTCACCCGCTGAACCATCTCCGGTTCAAGCAGGGCGGCAATTGTCGCCGAAGCTTCTTTGGATCGGCTCAGATACATGGTTTTTGTCACATCACTGATTCCCTTGTAACTGAACAGACCTGCCAGCATACTCAGCATAATGATGATGAACGTGAACAATAACACCAGTTTCTTCTTCAGCGAAAATTTCGGTTTTAAAGACATTGTTCTGCTCTCCCGCTCTTAAGCTGTCTGATTCACATTCTCCGCACGGTTCCCGCTTAATTTAACCCTGATTGTATTATAGGCATTTTATTCATTCTGTTCAAGTCCGGCAGGGGACTTTTGTGTTTATTTTTCAAGCTTCGCGGGAAGATCGAAATCACTTTTCCGGATTTCCTTCATCCTTTGTCTCAGGAGAGACTGCCCCCGAATCCGTTTTCTTCTGTTTTCGGGAACGGCGTCTGTTGAGCCGATTCACTTTTGCACCGTACCGCATTTTGACCTCGTATTCCGGAATCCAGATATTTGCCCCTTCAATACGCCTCAAAACATACTCCAGCGCCTCGCTCCTTGACAGCTTTTTCTCGCATTCCAGCTGGTAAGCCTCATTCATCCAATCTCCGATTCTCTGCTTCTGACTTTCTTTCAGCTGTTTATAGCGTTTATTCATCTGAAGCAGACGACCGTTCACCATCCTGTGTTTGCTCATTTTGCCCGCCTCCTCATGCTCCGCAGATTTCCGTTTATTCCCTGAGGTTGTATGGAAAAGGGAAGACCCTGTCGCGCCGCGGCAGGGTCTTCCCATGGTTGATTAAAGTCCGGTTTTCTCCCGAATGTATTTTCTCGCCTTAAGCGCATATTCAAAAGGATTCGCCTTGGCCGGATCCTGCTCCGCCTCAACAACGACCCATCCCTCATAGCCGCTCTCCTCAAGAATCTTAAAGATCGGGGCAAAGTCCACATCGCCATCGCCCGGAACCGTAAAGACGCCGTTGCGGACAGCCGTCAGGAAAGACCATCCCTCTTTCCGCGCCTGATCGCGGACATTGAGACGCACATCCTTCAGATGAACATGGCGGATGCGCCCGATGTATTTTTTCAGGACCGGAACCGGATCAATTCCCGCAAAGGTCAGATGGCCGGAATCAAACAGCAGGAAGACCAACTCCGGATCCACGACCTCCATGAAATGGTCAATCTCCTCCACCGTCTGAACGCCTGTTCCCATATGATGATGACAGGTCAGCACCATGCCCTTTTCCCGTGCCAGTGCGCCCATCTCGTTATACCCCTTCGCAATGAGTTCCCACTGCTCCGGCGTGTAGACTGGTTTCTGATCTCCAAAGATATTGATGTTCTTTCCCTGGATGGAATTGCCCTGCTCCGAGGCCCCGATCACCCGTGCGCCCAGCGCATACAGGCGGTCCCTGTGCTCGATAAAGTTGCGGATCGTGACCTCATAGGGTTCTGAGGTAAACAGTGAGGAGAACCAGGCGTTGCAGATTCTCAGTCCCCGTACCTCCAGCTTATGCCGCAATACATCCACGTCTTTGGGATATTTGTTTCCAATTTCGCTTCCGGTAAACCCGGCCAGCGCCATCTCGCTGACGCACTGTTCAAAGGTGTTCTCGGCCCCCAGATCCGGCATATCGTCGTTGGTCCAGCCAATCGGCGCAATCGCCAGTTTTACTTTATTCGGATCAAGCATCTTTATTTCTCCTTCTATGAGCCGTCGTTTGATCTGTCAGAATTTCCGGGTCTCACTCACATGCTGCATCAGGTCCTCATAGGCCCGCTGCACGCGGGGCTGTGTGGAAACCTCCGCCACACCGACACGCCACCAGGATTCATAACCGGGCGTCATGGACCCATGCACGACCTTGATGTCATAAAGGACCGGACGATCCTGCGTGAGTGCATCCCGGAGGGCAGCCCTCAGTTCTTCCTCAGTATGAATGGAATAGGTTTTAAGCCCATAAGCGGCCGCATTGGCGGCAAAGTCCAGCGGAATTTCCGGGCCGTCCAGTTCACCCGTCTCCGGGTTCCGGAAACGGAACACCGTCCCGAAGGTGTCATTTCCCTGATTGTTCTGCAGGTTCTCAATGCATCCCCATCCGGAGTTGTCAAAGAGGCAGAAATGCACCCGCAGCCGCTCCTGCACACAGGTAACCAGTTCGGAATGGGCCATCAGGTAGGTGCCATCCCCGAAGAAAGTGTATACCTCGGCATCCGGGCAGGCCAGTTTGACGCCCAGGGCACCATTGGTCTCATAGCCCATATTGGAAAAACCGTATTCCATATGATAAGTATCCCGGTTGCCCGGACGGAACAGGCGCTGCATGTCCCCCGGCAGAGAGCCGGCCGAGCCAACCGCAATGTCCTTGTCCTGCATGAATTCATTGATGATGCCCAGGGCACGGGTCTGCGTCAGACCGCGGCTGTCCGTCTTGTGATACCACTCATCCACAATGGCATCCCAGGTCTTCTTTGCCGCCGCAACGGCGTCCCCGCCGGCATAGTGATAGTCCCCAAGGACCGAGCAGAGAGAGGTGAGGCCCTCAAGTGCATCACAGATAATGGGTTCCCCGTCCATCTTGACAGCATCGAAGGGACAGATATTGATGGACACCACTTTGGCATCCCCGCGGAACAGCCACTTGGAGGAGGTGGTAAAGTCCGTCAGCCTTGTTCCCACCGCAATAATGCAGTCCGCGTCCCGGGCAATGACATTGGCTGCCTGACCGCCGGTCACGCCGATGCCGCCCAGATTCAGCGGATGATTCCACGGAAGCACGGACTTGCCCGCCTGGGTCTCGGAGAACGGAATGCCGGTTGTTTCGCAGAACGTCTTCAGCGCATCCCCGGCAAAGCTGTACCGGACACCGCCGCCGGCAATCACCAGAGGCCGTTTGCTTCCGCGAATCAACTCCGCGGCCCGCTCAATCTGGGACGCCGTCGGAACGCGCCGGTCCATGTGCCAGACACGCCTGCGCAGGAAGGACACCGGATAATCATAGGCCTCCCCTTCCACATCCTGAGGCATGGCCAGACAGACCGCACCGGTATCCGCCGGATCCGTCAGCACCCGCATGGCGTGAATCGCCGCGGTCATCAGCTGCTCGGGCCGTTCAATCCGGTCAAAATAATGACATACCCCGCGGAACGCATCCGTCACGGTCTGCCCGAAGGAGGTGAAGAACTCCGCCTGCTGCAGAACCGGGTCCGGCTGACGGCAGGCAAAGGTATCCCCGGGCAGAAGCAGGAGCGGAATGCGGTTGGCCGTTGCGCATCCGGCCGCCGTCACCATGTTCATGGCACCCGGCCCGATGGAGGAAACGCAGGGGATGATCTCGAGCCGGTTGCGCTGCTTGGCAAAGGCCATGGCTGCCAATGCCATGTTCTGCTCATTTTTTCCCTGCAGGAAACGGATATGATGTCCGCCCTGGGACAGTGCCTGGCCGACGCCCACCACACAGCCGTGACCGAATACGCCGAAAAGATTGTTCACGAACTTGGTCTCACGCCCATCCAGTTCCACATACTGGTTGTCAAGGAAGCGGACAAGCGCCTGAGCCATTGTCAGCCGTACTGTTTCATTTCCCATCTTGCTGCCTCCGTTTATTTGTCGCCCCAGTATTTGGCGTCTTTTTCCATCACCCAGAGATGCTCCTTGAGGAACACCGGGTATTCCGGATTCTTATAGGGATTCCCGTCCAGATGACGGATCACCCAGAGATACCACAGGGCATATCCGGGCGCCGTGCAGTGAGGATGCGTCAGGCCGGGATCAATAAAGACGGTGTCGTTATTCTGCACCTTGACCACATTGTCCCCCAGCTCCCCATACCCAAAGCCATTCTCGGGGTTCGTCTTGTAGTAGTAGATTTCCGGCTGCGGATGCGTATGCGGCGGATAACTGGACCATTTTCCGGGGAACCCGATGACCTCGCCCAGAACCAGATTGGCATCCGGTTCATTGGAATAGTCAAAGATCGTCCGGACGATGCGGGTACTCGTCTCCCGCATCAGGCCGGCGCCGCGGAACTCATCCGGCGTATCCTTGGGCAGATAAAGCCGGCAGCCAAAGGCCTTGGCATTATCCGTCAGCATGATATTGATCTCCGCTTCCTCGGAGAGACAGGTGATCTTTATGCCCGCCGTCCGGTCACAGTGCAGCGCCGTGGGCGGAATATCAAAGCAGTTTGCCCGCTCCTCCTCGTGCCGCTCACCGGCCCACTCAAAGCAGACTTTTCCATAGACCAGGAGAACCGCTTTCTCCAGGTCGCCGTTTTCCTCATAGACATCGCCCTTTTTCATGCGCATGACTCCGAAATCCATCAGCATGTCCGCATGCGCGCCGTCCCGGCGGGCCATCCAGGTCAGACCAAAGGGGTGTGCGCCGTGGGCTTTAATGATATTCTCGCTCATCCTCAGCCTCCATAAATCTCGGAAACCTTCACCGGACGATGCTCATCCAGAGAAAGCTTTGCCGCCTTGGCAAGGACAACGCTCATCAGGCCGGCATGAATGCCTACCGGCACCTCGCCATCCGTATTTACGGCATGGATAAACTGACGCATTTCCTCCGTGAAGCTGGCCATATACCGCTCAAGGAAGAAGAACTGTGGCTTGTCGCTCACCACGCCGTCCACCGTGGAAAGGCGCACCGTGGAGTCGCCGTCATTCTCATCCGCTGCCATGCCGAGAGAACCGAAGACCTCCACCCGCTGATCATACCCGTAGGCCGCGCGGCGGCTGTTGTCAATGACACCCAGTGCCCCATTTTTAAAGGTCAGCGTCACGATGGCGGTATCCACATCCCCGGCCTCGCCGATTCTGGGATCCACCAGGCTGGTGCCCATGGCATACACTTCCTCCACATCCGAACCGGCCAGGAACATGGCCATGTCGAAATCGTGAATCATCATGTCGATGTACAGACCACCGGAGCTGGCCGCATATTCCGGAGAGGGCGGCTCGGGGTCACGGGAGGTAATCTTGATGATTTCCACATTGCCCAGACGGCCGTCCCGGGCAAGGCGCTGCACCTGGCTGTGATTGTGGTCAAAGCGGCGGTTGAAGCCGATCTGCAGCTTCCGCCCCGTCTCCTCTGCCACCTTCTGCACCTCAAGAATCTTCTCAATGGAGGTATGCACCGGCTTCTCGCAGAATACATGCTTTCCGGCTTTCATCGCCGCAATGGAAATATCCGCATGGGTGGGTGTGGGCGAACAGACCAGAACCGCATCAATTTCCGGATCCCGGATGATATCCATATAGTCCGCGGAATACTTGGGAATGCCAAAGCGCTCCGCCAGTTTCCGGGCATTCTCCTCAATGACATCGGTGACCATGACCACGCTGGCCTCGGGAATCGCATAGGTAATGGACTGGGCATGCACATTTCCAATTCGTCCGGCACCGACAATGCCAATCTTCAGCTGTTTCATACGTACCTCTTCCAATCTTTTATTCTGTCCGTTCCCCCGGCACGGCCGGGGGAAACGGTTAAGGACTTTTTCAGCAGGGATTAAAGCGAACCATCCCAGGTGCTGACCTGCGTCTTCTGCTTTTCTTCCTCGTCGAACCAGCGCACGGTCACGGTCTTTGATTCCGTATAGAAGCGGAAGGCGTCTTTTCCGTGGCAGTGGAGATCACCGAAGAAGGACTTCTTGTGACCCGAGAACGGGAATACGCCGATGGGAACCGGAATGCCCACATTGACGCCCACCATGCCGCCGTCTGTCCTTCTGGCAAACTCGCGGGCATAATGACCGGACTGGGTGAAAATCACCGAACCGTTGGCAAAGGGATTGCGGTTCATGAGCTCGAGTCCTTCCTCGAAGTTCTTTACCCGCTTGATGCACAGCACCGGGCCAAAGACCTCCCGTGTGCCGATGGACATCTCCTCCGTCACATGATCAAAGATGGTGTGGCCGATGTAATAGCCATCCTCATAGCCGGGTACTTTCACGTTGCGCCCGTCCAGCACCAGCTGTGCCCCCTCGGCAATGCCTTTCTCAATCCAGTCCAGAATGAACTTCTGGTGGCCCTTGCTGCCCACCGGTCCCAGGTTGGACGCGGGATCATACGCCGGACCGACTTTCTGTTCCTTGCAAAGACGCACAATCTCTGCCACCAGCTCATCCGCAATGGACTCCTCCGCCACTACCACCGGCAGTGCCATGCACCGCTCGCCGGCGCAGCCGAAAGAGGAATTCATGATGCCGGCGGCCGTTCTGGTAATGGGCGCATCCGCCAGGACCAGCGCATGGTTCTTTGCCTCACACAGGCACTGGACACGCTTGCCATGAGCCGCAGCCGTGGCATAGACGTGCTGTCCCACATCCGTGGAACCAACAAAGGTGATTCCTTTGACATCCGGATTCGTCAGGAACAGCTCCGCCTCATTCCGAGAACAGGGCACCACATTGAAAATGCCGTCCGGAACACCGGCTTCCTTGTACAGCTCCGCAAAGCGCAGGGAGGTCATGGGCGTGGTGGAGGCGGGCTTGAGAACGAAGGCGTTGCCGCACACGATGCAAAGGGGCGCCATCCAGCCCACCGGAATCATCGCCGGGAAGTTCCAGGGGGCGATTCCGGCAAAGACGCCGATGGGCTCCCGGTACAGGGTCGTGTCATACCCGGAGGAGGTGTTCATGAGGCTCTCACCCATCAGGAGGGAGGGCGCCGAGCACGCCAGTTCCGTCATCTCCAGGGCCTTGCCCACATCGCCGGCTGCCTCGGAGAGACATTTGCCGTTTTCCGTGGCGCACAGCAGGGTCAGTTCCTCCATGTTGGCCTCAATCAGGTTGCGCAGCTTCATCATGATCTGGGCACGTTTGCGCACCGGGGTATCCCGCCAGGCCGGGAAAGCCGCTTTCGCCGCTTCAATGGCACTGAGCACTTCCTCCTGGGTGCACTTGGGCACTTTGGCAATCGGCTTTCCGGTAGAAGGATCATAAATGGTGTTGTAACTCTCAGAGGCAGATTCAACGAATTGACCGTTGATAAAGGGCTTCATGATTTTGAGTTCGCTCATTCTCTTGTTCTCCTATTCTATTCGATCAGCCTTAGCTGTCGTTTACAGTTTCGTGATGACGGAGCCGTACTTTTCCTTTTCTTCCTTTATAAAGGCAAACAGCTGTGCTTCCGTGGGCATGTCTTTGGAGCAGGCATGGCTGGCCACCAGCATTGCCGCGCTGGCGCTGCCCATCTCAAGGGCATCCGGCAGGCTGTGGCCGGTCATGAGGCCGTGCAGGAACGCGGAGGCATATCCATCCCCGCCGCCGAATCCCTTGAGGGCGTTCACCGGGAACGGCTTTACCTGATAACACCCCTCCCTGCTGTACGCGCAGGACCCTTCCTTGCCGTGCTTGATGACGCAGACAGAGGCTTTTTTGCCCAGCCAGTACCCTGCACTGGCCTCATCCGTGCCGGGGAGCCCCAGCAGCGTTTCCATCAGGTCAAATTCCTCGCGGCTGCCCATGATGATATCCGCTTTTTCCGCCACCAGCGAGGTATAAATGGCAATCTCCTCCCGGCTCTTCCAGGTATATGCCCGGTAATCCGCGTCAAAGACCACCGGAATGCCAAGACGCCCCGCGATGGACAGCGCCTTGAGCGAGGCCTCCCGGGTGGGTGAGGTGCACAGGGCCGTTCCCGAAATCAGGAGACAGGCGGTATCCGCAATGTACGCCTCATCCACATCCTCCGTGGAGAGCTGCAGATCCGCCACGCCCTCGCGGTACATGAGAATGGAGGATTCCGTCGGCGAGAGGATCTCCGTAAAGGTCAGTCCCAGCTTTTCCCCATGCTCGCAGCGGCGGATGTGGCTGGTGTCGATTCCCTCATTCTGAAAAAAGTCCGTCACAAAGGTTCCGAACTGATCATCTGACACTCTGGCCAGAAAGCCTACCCGGCTTCCAAGCCTGGCCATGCCAACGGCGATGTTCGCCGGGGATCCTCCCAGATATTTATTGAAGTTGCTGCTTTCGGAAAGCGGCCGGTTATAATCTGTGGGATTAAAGTCAATGGCCACTCTGCCGACAGGTATGATATGGTACTTCTTCCCGAGGTCAAACCCAATCATGCAATTCCTCCTCCGTTATTCATTAGCCAGGTCCGGCCAATGTCGGCGGCCGGCCCGGATGCAGACCAGAGGGAACGGACAAAAAGCCGGTCCGCCGCATGTCCGAAGCAGACCACCCTGCCTGTACATTTCCTCTGATCTCACACAGGAACTGATTGGAAGTATATCATATGTAAAGTGCCGATACAAGCGCCTCTTCCATCTCCTTTCGGCCCGGATCCGACCGTTTCAGCGCAAAAATAAACCGCCTTCCACGCCTCCGGTTTCCTCCGTTTTTCCCCTTCCTTTTGCCGTCCTCCATCATGATGATAAATCATGTAAAATTGCCTATGTACGCATTGACTTTTATGTATTCGTGCTGTAAACTTGACTCAGATTTATGGACAGATTCACACTTTGAACACTGATTTTTTGACAGTTTTGTTTTTCCCCCTTCTCCCCGATTCCAAAAGGCTGCACGACATCCGCAGTACTTGAGTGAACCGGTTCTGTCACGAATCGCTCAAAAAGCGTGAATCACTTTACTCACCCCGAAGACAGATTAGAAGGGAGTCCTATTTGTGAGTAAAAAGATCATCTCACCAAGGAAAATCAGAAAGAGCCCCTACGAGATCATTGAACCGTACATTTTCCTGATCCCGGCTCTTCTGATTTTCATCGTCTTCTACTATTACCCCTTTGGCCGGACCATCTATCTGAGCACCTGGGTCACGGATGCCCTCGGCCAGCCGAAAAAGTTCGTCGGACTCGACAACTACATGATTCGCCTTTTCGGGAAAGATGCGTTCTGGCAGAGTATCCTCTCGACCATGAAATTTGTCGTTGTCGTGGCATTGGGCGGCCTGATTATCGGCATGATCACCAGTCTGCTGACGTATAACCGGTATCCCGGATCCGGGTTCTGCGCCGCCGTCTACGCCATGCCGGTGGCCATCGCCTCGGCCGCCGCTTCCATGGCCTTCCGCATGATTTTCCATCCCACCGGCGGCCTTCTCAACAACCTCCTGGGGACGCAGATCAACTGGCTGGGCGGTGAATACCAGTTCGGCTCGGTGGCTGCTGTCACCATCTGGCTGCAGTCCGGCATCAACTTCATTTTCATATCCGCCGGTCTCAAATCCGTTCCCCACGATCTGTATGAAAGCTGCGCGATTGACGGCGCCAACTACTGGCAGCGTCTGTGGCACATCACCCTGCCCGCCATCTCGCCCACCCTCTTCTTCCAGATCATCATCAATATCATCAACGCGTTCCAGTCGTTCAGCCAGGTCAAGCTGCTGACCAACGAAAGCCCCAACGCCTCAACCAACCTGATCGTTTACGCCATCTGGCACGACGCGTTCCGCGCCCAGCGCTTTGAAACCGCCGCCGCGCGCTCCGTCGTTCTGTTTGTCATCATCCTCGTTATCACATTGATTCAGTTCAGTTTTGAGAAGAGGAGCGTGAACTACTGATGAGTGAAAGATCTGTATCCGCCATCAATCTGAGAACACGGCGCATCCGCCGGATGAAGCATGCGGGACAGTTCCTGCTGAACCTCCCGATCCTCCTGATCATTCTGGTTCCGCTGATCTACACCCTGTCCATCTCACTGGTCAATTCGGATCAGGTGTACAAGACCCTGCTTCTCCCTCATTCCATTCAGTTCGGAAACTATATCAATGCCTTTACCAATCCCACATACAGCTTTCCGATCTATATCCGCAACTCCTTTATCGTCTCCCTGAGCGTCATGCTCTGTCAGATGGTCACCGCGTCCATGGCCGCCTTTTCCTTTGTCTTCCTTGATTTCAAGGGAAAACGGTTCCTGTTCCTGATCGTGTTGGCCACCATGATGGTTCCGGGCGAGGCGACCATTATCGCCAACTACCTGACGGTTTCCCACCTGGGCTGGACAGACAGTCTGTACGTGCTCATTATCCCGTACATGACCAGTGCCATGGGCATTTTCCTGCTCCGGCAGTCCTACATGACGTTCCCGAAGGAACTGAAGGAAGCCAGCACCATCGACGGCTGCGGCAACTGGCGTTTTCTGGTTCAGATCGCCGTTCCCCTCTCCCGTCCCGCCCTCGGCGCCCTGGGTGCCTATGTCTTCCTGAATACCTGGAACCAGTATATGTGGCCGCTTCTGACCACCAACTCGGATACCTACCGCACCGTCCAGGTCGGCATCTCCATGCTCTACGACATCGACGCGCAGTCCATGGGCCTCATGATGGCCGGCGTTATCATCGTCATCGTCCCCTCCCTCAGCATTTTCGTTTTCATGAACAAACAGCTGATCAACGGACTGATGGCCGGTTCGGTAAAGGGCTAATCGGCATTAACGCGAACAAGCGTTAATAATAAAAAAAGGAGGTTTTCCTTATGAAGAAACTGGTTACCTTGGCTCTGGCTTTTGCCCTGCTGCTCACATTGTGCATCACGGCATCTGCAGACCCCGTCGAAATCACCTTCTGGCACGCCATGGGCGGTGTCAACGGTGAGGCAATCACCACCATGATCAACAACTTCAACAAAGAGTATGAAGGAAAGATCAAAGTCAACTACGAATACCAGGGAAGCTATGATGATGCGTTCTCCAAGATTCAGACCGCAGGCATCAACGCCCGTCCGTGCGACATCATGCAGGTGTACGACATCGGCACCCGCTTCATGATCGACAGCGGCTGGGTAAAGCCCATGCAGGACTTCATCGACGCCGAAAAGTTTGACGTAAGCGTCATCGAGCCCAACATCGCGGCTTACTACACGGTGGATGGAAAGCTCTATTCCATGCCGTTCAACAGCTCCACCCCGATCCTCTACTACAACAAGACCGCCTTCAAGGCCGCCGGCCTTGATCCGGAAGTTCCGCCGAAGAACTTCGACGAAATCAACGAAATGGCTGCTGCCATCACCAAGAGCGGTGCTGCCAAGTACGGCTTCGGCATGGGCAACTACGGCTGGTTCTTCGAGCAGTGGGTTGGCAAGATGGGCAAGCACTATGTCAACAACAACAACGGCCGCGGCGAAGCGTACGCCACCGCAGTTGAGTTTGACAGCAACGGTGCCGGCCATGACATCCTGAGCGTCTGGAAGAAGTACGTGGGCGAGGGCGAACCCACTGCCATCGCGCCTTACCTCAACCAGGGCAACGATGATGCCAAGCAGGCATTCATCAACGGCGATATCGCCATCACCCTCGAATCCACCGCCGCCCTCAAGACCCTGCTCACCAACATCGGTGACTCCTTCGAACTGGGCGTCGGCTACTTCCCGAGCATCAATGCCGATGACGTCGGCGGCGTATCCGTCGGCGGCGGCTCTCTCTGGGCTTTCGCTACCGGCGACACCGCCCGCGAAGAGGCAACCTGGGAATTCGTCAAGTACATGACCAACCCCGAGAATCAGGCTTTCTGGAACGCACAGACCGGCTATTTCCCGGTTAACGTCAAGGCCCAGGAAACCGACACCTTCAAGGCAAACGTTGAGAAGTATCCGCAGTTCCAGGTCGCTCTGGATCAGCTGCACAGCTCCGCTCCGGAATATGCCGGCGGCCTCCTCAGCGTGTTCTCTCAGGCCCGTGCCACCGTTCAGTCCTACACCGAGAAGCTCGTGCACAACGAGATCAAGGATGTGGATGAGTGCGTTTCCAAGCTCGCGGCCGAGATCAACGACGCCATCGAGATGTACAACCTGACCAACTATTAATCCGGTCACCTCATTTCTGTGCTGAAAAAGGAACCGTCCCCGGCCGGGGACGGTTCCTTTTCTCATTTTTCTGTACACACGAACGGTGATTACGCCTTCTTTTCCGCTTTAAACACCAGCGGATAAATGCCAAAAACAATAAACGAGGTCACGGCATAGCGAAGGGTTCTGACGTACAGAGATGCCATGCTCCCGCCGTCAAGGAATTCCTTGCTGAACGGCAGTTTCAGCAGACTGCTCAGGAGGACAAAGAGCGCAAAGCCGCACACGATTCGAAGAATAAACCACATCGGCTTCCGGGTATTTTCAAAGTTTACATACCGTCTCTCAAAAAGCACCGCGCCAAAAAAGCCAATCATCAGTCCCATCCCGGTGAAATAGTCCGTACTTTTGCAGTAAAACAGCCCGGGTGCTGCCGTGAGCAGCAATATGGCATACCGAACCCACAGTTTGGGAACATGCTTTGTCAGCATATCGAGAATGAACACGGCGACCAGTCCAAGGACCCAGCCGGCAAGAACGTCCGTTGGATAATGTACCCCAACAACAACACGGGAAATTCCCACCAGCAGCGGAATAATGATTGCCATCATCCTGGCCCAGTTCTTCCTGACAAACATCGCAAATCCGGAAAACAGGGCGACCGCATTTGCTGAATGCATGCTGGGGAACGAAAAGCCCTGTGCCTGAATATTTGTCAGGTCTGCACTTTGATCCACCGAACGATAATTCTTAATGGATTCATGGTCCAGATAAGGACGGCGTCTCAGAAAGACATTCTTAATCATCGGTCCCCAGACACAGACTGCCAGGACATTTTCACACAGTCTGCGTCCGATTTGCTTATCATACCCCCAGTACAGAATGCCGATAAACATGACGATGAACAGTTCCTCTCCGAGCGTTGAGATACTCGAAAACAACGCTATTCCGCCCGATCCCAGCGTTTTCTGAAGCCATTCACTCAAAGCTACTTCCCAGTCTAAGAAAAACGTATTTCCTGTCATTTTCAAACCTCTTCCTTTCAGTCGGACATGTGGTTTTTCCGGCATCTCACCGGAAAAGTGAAGTAGGTATCCGGATACGGTTCATTCGACAGCGTAAAGTGCCACCATTCCTCTGGATACGGGGCAAATCCGCCCTCCATCATTTTCTCCCGCAAATATCGCCGGTTCGCCCGCTGTTCCCCGGTCAGCCCCGGTGCATCATAGTGCGAACGCACGCCGAAATAATCAAAGGGACCGCCCATGTCGATGTTTTCCCCGCTGCGCCGGTCATACAGGGTCAGATCTACCGTGCTCCCCCGCGTGTGCCCCGAAAAATCGGTAATGAATCCCTCCTCAAACAGGCGGCTCTTGTCCACTTCCGGATAAAACACCGCTTTCATCCGTGTATCTTTCCTGTCTTTGGCCCACCGGACAAAATGATCCACCGCCGACTGCGGACGATAGGCATCAAAAACCCGAAAGCCGTATCCATCCTGCCGGATCTTCTCGTTCACATTTCTCAGCGCCTCCGCCGCCTCCACGGTCAGCAGCGCCGCCGGCATTTCATATCCGTCAACACGGCATCCGACAAAATTATAGGTTGAATAATAGCGGATATCAAGGAGGATATCCGGTACAATGAGCGAAAGGTCTGTAAAGCCCTTCGAATCATCCGAGTAATTCATGCTCCCCCTCCAATTTTAACACAACATCCCGTTTCGTCAGGTACATGACGTTGTCTGTTTACGCCTTTTCAATCTCACAGCTGTGGTACGTAAACGCCGCACGCTCATTCGACACTTGCCTATTCTAAGGCCAGGTGCCTGTGAAGTCAAGGAACAAACCTTTAGACATGCTGCTGTGATTCCAGATGCAAGATCAATGTCTTTGGCAGCTCGGAAATCCATCCCTTCACCTGTCATTAAGAGATCGCATGCGGTGCCCCCCGATAATAACATATTGCTCTTCATGCCCCCTGAACCATTCTCTGAAGCTCTCAATTCCTCATCCCATTCAATTCCCTCCATAAACCAGTCAACATTTCTTCCACCGATTCCTCTACACGCTCATCTCTGTCATCGCTTAACGCAAGCACTAAGGAAAGCTTGTCCACACTGTTTCCTGTTGAAAGCTTCTTCGGATCATATCGCCATAATTCCACGGCACACTGGTCATCTGTGCTTTGCAGCCTGTTGGAAGCCATCTTGTCCCACCTGGTAACTGTATTCGTTGCGAAGCATTCAGCTGACGGCAGGTTCATCATTGAGTACTCAGATAAGGCGGAATACCCGCTCATGAGAAGTGTATCCTTGATCTCAGTTTTAGGGACAAAAACTGTCCTCTTTACGGGATTACACATGCTCTCTCGTGCGAGTTTAAACATTTCTTCCGGTGTCTTATCTGAGTAGATAACCTTCTGGACACCCCTCTTTTGTGTTTGAATCAATCCCATCTCCTGTAATTGCCTCGATGCTCTGGAAATGGATGTTGCTGTAAAAGCCAGTTTCTGTGAAGCTTCACTTGTCAGTAACTCGCCGCAGCCGTGATAGATGTAATACAGAAGAAGCAACTGAGCCGACGGAAGCATGTCTGTTTCGCCGATCTTTTCGCTGTCTCCACGTTCCTGAAGATACACAGCCATAAACGGCAAATAAATCTGTTTTCCATCCACAATGAATGGAATGTGCTCACGAAGGAGATACTCTTTTTGGCGATATGTCAAATGATCAGGAACCAGAACCGCAGGAGCTTCTCCGATTCTCTCGATCCTGTCCAGATGCTTTTTGATGGCAGATACGGTTTCCAGTTCTTCTTTTGGATATACGAAAATAGCCTGCTTCCCATCAAGTGTAACTCTCCGCATCCTATAGCGAGCGTGAATAAAATTGGGCATTGAGTTCAAAGCATCATCCCAATACATTGCTCGAACCCCGAGAACTTGCTTCAAGTATTCCATCGCTTCATCTCCTTTCGTAACTTTTATCTGTATTTTAACTCTTTTCATGTTGCAAGTCAAAAAAAAGTTGTAAGAGGGGCCGCATAAAAAAATCGGGAACACCGCCACATCTGCCGCCACGCTCCCGGCATTCCTTTTCCCACTCTTCTCCGGCCAGCACCCGCCTGACCCGTTTCTCAGCGTCACTGATATTAATCTTTGTCGGCGCTGTCCTTCATCATTCAGCAGCGCATCGTTACGAAAGCAAAGACGCTTTTCACGGTACTGAAACAGGGAGAACGGTAACGTTCTCCCTGTTTCAGATTGATTTCCTGTTTCTGCACCGGCAGATCGCCGCTCAGCGCCAGAGCATCGGATCGGTATGATTCAGTTTTGAGAGTGCCTCAACAAAGAAATAATCTCCATACGTAATGTTGGTTTCCTGCCCGGCACCATCATCATGATAGCTGGCCGTACATTTTGTCAGTAGTCCGCAGAACCGGCCCGAAAAATCACAGCAGTGGTCAATGATTCCGTCCAGCAGCCGGCACGCCGCCTGTTCATAGGCCGTGTTCCCGGCGGCTTTGGCCAGCTCAAGGAGACCGCAGGCCGCAATGGCGCCTGCCATGTTATCAATCCGCTCCGGTTCCTCCGGCTGCCTGAAGTCGCAGTTGGTCAGACCATCCGGGCGGATATTGGCCGTAAAGTAATCGGCAATCCGGCAGGCCGTGTCCAGGTAGCGTCTGTCCTCTGTGTTCAGGTAGGCAAGCGTGAATCCATACAGCCCCCATGCCTGTCCGCGGCTCCAGCTGGAGCCCAGGGCATACCCCTGTCCCGGATGCTCACATACACGCGCACCGGTGTCCGGATCCAGTTCAATGATGTGACTGACCGATCCGTCCTCGCGAACGAATTCACGCATGGTCATATCCGCATGAATCCTTGCCACTTTTTCAAAGCGCGGATCCCCTGTCTGTCTGGACGCCCAGAACAGAATCGACAGATTCATCATGCAGTCAATAATGGCATACCCGCGATGATCCGGATGGTTCCATGCGCGAATGTACCCAACCGGATTAAACCTGCCCATGAGCAGGCTTGCCGCATGCAGAGTATCCTGCCTGGCCTGCTCATTTCCGGTCAGCTTGTAATCAGCGCCGGAGGACAGCAGATACATGAAGCCGACATCATGATTTAGATCACGGAAGGATCTGAACTCATTGCAGAGGATCTCCTCCCCCCGCCTGGCCTCCTGTGAGAAGAATGCATCGCCGGTCAGAACATACAGCTGCCACATCAGGCCCGGCCAGAAGCCGCCGGTCCACCAGCTATTTCCATCATAGGGGGAGGTGATCCATTTTCCGTCCGCACTCTTATACGGAAGGATTCCCTCCTGTCTGGCCAGCTCAGCCGTCCTTCTGAATTTTTCTGCCGCTTTCTTCAAAACATTCTCATAATTATGCATTTTTCATTGCCTCCGCAATCTGCTGAATCTCTTTTCCCTCGAACGGCCTGCCCTCCACGTAAGCCGGCACAAAGTCCTTCACATCCTCCACGCTTCCGTAAACGCCGCAGAGAAGAACGGTTTTCCCGGGCTGGATCCGGGCATGCAGCATGGGCAGAACTGTCCGCGGATAAATCATATTGGTATTGGGTTCCGGCGCAATCACCTCGCCCTTTTCATATCCCTCAAGGGCCAGAACCGCACTGGTTCCATAGGCGCCATGTGCACAGGCAAAGTCCGGTCCTGCCAGGGTTTCCGTTGAAATCCGGTCACAGGGCCTTTCCCCCGCCCAGTCGCGTCGCACGGCAAACGCGCCCTCCGCACACTCCAGCTCATATTCCGTCGTTATCTCATGCCGGCGGATATGCCAGTTGCCGCAGGGAATCAGGTCCGTCCGGATCTCGACGCCTTCCATGGGGCACCAGGTGAAATGAATAACGCTTTCCTCAAGAGAAAAGCTGCTGCAGCCATAGCGGGAATGCCACAGGTCCTGCCCGGTCCTCCGGAGGGCCAGCATGGAGTCATAGGCGCCTTTTGCCAGGGTCGTGGGTTCCTTGATCACCGAAAAGCCAAAATGGGATGAATAGGCAAACTTCTCATACTTTTCCTGCTCATGCATATGCTCCCACGCATGATTCCCGGCCGTATAGGCGATCACCTGCCGGTTCTGCGGATCCCGTGTCAGCAGCATGCGCACATGCTCATCCAGGAAAACTCTCGGCGGCACATAGTCCCTTTCCTCGGCCTGCCAGAACGGATGATCCTCCGGAAGCGCCAGGGCAAAGAACGCTTTCATGCCCCAGTAGGGCGAACCGGGAGCGTTATATCCCTCCGCGACACAGAGATTCGGATAGCCATAGCCAACCGTCAGCGCGCCGCCGCGGTCGAAAATCGGCATCTGCATCCAGTACCGGAGATTGCGGAGCAGGAAGCCTTTTTCCACGCCATAGTCAATCCCCTCACAGGTGACATCTGCAAACGCCATGGCCGCAAAGAAGGCGCCCTGACAGAAACGGTAGGTCAGGCTCCGCCCGTACGGAATGGCCCGCCCATCGCGGTCAAACCAGCAGGCAAAGCGCGGGGCAATCTCCTGTGCCCGGCGGATAAAGCGCTCGCAGCGTTCCGGATCCAGCTCACGCATGGCCGCCACATAGACAAGGCTATAGTAATGGAAGCCCCAGATCGTGTAATAATCCCGCTTGGTGGGGGCATCAAAATACCAGCCATCCCCCACATAGTGGCTTTCCATCAGGTCAAGGTCTTCCTTCATCCGCGCCTCATCCACCGGACGTCCGACGCGGCGGAATCCGAGATTCACCAGGATGCGAAAAAAACGCCAGTTGTTCTGGGGCATGTCGTAAAGGTTGATCTGGTTCAGCCACTGAACAAGATTTTCCTGCTCAGAGGGGGTGAATTCACCGTAGAACCGGTCCGGCACAAAGCACAGGCCCGTCCCGATCACCGCCATCTCCACCATCCGCTGATCGCAGTCCCGGATAGTGCCCCAGTATTCCGGATCCTTCGGGTCTGTTCCGTGGATCAGTCCCTCACGCCACAGGGCCCAGTAGGGTTCCACCTCCGGGCACCGGCCGATCAGCATGGGCACGATCGCCCAGAGCACGCGGGAATACCCTTCCATTCCCGCCACATCCTCCGAATAATGGGCGCTTCCCTCTCCCACAATCATCCGTGCCCTGCCCGGCGTCAGACACTCCACCAGCGGACGGATCATCTCGATCGCACCATTAATCAGATCCTGCCGTGTTTTTAAGGGATTTTCCTGTATTTTATTCATCCGTCCCATTCCTCCCCACTGTAAAGGTCACATCCAGTTCCGTTCCCTCCGCCGAGAGCAGCACCCGGTAAAGACTGCCCGGAAAACTGCTTGCCATTCGGGCATCTGTCACCGGAATCTCCTCCGCCGCGGCAGTCAGCTTTTCCGGGAATCGCAGCACCATGGATTCTGTCTCAATCCGGCCCTTCCGGATCACCGGCTTTTCTCTCAGCATGAACACCCACTGAACCTGCCCCGGTTGCCTGAGGACGATTCTGTCCCGAACGGACAGATGCCCGTCATCCCCCAGTTCGCAGCAGCGGTCATAGGTACGCAAATTGGCCTCACTGCCATACGCCTTTTCAAGCCCCAGGGAAAGTCCCCCCGGCAGTTCCTGCACGCGTTCCGCCCGATACTCCGCGCCGGGCAGCTGTTCACAGCCGCAGATAACCGGCACATTGTGGTACAGGGAACGCACATTCCACAGTGTGTACCGTTCACCTGAGAAGGTCTTGGCCGTATAGGTCATATTGCCCGCGTCCACAATCAGCGGCTTCCCGTCCCTGAACAGAATAAAGGATCCGACATCATTGTGGTTATGGCTTTCCCCGTTGCTGCCGCCCTTGACCGCCAGCGTCACGCCCGCCCGGCGCACTGCGCGAACCTCCAGGTCCGGCAAAAAAACATCCGTTTTTTCGCATGCCGCGGCAGGCAGATGACGGGGATGGAACAGACGGCGGAAAACTCGTGAAAAATGCGGCACATCCGCCAGATCATCCCCGGCCTGATTGCGGATCCGCAGGCCCAGTGTCCGCAGTTCCTCATCGCCGAGCCGTTCACCGGCCGTTTCAATCCGTTCACCGGAGAGAACCGGCCGGGCATCACAGTCCGCGAAATTGATGAACCAGCCATCCCCGATTTCCATCTTTTTCGGGAAGGAAAGGATATTCCGGATTTTGGGTTCATCCCACAGCTGCATGCCCCCCTCTGTCACCGTCTCATACAGTTCAAGACAGTCAAGCAGCGCACCGCCAGCCATGTTCCAGTACCCGACGCCCTCATCACAGCCCCCATCCTCCGGAACAACCGCCAGCCAGCGGTCCAACATCCGGGCAGCCCGTTCAAGAATGACGGTCAGCCGTTCTTCCTCCGTCACCTCAATGCAGGCTGTCATCAGGATATTTGACAGGATCCACGGCGTCCAGTTGCACAGGTCCTGACGGCAAATTCCCATCCACCAGAATTCATCGTGCTCCAGGAACGGCCGGATGATCCGGCGCTCCAGTTCCGCGTGAATGCGTTTGCGAAGAAGCGGCGTCACGGCATCCAGCGGCTCTGCCAGTAAATTAGAACTAAGCGCGAGAATCATTCCGGTCTGGGCCGCGAACAGATCGATGTACGGTTCCTCCATATCCGGAATCGGTTTGTCCTTGGGTGACGGCGCCCCCGGAATAGGATTGACATTATGGGCGCTGATCACCCAGGTACTTTCCTCACAAATGCACCAGATGCCATCCAGTACATTATCCATGGCCCGCTTTTCCCCATTCAGGCAGGCAAGCACGGCCGTGCACAGTTTCCGGCGTCGGAAGAAATAGGGATTCTCATCACTTTTCCTGCTTCCGGTCCGCACAAAATCCATAAAACCGGTCAGGGTTCGCATGGGATACGGCTGCCCACGAAACGATTCCCATAAAGCCTGAATCTGCCCGCGGTCATTCGCTGAAAGGTTCTGCCACGCCGGATCCCCGAAGACCGGGAAGAACGTCCATCCCCCGTGAACTTTCGCTGTCTTTACAGCCTTTGCGTACGCTTCCGCAATCATTTTTTGCATTCTCCTCTATGAGCCATAGCCTGGTCTTTCAGCACCGCGACATTTCTGGTGCCCATATTTAACAAACATCCGCTCAAAAACAAAAGGAGACATGCCCAAGTCCGGCGGGCGGACCCTGAGCATGCCTCCCGACAATTTATCCCTTCAGTCCGCTTGTCGCAATGCCTTCAATGAAGTAGCGCTGCAGGAACAGGAATACAACGGTAACCGGTATCAGTGAAACAACGGAGGCTGCCATGATCAGGTGGTAATCCGTGGAGTTTTCCTGAATGAAACGGCGGAGACCAACCTGAATGGTCTTGTTTTCCTCACGGGTCAGGTAAATCATGGGTCCCATGTAGTCATTCCATGTACCCACGAAGGTGAAAATGACCAGGGTCGCAATGGCCGCCGTTGAGAGCGGCAGCATGATTCTGGCCCAGATGCCGTACTCACTGAGTCCGTCAATTCGGGCCGCCTCACACAGATCCGACGGGACATTCTGATAGAACTGCCGCATCAGGAAAACACCAAAGGCGGAGAATGCCTGCAGGACCATGATGGCCTGGAGTTTGTCGTAAAGACCCATGGAACGCATCAGAATAAACTGAGGCAGCATGTATGCCTGCCACGGCACCGCAATCGTTCCGATATAGCACAGGAACAGCACATTCCGGCCCTTGAAATTCAGCTTTGCAAAGGCATACGCCGCAAAGGAGGAGGTCAGGGTCTGAATAAACGTGACGCAAATGGCGATGATGGCCGTATTCTTAAAGTACGTCAGCATCGGCACCTTGGTCCAGATCACCGAATAGTTCTCCCAGTGCGGGGTTTCCGGAATCCACTTCATCGGGAAGGTAAACACTTCGCGGTCCAGTTTGAGAGAGGCTGAAATCATCCAGACAAACGGAATCAGGGTAAACGCCGACACCAGAATCAGCACGATGTAGAGCAGAATCTTTCCCGGCGTGATCCGATCCTCAGGATTGACTACTTTCGCAGCTTTTTTCATTTTTCATCCTCCTCTCTCAGTTGTTCGCGTAGCGATTTTCCATGCTGAACTGCAGGATCGTGACCAGCAGAACAATGACAAGGAGAATCATGGAGATGGCGCTGGCCACACCATAGTTGAAGTTGGTGAACGCTTCATTATAGATATACAGAACCAGCATCTTCGTGGCACGTCCCGGACCGCCGTTGGTCATGATGGCCACGGTGTCATAGATCTTGAAGCAGCTGATAATCAGCATGACGGAGGCAAAGAACGTGGTCGGGCGCAGCTGCGGCAGCGTTACATTGAAGAACTGCTGCCACTTGTTGGCTCCGTCCACTGTTGCCGCCTCATACAGTTCCCTCGGCACACCCTGCAGGGCCGCCAGGTAGATGACCATGTAATAGCCCATGTTCCGCCATACACTGACCAGCACGATGGCCCACATGGCCATGTTGCTGTCCGCCGTCCAGCTCTTATTGAATGAGCTGCCGAAGAACATCAGCATCTGGTTCACCGGGCCGTTCTTCATCAGCATAAAGTTCCAGCAGACGCAGATGGCAACCATGGATGCCACGTACGGGAAAAAGAGAATCGCGCGGAAACCGACGGCACCCTTCACCGAATGGTTGAGGACCAGTGCCAGCAGCACGGCGCAGATCAGGCTGAGCGGCACGGTGACCACGGTGAAGAAAATGGTATTCTTCAGTGAAATGCCCAGATCCACTTTGTTGAAGAAGTAATTGAGGCCTGCCAGGAAGCCGTTTTCCGTCATCTGTTTGCCCACCTTCGCCGTATTGAAGATGGTGGCATAGTTGTTCCAGCCGACCCATTTCATGGTGGTCAGAGAACCGCCTTTCCATTCGGTGAATGACATGACCACCGACAGGATGACCGGAATCAGGGTGAAAATGGCAAATCCGAGGAAATTCGGTGCGAGAAAGCTGTACGCGATGAGGGTATTCTTTCGTTCAAGACGGCTCATCTGGTGCTTTCTCGTTTTTACTCGCTCACTCATGGGGTCTCCTTTCACTTAAAAAAAACGGGAAGTGCGAGATTTCGCACTTCCCGCAGGAATTCACCGGGACTTAATTATTTCTCAAGGAGCTCCTGAACACGCTCGTTCATGTTCTCAATGCCTTCCTCGATCGTGATCTCACGGGTCATGATCGCGGAGTGCTCCTCACCGAGGATAGAGGAGATCTGGGAAGAGAGAGCGGTTCCGGGGATCTCGATGGCCACATAGGTCGGAAGCAGAGCAGCCTTGGAGCCCTCGTCGGTCGGGAATCCGTCGATGGAGGACATGACATCCGCAACACCCTCAGAAACCCATGCAGGACGGTTGCCGGCACCAGCGGTCACTTTCGCACCTTCCTCGCCGCACAGCCATGCGACATAATCCCAGGCCAGATCCTGATTGGCGCTTGCCTTGTTGATCATCACGCCGGTCAGGTTGCCGAAGGTAGAACCAGCCTTGACGTCCTCCTTGGTCGGCATGGAAGCGAGGCCCCAGTTCTTCACATTGTACGTGCCGTCCTTGATGTTGTTGATCAGGGTAGCCACATACCAGTAGCCCATAGGCATCATGGCGATGTTGCCGTTGCCGAAAGCACCGGAGTAGTGCAGACCAGCCGCGCTGATCTCGCTGTAAGGCATGCAGGCACCGGCATCCTCCAGATCCTGGATAATATGATAGAAGTAAGCCAGATCGCTGTATTCGCCGTCGATCAGGGTGTTCACGCCGTCCGCCACGGTGTAGTTAACCGCCGTGGAGAGCCAGGTGTGATAATGCGTTCCGTAGATTTCCTTTGAAGGATCCGCAACCTTCAGGGCCTTCTCCTTGTACTCTTCCCAGCTCATGTCGTTGGTCGGATAAGGAACGCCGGCTGCATCAAAGAGATCCTTGTTGTAGAACAGGATTTCAAAGTCAGAACGGAACGGCAGAGCGATCTGTTCGCCGTTCATGGCGTAGTTGGTTTCCATGCCGACAAAGCCGGAAACATCATAGTTAGCTTTCTTCATGTAGTCGTTCAGGTTGAGGGTATAGCCTGCATCATACCAGTTGAGCAGCGCCGGGATATCCTTTACCATGTAGATATCGCTGGTATCGCCGCCGGCCAGCATGGCCGCGACCTTCGTGTCATAATCCTGAGAGGATACATCAATGTACTCGATGGTCACGCCCGGATGAGAAGCTTCATAGGCCTCTTTCTGAGCGGTCAGATAACCGGTGGTGTTTGCATCCCATGCAACAATGGTCAGAACCTTGTTTTCCTCTGCGAAAGCGAAGCTCGTCAGCGCGAGGAGCATCACAGCCGCCAGAAGCATTGCGATTGCCTTTTTCATAAGAAAACCTCCTGTAATTTTCTGTCCGAACACCCTGCGAAACCGGTTTGTAAGCGCTTTCAGAAACTTTCAGGTCGCTTACACCTCGCCGTTTCGCCTGAGATGTTCAAATCTGACAATATACTACTGCACATCTGGATACTTGTCAATATAACTTCAAAAATTTTTTCGATGCTTTTTGTAAATTTACAATTCTATGTGTGTAAATTTACATTGTCTTCCATCCGGAAGTATGCTAGAATACAAAAAACGATGCCGGTACAGCCGGCATATCCGCATTTTCTTTCTTCCACTAATAAAGGAGGCGAGTCCATGAACGACAAATCGCCAACCATCTACGATGTTGCCGAGCACGCCGGCGTCAGCATTGCCACCGTATCAAGGGTTCTCTCGGGCGGGAGTGCCAGTGCCGGTGCCAGGGCCAAAGTCGAGGAGGCGATTTCCGCCCTTGGCTATAAATCTGTCGCCGCGAAACAGGACAACAGGGTCATCGCCATGGTGCTCTCCTCGCAGCAAAACCCCTACTACGCATCCCTCTGCACCGGTGCCTCCTCCGAGGCCGTCCGTGCCGGTTATCTGCCCATGCTCTACAGCTACCCGGACACCACCCCTATTGAGCGCATCACAGAGGATCTGCTGGCCAACCGGCCGGCCGGTGTCCTGCTGGCCGGATTTGCCGTCGAGAGCCTGACCCGACAGGAACAGACGCGCACCTGCCTGCGGCGTCTTCAGCAGACACTGCCCCTGGTGGCCATCGGGCCGCCCATTGAAGGGCTCGAATGCGGTACGCTGACCTCCGATCCTTCCCAGTGCGTTCACAAGAGCATGGCCCACCTGACCATGCTCGGGCATCGTCGTATCGCCTTCATCGGCGGGGATCGTTCCGCCAGTTTCAGCAACATTCGCGAAAACGCGTATCATGAGGAGGTTCAGCAGCACGGCTGCGCCGTACGTCAGGACTATGTCGCCCTGACCGGCTGCACGGTTCCCGCCGGTGAGCTGGCCATCAACATGCTGCTCGGCTCCCTTGAAACAAAGGATTATCCCACCGCCATTTTCGCCGTCAACGACCTGGTGGCTCTGGGCGCCATTTCCCAGCTTCACCGCCATCACATCCGCATCCCGGAAGACATCGCCATCGTCGGCTGCGACAATGCCTTCTTTGCTCCCTCCATTACCCCTTCCCTGACCACCGTCGACCTGCATCCGCGCACCCACGGCTGTACCGCCATGGCGGAGCTCATTGCCGCCATTCAGGGAAACCGCATGATTTCCTTCAATAATAATGTCGAGTGTTCCCTGATCATCCGCGAAAGCTGCGGCGCACATCTGGGTGTCCGGCACTTTGAATGAACCGCAGGGATTTCCTGCGATTGTTTGTCACATTCCAGTACGCAAACAGCAGCAGCCCAAGCTGCTGCTCTTCATTTTAAGGAGGTTCCTATGCTTTATCCCCAGTCAAATTCCGTCCGCACCATTCTGGATCTTTCCGGCATCTGGTCATTCCGGCTGAGTCAGGACCAGGCCTGGCAGAATATCGCCGTCCCCGCTTCCTACAACGACCAGAGCCCGGATCCGGAATTCCGCAATCACGCTGGTCTCGCCTGGTACCGTACGCGTTTTACCATTCCCGCTCTCCTGAAAGGGCAGCGCATCTTTCTCCGTTTTGACGCCGTCACCCACAGTGCGCGGATTTTCATCAACGGACAGGAGGCCGCGGCCCATCGCGGCGGATTCCTTCCTTTTGAAGTCGATCTGAATGGTCTGGCCGAACCCGGCAGCGAAGTGCTGCTGGAGGTCGAGGTAGATAACCGCATCAACCACAGCACCCTGCCCATTGGCACGGAGGGCGGCACCGCCTTCTTCGGTTCCGACAATCCCGGCATCACGGCCGTCGAGGCCGGAAAGCGCCGCCAGCAGGAAAAGGGCATCAACCTGCCGGCGTTCGACTTTTTCAACTATGCCGGCATCAACCGCCCGGTCCGCCTGTGTTCAACCCCGCTTTCCTACATTGAAGATGTCACCATCCTCCCCGCCCTCTCCGGTGACATCCGCTATTGTGTCGAAACCGTCGGCTCCGGAGACATTACCATTGACGTGTTTGATGCCGACGGACAAAAAGTCGCCTCCGCCTCCGGAGCTGAGGGCCATTTCCAGATCAGTCAGCCACACCTCTGGGAGCCCTGGCCGGGCACTCCCTACCTGTACACTGCCCGCATCCATTTCGGTGGGGATGTCTATAACCAGTCCTTTGGCATCCGCGAGGTCCGCATTGATGGCACCCAGTTCCTGATCAACGGGAAACCTTTCCACTTCCACGGTCCCTGCAAGCACGAGGACAGCCCGTTCCATGGCCGCGGCCTTGACCAGTGTCTCAATATGACGGACATCAACCTTTATCACTGGCTCGGTGCCAACTGTTTCCGGACCAGCCACTACCCCTATGCCGAGGAGATGTACAACCTGTGCGACCGGGAGGGCATCGTCATCGTCGACGAAACACCGGCAGTGGGCATGTGGGCGGATGAACATTACGGCTGGGATCTGGCCCCCTACCACGCCGAGGTCCTCAAGGCACTCATCCGCCGGGACAAGAACCATCCCTCCGTCGTCGTCTGGAGCCTGGGAAACGAGCCCAGCACAGATGCCATGCCGGACAAGGCCTATGATTACTGGTGGCCGCTTTATCAGCTGGCTCACGAAACGGATCCCCAGAATCGCCCCGTCACCCTGGTAGGCTGCCAGAACATCTACGAAAAAGACCGGATCATTCCGGCCATGGACATCGTGTTCATCAACCGGTACTACGGCTGGTACAACCTTTCCGGCGATCTTGAAACCGCCCGGTACGCCTTCCGGATGGAACTGGACTGGTGGGCCGACAAGGGAAAGCCCATCGTGCTCTCCGAATACGGTGCCGACACCATTGCCGGGCTCCACTCCGCCGCACCCGACATGTTTTCCGAGGAATTCCAGGTTGCCTATTACGAGACAATCAATGCCTGCCTGGACGAACGTCCCTTCATTGTCGGGGAAATGCCCTGGAACTATGCCGACTTCAGCACCTGCCAAGGGCCCATGCGTGTCGGTGGAAACCGAAAAGGTCTGTTCACCCGTGACCGCCGTCCAAAGATGGCCGCTCACTATTTCCGCAAGCGCTGGCATCTGATGGAGGGAAAATCCATTCCTGAACATTGAATCAAAGCCCGTTTCTGTTTGGCATCAGAAACGGGCTTTATTCTGCCCCTGAAGACAGGTTCTGCGCAGTCTCCAACAGTGCGTTCCAAAGCAATGGAAAATCCCTTTTGAACGTTCAAAAGCATTTCACTTTTTGGATATTGACATCTTTTGTAATTTTAAATAATATACTCATAAGTTGTCTACTCATGAGTATATACTCACGAGTTGTGTACTCATAAGTCGTATACTTTCGGGTTGTATACTTGTAATTTGCCTGCTTATCTTTCATCATATTTCAGGCATAGGAGCCATCCTGTCACGCGACAACTGTTCGGCAAACGTACACATCTGTAAGGCTGCAGTGTAAAAAAGACCTGGCTGCGTTTTATAAAAAGGAGAGGGCCTGCGGCCACAGCGGCAGTTTGTCAAATATGAGCACCGTAAATGCCGCGGTGTCGAAAGACCGAGCTGAGGCTCATAAGGAGTAATAGAGATGTTTCTTTGCAGAGAAAAGGAATTAAGCATTCTGAATGAACGTTATCAAAAAAGAGGATTGGAATGTGTCGTTATTTACGGGCGAAGAAGAATGGGAAAAACCGCGCTTATCAATGAATTCGTTAAAGATAAGCCAACCATCTATTTCCCAGCTTTAAATACAAATGCCAAGGGAAATCTGGCTGCATTCTCGAAAACCGTCCATCTGTATATGCATCCGGACGTTGCCGAATCTCCTGTTTATCGTTCGTTTGACGATGTCTTTTCAGAAATTACGCGTATTGCCCGTTCTTCCGAGCGCGTTATTTTAGTCATCGACGAGCTTCCCTATCTGGCAAAATCAGATGACTCCATTCCGTCCAGACTCCAGCACCTGCTGGACCATGAATGGGCTGAAACAGGACTTTTCCTGATTTTATGCGGGTCTTCAATGAGTTTTATGGAAAAAGAAATTCTCAGCGAAAAAGGTCCTTTATTCGGAAGAAGTACTGCACTGCTGGAAATAGAGCCCCTTTCCTATCTGGAAACCGCCAGATTTCATCCGGAACTCTCCAGTCATGAAAACGCCTTAATCTACGGCATCACTGGAGGAGTACCGCACTATATCAACAAACTGGATGTGCGTGGCTCCATAAAGGAAGCCCTCCTTGAAAACCTTTTCAATCCATCCTCATACCTGTTCGAAGAACCGGAAAATCTTCTTAAACAGGAACTCCGGGAACTGCCGATTTATAACGCCATCCTCACAGTCATAGCAAATGGAGCAACCCGTCAATTCGACATTGGTGACAAAGCAGGAATCGAACGAAACGTCTGCTCAAAATACCTTCAGGTTCTCTGTGAACTTGGAATCATTCATAAAGCAGAACCCATCGTCAATCAATCCTCCGGGCAAATGATCTACCGGAAAACGGTCTACCGGATAACTAATCATTTTTTACGTTTCTGGTACTCCTTTGTTCCCAGAAACATGTTAGCCATCACCTCCGGAACAATTGAAAGAACCTATGAAACGGCCGTCGAAAGCTATCTGTCCGCATATATGGGACTGATTTTCGAAGATATCTGCCGGCAATACCTTATTCTGCATCCGGAAAAACTGCCTTTCCCTATTGCCGATATTGGCGCATGGTGGGGAAGACAGCCCGGCAGACACAAAGAAGGTCCGAAAGAAGTTAAGGTAGATATTGTTGCTGTTGGTGCAAAAGAGAATAACGAACATGAACGACAATTCATTATCGGATCCTGTAAGCATAGAAATGAAGAGATTGGCGTAGACGAATGGCATCTGCTGCTTGATTATGCCTCTGTTTTTACAAATGGCGATGACGACTGTTATTATATCATTTTCTCCAAATCCGGATTTACAAAAGGCCTAAAAGAACTGGCAGATAACGGGAAAGTCACTTTAATCGGTCTCGATGAAATCTACAATGCATAAAAATCACTTTCCACCATTCATCCAGACGTGAAAATACATGAGGAACCGACATCACAGCCGGTTCCTCTCTTTTTCTCCCAAGGTCAGCTCACCCTATCGGAACAGGGCCGCATCGACCTTGAAAATGACATAGGTTTTGTGATTGATAAAACAGGTGAATTCCCGAACGCTGGTAATCTTGCTTTCGCGTCTTCAGTTGCTGGTTTTTTTGATGAATGAGATGGTTATAAGCGTTCCGTTGCAGAACAGTGCCCGCAACCCCCGCTGCCAGGGAAATCAGCTTTGATCATCCAGGCTCCCAGGTCTTCGTTATTCCATACCATTTCCCTGTCCCAGCTTTTTCTCAATCATCGCGTTCACGATTCTAATCATCGCCGTCAATCTTGCCTCTCCTATAAACCAGTCAAGGTCATTATCGACAGGATCTTCGTCATTATAGAAAACCTCGTGAATCTTCGCTGATTCCAGCCACTTCTGTGCAGCCTTCAGTCCCGTCAGTGTATTACAGTCGTAGCCTTTCTCCTTCAGAAAAAGCTCCGTACTCTCCCGCATCACCTCCATCATCGGATCATTCAAATTCAAATTGCCTGATGTAGAATGGCAGCTCATCATTTTCAGAAGCCTCTTCCGTCAGTCTGGCCGCAATATAGGTGTGGTCTCTAAGCATAATGTAGTACATTCAAATCCCTCCGGTTATCTCCTCCGCTGAGGATCAATAAAAAAGGCATAAAATCAATTCCCATGCAAGCCACGTTCTCTTCCCATCTGCGAAGTTTATTACCGCTCAAGCCCACAAGAAGATCCGGGCGTTCCTGCCGATCACAACCCCGCATTCCTTGTATTCGTCTTCTGCGCGTATGCCGGGTCTATTGCAAACGCCCCCAGAAATGGTATGACATCAATCGCATAGAGATAATCATCCCATCCATACCGTTTCCTCAATGCATCTGCTACCTTTTCATCACGGAGATGAAATCCGTACGAATTGGCTTTCAACGGATATTCTACTGTGCATGCCTCAGCAAGCTGTTTCCGCTTGGAATACCGGATAAGTATGCCTTTCCCGTCTGATGAAATCTGAAAATACTTGGGTTTGTTCAATTCTTCAAGCGTTTCCTTCGGAAAAATTATCAGGTTCCGCTGACCATTCAGAAAGATTAACATTTTCAAACCCCTTTATGCTTTTATTCGGTTCCTAATTTTCTGATACACCCTATTCTCTATTTTCTATTCTCCCAGCGTCTGCTCACCGTATCGGAACAGGGCCGCATTGATCTTGAAGATGTCATAGATTTTGTGATCGATGAAATAGGTGACGATGAGATCAAACCTATTGCTGGGTGAAAAGGCAAATTCTGCCCTTGAAAGCAGATCCCGTGTTGTCGGCATATCCAGTTCCAGTGCAATGGCAAACGCCACCGCTGTCTTTTTCCTGGGACGGTAATCTCGCCTGCTGCGGATGCGTGAGAAGACTTTTCTGTCAATATTGGCCTTTTTATAGACCGTTACCTCGTCCATGCCGCTTTTATCGATGAGGCTGAGGAGCCGCTGCTGGAACGTTTCCCCCGTTTCGTTCAGTACCTCGTCGAGACTTTTCTCTGAACGATCCGGTATGCAGGGAGCCATCATTGGTTTCAGGGTTTCCTCACGGTCGCTTTCCCGCGCCAGGCTTTCCATCACCCCGTCGTAAAGAGCATCCTCATCCGCCTCCGGCCGTGCATGGAACAGGTGCAGTTCACGGCCTCTTCCCCTTCGGGTTTCAGCAGGATATTCACTGCCGTATTCCGATCTCAGCAGTCCATTCGCGGCATGCTCATCGATATACTGTTCAATGTCCCCCACCAGGGCCTCAGACAGTTCCAGAGACTTCCGACTCAAAACCACCAGGAAAATATCCATCTCATGGGTCAGCAGGAATTTCCCGATCTCAGAGAGTGCAATATTCAGTGCCTCCCCTTTGGGAAATCCGTATGCCCCGGAGGAGATCAGCGGAAAAGCGATGCTGGTGCAGTTCAGCTTTGCTGCCAGTTCCAGGGAATTTTCATAACAGGACCGCAGTACCTCACGCTCTCCGGATTTTCCGCCATTCCATTCCGGGCCGACGGTATGGATGATGTGTTTTGCCTGCAGGGCAAACGCCTCGGTCCGGACAGCCTGTCCGGGGGCTATCTCACCGATCTGTCTGCGTGCCGCCAGCAGCTGTTCCACGCCGGCCGCCTGATAGATCGCGCTGTCCGTCCCGCGGCCAAAACAGGGTTTCGGATTCGCCGTGTTCACAATGGCATCTGCTTTTACACGGGTTATATCGTTTCGAATAATCTGAAACGGCATTTTCTCACCTCTTCAGAAGTTCAGAATCTGATCCATTCTTTATATGCAAAGATTTCCGCCAGGATGCTGAGCACCGCCGCAACCCCGATGCATCCCAGCCCAAGGCGGATCATAAATGGGTCCACCTCACCGCCGATTTCCTCCTCCAGCCGGAATTTTTCCGGCCTGTTCGGATTAAAGTAGATGATTACCCTGTCCCCGGGCCTTAGAACCTTCTCCCTGTGAAAATAGGAAGAGGTGGCCCGAATGTCCTGGAGATCTGCCTTGTAACGCACCGCCAGCTGATAGACGATTTCATGGGAATGCTTTCCTGTTTGCCTTCGCATCGCCGTATAGTTGACAAATTCCGCCTCGGCACGCTTCGTCTGCGTCGTCTCCCGATACCGAAAATAGGCCGCTTTGACAAACTCCGCAAGCAGGCAATAGACACCCATAGATGAAAAAATCAAAAAAGTCAGAAGTATTTTCAAAGCAGTTCCTTTCTCATGGACAGTTTCCATCCGGTCGTTCCATGACAGGCATCATGGTTTTCCCGCCGGCCATCCGGCAGGGTAGCCGCTTTCATTTCGGACCTATTCCCGGCTCCTGGCATCATAATCCAGATAGGCACCTTTCATCGGGGAGGCCGCCAGTTCCGAGAAGAGGCGAAGCACGCCGCCCCGGAAGCGAACCGGTTTTTTCTGCCAGTGTCTGCGGCGCTCAGCAAGGATTTCCTCCATCTCCTCCGGCGTCCGCCGTTCCCCGTTGACACCAACGATCTCGAGACGGCGTTCCCGGACATTCAGATAGATCAGGTCATTTTCCTCCACCAGAGCAATCGGTCCGCCGGCCTGCGCCTCCGGGCTGCAGTGCCCGATCACCGGACCGGTCGATGCCCCGGAAAAGCGTCCATCCGTGATCAGTGCAATGCTCCTGCCCAGTTCCGCATCCGAGGAAATCGCCTCTGATGTATAGAACATTTCCGGCATTCCGGACCCTTTCGGTCCCTCATAACGGATAAAAACCGCATCCCCGGGGTGTACCCGATGATGAAGGACCGCATCAATGCAGGCCTCCTCACTGTCAAATGGTCTGGCGCGAAGGGTGGCCTCAAACATTTCCTTCGGACAGGCGGTGTGCTTAATCACTGCCCCCTCGGGCGCAAGATTCCCGTAAAGGACCGCAATCGACCCATCCGTTCCAATGGGATGATCAAAGGGCCGGATGACGTCCTCTTTCCTCACCTGTGTATGATGACGGCGGTTTGCCTCTGCCAGCCACTCAGCGCACCGCTCATAAAATCCCGTCTTCTTCAGATCATCCAGATTTTCCCCCAGTGTCTTTCCCGTCACCGTGCGGACATCCAGATGCAGATAAGGACGCAGTTCCTCCATGATCGCCGGAACACCGCCGGCATAGTAGAAAAATTCCGCCGGCCATCGTCCTGCCGGGCGCACATCCAGGAGATAATGTGCTCCGCGGTGCAGACGGTCAAAGGTCTCGCCGGTAATCTCAATTCCATATTCGTGGGCAATTGCCGGAAGATGCAGAAGGGCATTGGTTGAGCCGGAAACCGCCGCATGGATCAGGATGGCATTTTCAAAGCTCTCCGGCGTCACCAGATCCCTGGGCCGCATGCCGGGCATTGTGGCCAGATGAACTGCCATTTTTCCTGCCTGATACGCATACTCAAGCAGATCCGGACTGTCCGCCGGAAGCAGTGCACTGCCCGGCAGTGACAGGCCCAGCGCCTCCGCCATGATCTGCATGGTCGAAGCCGTCCCGATGAACGAACAGGCGCCGCAGCCCGGACAGGCGTTGTGCTTGGCCCACTGCAGTTTGTCCTCCCCGATCTCCCCGCGCTCATACCGGGCGCTGTACATCCCCAGCTGCTCCAGCGTCAGGAGATCCGGACCTGCCGCCATCGTCCCGCCGGTCACCATCACCGAGGGGATATTTACTCTGGCCATGCCAATCAGGTTGCCGGGCATCCCCTTATCACAGCTGGCAATGTAAACACCGGCGTCAAAGGGGGTTGCATTGGCCTGTATTTCGATCATGTTGGCAATCATTTCCCGGCTGACCAGTGAATAGTTGATGCCATCATGTCCCTGACTTTCGCCGTCGCACATGTCCGTGCAGAAATAACGCGCACCGTATCCGCCGGCATCCCGCACTCCCTGGCGTGCTTTTTCCACCAGGCGATCCAGATGCCCGGATCCGGGATGGCTGTCTCCGAACGTGCTCTCAATGAATACCTGAACCTTTCCCAGGTCCTCCGGTTTCCAGCCGGTCCCAATCCGCAGCGGATCCACCTCCGGGGAGAGCTGCCGCAGCCGCTGACTGTTCAGTTCCATTTTCTCACTTCCTTCTTTCTTTATGCATAAACGAAATCAGCCGTGTTTGAACCCAAACACGGCTGACCAATTTCTTTATGAGCCACAGTTTGGTCTTTCGGCTTCGCGCTTTGTCTGTTGCTCATACGCTCCCGGGCTATAATCAGCTTGCCTGCTCGAGCGTCAGTTTTTCTGCATCATCTGCGGACATCGGGCGGCCCCAGATGAATCCCTGAATGTAGTCACACCCGATATTGCGCAGGGTTTCCAGCTGAGCCAGTTCCTCAACGCCCTCGGAGATGACCTTGAAGTTCATGACGTGCCCGATCATGACGATCGCCGCCACATACTGCTTGGAAGAATCGTTCAGGTTAATCTTGTCTATGAAGGATTTGTCAATCTTCAGTTTGTCCGCCGGGAAGGTATTGAGATAACTGAGGGAGGAATAGCCGGTTCCAAAGTCATCAATGGCAATCTTGATTCCCATTTTCTTCAGCTCATTGATACACTGCAGCGCCTTCTCAACGGAATCAATCATGATGGATTCCGTGATCTCAATTTCCAGCTGATTTGCCGGCACGCCGCTGGTTTTAAGTACCTCCTGAACCGTCTCAAGGAAATCATTTTTCATGAGATGCTTAACCGACGCATTGACGCTCAGCGTAATGTCCATGGGCTTTTTGCGAAGCAGCTGGCCGAAAAACTCTGCCGATTTCCGGAACACGCACATATCCACTTCATCAATCAGGCCTGCGGATTCCGCCACCGGAATAAAATCCCCCGGGCTGACGAATTTTCCTTCTTCATCCCGCATTCTTGCAAGCGCCTCAAAACCAATCAGCTTATGTGAAAGGTCATACTGAGGCTGAAGATGGAAAAAGAGCGTATCATTCTGAAGGGCATGACGGATCTTCCGTTCAATCTCAAGTGAGCGCTCATATCCGGACAGTTCTTTGGTATACCGGCAGACGCGTTCACTGGCAAGGTTGCGTTTGACAGAGAGCATGGCAATATTCGCATCCGACATGATGGCGTTGCTGTCTGTCGCATCCTCAGGATATTCCGCATAGCCGGCACTGGCCGTCAGGAAATAGTCACAGCCATCCAGCGTGATTTTCTCTTCAATGGCTTTTTTATAGCAGTCAATCGTATTCATCAGCTGCTGCTCGGATTTATAATCCCGCACAACCAGGGAAAACTCATCGCCTCCCTGACAGGTCACAATATCCTGCGTACCGGAAATCTCTTTTTCCGCCACCCGGGCAAGACGGCTGCCAATTTCAACCAGGACATCATTTCCGGTCTGCATGCCCATGGTGCTGTTGATGCTTTTGAAATTATTCAGGTTGAATGTCACAAGCGCAAAGCGGCTTTTTTGCCGGATCAGCTTATCCATGATCTCCAGAGAGGCAAACCGGTTTGGCAGTCCTGTCAGAGCATCTGTAACCGCCTGCGTATGAATCTTTTCCTGATACTTTTTGCTCCGTTCATTATTCAGATAAATCAGAATAATCACGATAATGGCAAAAACATTCGTAAATATTCCGGAGATACTGGTATAGTTATGCTGGACGAGGACGCCGGTGATTACCCCCGGAAACTGAACAAAGAGAACCGTAATTGAAGCAATAAAACCCGCTTTCCCGTAAAAGACAACCATCAGAATCAGGCTGAGATTTGCAATGCTAGAGAATGTACCGGCAAATGCGCGTACCGGTGCCGGAACCCCGTTAATCATCAGCATTGCATTGGACTGTGAAACGCGCCTGACAACGACGGATACAATCACAAAGACCAGCAGGAGGAACGTAATGCCGATAACTGTCCATTTCCTGGTATCCTGAAACCCCGCCATCCACTTATCAAACGTACTTTTCATACTCTTAGAACGTTTTTTCTCCATCATTTTCCCCCGATATTTTCTGCCGTTTCTTTAATCAAATCTATGAAATTCCAGTTTCCTGATTCAATCTCCCGTCAAGCGCAAACACAGACAGCACCTGTTTCTTTAACTCCTCAACATGAAAACGGCCGTTAATCTTTCTCTTTAATTCTACCACAACCGTTTCCTATTTGCCACAAAAAATGCGAATGTTTCTAATTTTTTGCACCACGGGTGAATTGCGTCGCGAAAAACCTTTGTCGACAGGCTTTCAGCATCCGTTCTTTCATGATACAATTCACCTGTGAACAGGAACTGACCCGTACCCTCCGGAAAGGAATGAGCCTGCCCAATGAGCGGCAGTTTATCAAAGAATGAACAGCGGAAGTACAGCGGTGCTGAAAGACCTGATCACTGAGGAGGAAGCCTCTATGGAGATCTACGAAATCACATCGAACAAGAAATCCCTTCTTCCTCTCCTTCTGCTGGCAGATGAGCAGGAGGAGATGATTGACCGCTATCTCAGCCGGGGCAGGATGTTCGTCCTGGATGATCACGGCATCCGCTGCGAATGCGTCGTAACCGATGAGGGAAACGGCATTCTCGAAATCAAAAATATCGCAACCGTTCCGGATGATCAGGGGAAAGGCTATGCAAAAGCCCTGATCCGGTATCTGCTTGACACCTTCCGGGACCGGTTCACGGTCCTCCAGGTGGGAACCGGTGACAGTCCTCTGACCATTCCCTTTTACGAAAAATGCGGTTTTGTCCGTTCACATGTCATTCCGAATTTCTTCACGGAACATTACGACCATCCGATCATCGAATGCGGCATCCGGCTCACGGACATGATCATTTTGCGCAGGCCATTCTGATCTCCCTGCCGTTTCCAAAATCCGTCCCGGAATCCCCGGCTTTCTGCAAACACCGGTTCTGCATCACTTTTCCTGTACAGACAGGAGAAAGGGAAAATATATGAACAGCACCACTCCGGACTTTTCTGTCCCCTTTACCTGGTCCGCCCCTATCACCCGGTCTCAGCAGCAAAACAATACCCGAAAGGGGATCATTGCCATCATCGCGGTCATTCTCTTCATATTTTTTCTTTATCTGCTCATGCCTGTTCCCCACGGTCAGGACATGCAGCTTTGGATCTTTCTCATTCCCATCGGCGTCGTCCTCCTCATCGCCGTCCCGATTCTCCTCCTGCAGGCCCATGCATCCAATCCTTATGAAACCTATACCGTCGATGATGTCTGTGTGAAAAACGGCTATGGCAGAGCGGCCATCTTCACTGTTTATAAGAAGGTCAAAAGTGTCCGGGTCTCCTCCAGGTATATTGAGCTAGACGACGGATCCCGAACCAATCACATCCGGCTGCCTGAGAGTAACGGGGAGCAGATCAGCGACTATATTCTGAGCCGTCTGCCGGAAACTGCCGTCATCATCCGGTTCAACGTCTGAAAATTCAAGACCGGCCCATCTGACAAAGCAGATGGGCCGGTCTTCCTGTTCAATTCTGATCCGTCTTCAGATTTCAACAGCCCACAGAGCCACATCGTGCGGCCCCAGATTTGCCTCAAGAACCGAATCCGCACTCTGTCTGCCGGTCCACAGTTCCTTCGCCGACCGCGGCGTGGCCTCAAGGCTTTCAGGCGATACACGAATCGTCTGACTTTCCTCCGAAAGATTGAATGCTGCCACATAACGGTTTCCGTCCTGCCTGTACGCACACCAGACGCAGGACTTCTCATCCCGACAGAGCGGACGTGACGCGGCCGTATTCTTCTCCATTTCCAGCAGTTCCTTATTGGTCAGAAGGGACAGCGTGAACGGATCATTCTTTGTCAGCTCGCCGCCAATCATCAGGGGGGAACGCATCATGCACCACAGCGTCATCATGGTCCGCTGCTCCGCCTCCGTGAACTGGGTCCAGTTGCCCCGGGGATGATCCGGATAACACTGGCGCAGCGCCCCGACCGGCAGCATGTCCGCATCCGGCCAGTGACCGGGACCCGAATGAATGCACCACTTTTCCGCCCGCTCAAACATTCCGAGGAGCAGCGGCCATTCATCCCAGAAATCATCCGTGATCCGCCACATGTTGGCATACTTCTTGAGATGTTCCGCCCGCTCCAGCGGTGCCGGTCCCGGCGAGAGGCTGAGCACAATCTCCCTCCCGCAGTTCCTGCTGGCCTCTGAAATCAGCTCAATCTCACGTGCACACCGGGGATATTCCCGTGCAATGTCGTCGCATTTGACAAAATCCACGCCCCATTCGGCGTACAGCTGGAACAGCCGGTCATAATACGCCTTTGCCGCCGGCGTATCGGCACGAAGGCCATACATGTCCGGATTCCATGCACAGACATCCGCCGGGTTTGCTGCATCGCTGCACGTATAGTGGCTTCCGACAATCGGCAGATGCTGATGGGCTGCCATCCGCGGCAGGCCGCGCATGATGTGAATGCCGAATTTCAGTCCAAGGGAGTGAACAAACTCCGCCAGCGGACCGAATCCTTTCCCGCCGGCGGCACTTGGGAACCGGTTTTCCGCCGGAATCAGGCGTCCGTATTCATCCATGTTCAGCGCCGCAAACGGAATGTATTCATGGGTGGCCGCGGTCGGCTGATACCACTCGATGTCCACCACCACATATTCCCATCCGAAGGGTTTGAGATATTTCGCCATGTATTCCGCATTTCGGCGAACCGTTTCCTCGTTCACGCTGGCACCGTAACAGTCCCAGCTGTTCCAGCCCATTGGCGGTACAAAAGCAAGCATCGCTCTTCCTCCTTTGCATGCCTCACTGTTGGTCAGTTGCCTGAGTGGCTTTGTCATGGCCTAGATCTGACAATCTGTCGCTGCGCGGCAGGGCCACTTCCTCATATTCATTTGCCCGGGTATTTCACGGCTGAAACTGCTGATTTTCATACCGGAAAACCGGAAGCCCGTTTTCAAAATCCAGCCGCATGATATAGCAGTGACGGTTGGGATCGTACAGCGGATCCCCGATGATCTCGTCGTACTGACGGGCATGATAGGCGGTGTAGACCAGGCCATTTTCCCCCCGGAAAAAGCTGTTGTGCCCCGGACCATACAGGCCTTTCGCTGCATCCGTCTGAAGGACGGGATGATTCAGCTTGTGCCAGCAGGAAATGTCCATGAGGTCCGCGTCCGCATCCGCCCAGAGAAGCCCCATACAGTATGCCGGGCTGGTATCACTGGCTGAATAGGTCAGGTACACCCGGTTTCCTTCCCTGAGGAACGCGGGTCCCTCGTTGACCCAGAACTCATGGCGCTCCCAGGCATACGTGGGCGAGCTCAGCAGCATCTGCGGGGTTCCCAGCGTCGTGGGTCCGGTCATCTCGGCAATATACAGATTCGAAATCTTCCGTCCTACACTGACCTTCTCCGCCCACACACAATAGGTCTTCCCGCCATGGCTGAAAACGGTCATGTCCAGGGAAAACTCCGTAAAGCTGAACGGATCATCCCTGTGCCGTGTGAGCATGCCGCATTCGACCCATTCATCCCGCATGGGATCATCGCCGGTGCACATCAGCGCATATGGCCGGATGCGCCAGATATCCTCTTTTTCACCGGCGGCAAAATAGATCATCCACTTATCGCCCCACCGGTGAATCTCCGGCGCCCAGATATGCATGCTCATAGGCCCGCTGGCATGGCTGCGCCACAGGACTTTCTCCTCTGCCTGCGGCAGCCCGTTCAGTGAATCTGCCCTTCTGAGGACAATTGCATCGTAACTGGGAATGGAGGCAGTAAAGTACCACGCATTTCCCACATGTGTTATATACGGATCCGCCCGCTGCTCAATAAACGGCGTATTCCATGCGGTATGAAGATAATTGTTTCTGTTCATTTTTCTCGTTTCCCCCGGCCTGTCAACAGGCATTCTGTATCCTGACAGAATCCCGCCTCTGTTCCGTTCTCCGTGCTGATTATGGCTTACAGGTTCCGCACGGCTTGTATCCGGCCTGAATTGCTTCCTCTCTTGTTTCGAAACGGGTTTTGTTTTTCTCACTCATTTTAACCGCCCCTTCGCATTCAGGCAAGTGAAATCTTTGCGATTTCATATTCCCGACATAGTATTCCGCTGCCGGATGCTCCTGCGTCAGCTCCGGAGTCAGCTCCGCCCAGGACAGTGTATAGACGCTGTCAGGGTCATTGGGCATTCTCTCCGTCCTGACCGAAATGGAATTCCCGTCACTGGTAAGGACCACCGTTCCGTGAAGATCCGTCCGAAATACCTGTGTGCCCATGGCCCGAAACCGTTCAAGCACATCACGTGCAGGATGGCCGTACGTATTTTCGATCCCAACGCCAATCAGTGCTGCCCGGGGCTTTACCGCATTGAGAAAGTCCTCCCCGCTGGAGGAACTGCTCCCGTGATGCCCTACTTTCAGCACATCTGCCCGAAGCAGCTCCGGCGCACGCTCAAGTGCCTCCATCTCCTCCGGGATTTCAGCATCCCCCGTAAAAAGAAACGAGGTATTCCCATACGAAAGACGCATCATGATGGAATTGTCATTGGTATCCCCGAATAGTTTGTAAGGTGCCAGAAAAGAAATCTCTGCTGCCCCCAGCGACATTGTCGTTCCGGCCAGCGGCATCTCAAACATCAGGTTCTGCTCTGCCGCCAGGTCCCGGAAGCGGAGGAAAACAGGATCATTATAGTAATAGATCGGCGTCAGGATCCGCTCTGTCCGGCACGCCGCAAGGGCCGCGGACAGGCCGCCCGCATGATCGCTGTGGGGATGGGACAAAACCATGACATCGATCCCGGACAGGCCAAGGGTCCCGGTCAGGTAGCTGTAGATGAACTGACTGTTTTCCGGCTTTCCCCCGTCAATCATCATGACTTTCCCGTCACACAGAACTATGGCCGCATCCCCCTGCCCCACATCCAGAAAATGGATCTCAAGCGAGGCCAGCGCAGAGGAGCCCAGCATCCATATGAGCATTGACAGGACCAGCATTTCCCGGCAGATGCGAAGGATGCCGGACATCTTCCTGTCCATCTCCCGGCATATTGCGGGTCCGGTTTTTCCGGCTCTTCCGTCATTCCTATTGATCAATTGTTTCTCTCCCGGTATAATTCCGTCAGCAGCTTCCAGGTCCGTCCTGCTCCGTTCCGTTTCGCGCGGACCAGGGCAATGGCCGGGCACCTGCATCGTTATCAAAACTGCATCATCCCATGCACCGTTCCAAGACCGGGCGGTGCTCATTCAGAGAATGGAGATTCCATGAAACAGACCTTTACCGAACTGCGCGAACTGATCCGCGGCTTTGCAGCGGCAATGAACCTCATTTCGCCCGAGGTGCAAAATCACCATCAGCAGGTCGCCTATCTCGCCTGCCGGCTCGCCCGGCAGCTGCAGATGCCGGAAAGCATGCAGCAGCATGTCCTCTACGCAGGCCTTCTGCACGATGTCGGCTCCATCATTCTCGGGCCGGATTCCAGCCGGATAGAGCCAGAGAAGAATCCGTTTGCCCTGGCAAAGAAAAGTGCCGAGATTCTGCAGCTTCTCCCGCAGACAAAGCCTCTTGCCTCCGTGCTTACCAGCAATCTCCTGTCACGCACCAACCTGCTGCGGCCCGTGACAAACTTCAGGGACATCATGGATGCGGGTTTCATCATCCGTACGGCGGATTATATTTCCCTTCATCTCCGGCCGGACATTCCGGTTCTCAATCAGGTCAAAACCCTTTCTGAGAGCCTTCGGGAAAACGAACATTTCTTCAGTTCCCGGGTCATCGATGCCTTCCTTGAACTCAGTCAGATTGAATCGGTCTGGCTGGACCTGGTCATCCGTCCGGAGGCGTTTCTGGATTTCCTTCCGACCAGCACACCGCTGACCCTGGAACGAACCCAGTCCCTGACCGAAGTCGTTTCCCTGATCATCGACTTCCGTTCGCCCTTTACCGCCATGCACTCCGCCGGAGTGGCCGCCACGGCGGTTGAACTGGCGCGCCTTTCCGGGATGTCCGGCGAGGAGCAGCTGCTCATGCGGATCGCCGGCCATCTGCACGACCTGGGCAAGCTGAAAATCCCCAGGGAAATCCTGGAAAAGCCGGGCCGCCTGACGGATGAGGAGTTCAACATCATCAAGGAACACGCCTATTACACCACGATCTTCCTTCAGGACGTTCAGGGGTTTGAACAGATTACCCTCTGGGCCGGCCTCCATCATGAAAAGCTGAACGGAAACGGCTATCCGTTCCGTCTCTCGGCGGACAAGATCCCCTTCGGCTCCCGCATCATGGCCTGCGCGGACATCTTTTCCGCCATCACGGAAGAGCGTCCGTACCGGAAAGGCATGCCCAAGGACAAGGCCATTCAGGTCATGCGTGAAAACGTCACCAACGGCACCCTGTCCCCCATCATTGTCGAATGTCTCCTGGACAACTATGACGCCATTGACGCGGAGCGGGATATTCAGTCCCATATCCAGGGACGCCGCTATTTTGAATCCCTCAAAAACACTCCGGAGGAGTAGTCAGGAATACCGGGGCCGGCACAGCCGGCCCCGGTTCTTTCATTTGTCCTCCCAGCGATCCACATCCACGATGACCTTCATCACAGCCTCGCGGTTGTCGTCGATGTACTGATAGGCGGTCAGGTACTCCGAGAACGGGAAATGCTTTGAAATCAGCGGCTTCAACTGAATTTTCCCCTCATTCACCCATTCAATGGCCTGTACATAATCCTCATGCCGGTACATCATGCTGGTGTTCAGATCCAGCTCGTGATCATTGAGCACAGCCAGATCCACATTTGCTTTCTTTCCAAAGACGGCGACCAGAATGATGGTGCTGCCCTTTCTGGCACTGGCAATGGCATCGCCCATGGAAATATCATTTCCGGCACAGTCATAGATCACATCGGCCCGGTCCGGCCCGAAGGTATCCAGCATGGCTTTTTCAAAGGGCACACTGCGCGTATTGACGGCCACATCCACCCCAAGGCGGCGGGCAATGTCCAGCCGCAGGTCGGAGATATCGGTAATCATGATCTTTTTCGCTCCGGCCGCCCGGCAGGACTGTGCCAGCAGAATGCCGATAGGCCCGGCGCCCAGAATCACCACATTGGCCCCGTCGATCTCCGGGAAGCGCCTGGCCGCATGCACCGTCACGGCCAGCGGTTCAATCATGGCACCCTCATCATAGCTGAGATTCTCCGGAAGCGGCGTAATCCTCCCCGGATCCGCCAGAAAGAACTCACTGGCCAGGCCCGTGTCCTGGAAGCCCATGACTTTCAGCTTTTCGCAGAGATTGTATTTCCCATGCCGGCAGGGATAGCACTTTCCGCAGACGATCTGCGGTTCCACCGTGACTTTCTGGCCAACGGTCAGGCCTGTCACCCCTTCGCCCAGGGCCGCTACCTCCGCGCTGACCTCATGCCCCTGGGTAACCGGGTAGGAGGTAAAGGGGTGTGTGCCGTGATAGACATGGATGTCACTCCCGCACACCCCGATCCGGTGCACCTTCAGTAAAACCTTGCCAGGCAGTGCCGTGGGCGTCTCCACTGTGCGAAAAACGATTTTCCGCGGTTCCGTCATTACCTGCTGTTTCATTTGCTTTCTCCTCTTTAAGCGATGAAGCGGCCTTGGCCGCTGTTCATCTGTCAGGAAGCTCAGTCAAGATAGCCTGCGCGTGCCTTAATCCCGAAGCGCTTTTCCAGCTGATGCATGGCATCATCCGAAATCGTATTCACGAGCGGCAGATGGGCAATCTTCAGATAGATTTCCGCCGCCTTCTCAGCCGTCTCAATCAGGCCGAAGGTCTCATCCAGGTCCTTGCCGGCGCCGTAAATGCCGTGCTGTGCCCAGACGACCAGACGCGCCGTCTTCATCTTCTCTGCCGTGGCCTCGCCGATCTCGTTGGTACCGCAGAGCATCCAGGGCAGCACATTGACGCCCTCAGGGAATACCACAATGCATTCCGTGCACATCTGCCACAGCGTACGGGTAAATGCCCGTTCATCCAGATCGTGGACATAGGTCATGGCCAGCAGGTTGGCCGGATGGCAATGCATCACCACATGGTTGTCCGGATCCACCGACAGTCTTGCCACATGGCTCATCATATGTGCCGGGAACTCACTGGTAAACTGGCCGCCGTCCGTAAAGCCCCAGAGAAGTTCTGCCTGACGGCCGCTGTCCGCAAGCCGCACGATGCCCAGATTCACATCCGGCGCCACCTCGACATTCTTGAAGTACTTGCCGGTACCGGTCACCAGAAAATACCGTCCCTCCAGCTCCGGTGCGGTAAAGCCGGTCGGGATCGTCCGGATGACATGCCGCACATCCAGATACTGTGCAACCTCCTTGGCATCCAGCAGGAGCGAGATGTTTCCTCCGTTGCGCTCATCCCAGCCGTGATTATACATGTTCGTGGTTGTCCGGATCATTTCCACCAGAAACGGTGCCTCTAGTATCGGTTTCATTTGTCATTCCTCCATATGTTCTTACAATCATGACCTGTACAGGTCAGACCATTCCGTTTTTGCCCGGTCAGCCCCGTTCAGGCCTGACCGTTTTCCTCTGCCTGCATCTGTACATACAGATTTCCCAGAGCCGTCGCCTCAATCGGCAGCGCCAGCACCGTCTTACCGGTCGTCTCCTCCGTAAGATGGTTCAGGAAGGCGTTCTTTGCACCGCCGCCCACAATGACCAGGCTGGAATAAGCGCTGCCGGTATTTCGCTCCAGTTCCAGAACCGCCCGCGCATAGCTGCCGGCCAGGGACCGGTAGGCACAGCGGAAATAGTCCCCAGGCTTCTCCGGTCCATGCGCAAGGGCCTGGTCAAATGCCGCTTTCATGCTCTCCGGTGCCAGGAAACAGGCATCATCCGCATTGACCACCTCATCAAAGGTGCTGCTCTGTGCCAGTTCCACAATCTCCGGGAACGGCATCTCCGGACAGAGATCATCCCGCAGACGATTGATGAGCCACATACCCATGATGTTTTTCTGATAGCGGTTATACCCAACGCCGCCCTCATTGCTCCAGTTGCCCTGCCGGCTTTCCTCGCCGGTCAGCGGTCGCGGCGTCTTCACGCCCAGCAAGCTCCACGTACCCGAGGAGATGTAGGGCATGTTCTGGTCCATGGGGATTCCCTCCACCGCGCTGCCGGTGTCATGCGTGGCGCACAGGACGACCTTCATTCCCTTATAGGTGCCCAGGCACTTTCCGGGCTTTTCAAGAGTATCAAAAAGACGCTCCGGAAGCCCCAGACGGTGAATCATCTCCCAGTCATATTCGCCCGTTTCCGCATTGATCATCCCTGTCGTGGTCGCATTGGTGTATTCATGAGCACTGTTTCCGCACAGCTTTGACATCAGGTACTCCGGAATCTTGAGGATACTCGTCGCCTGTTCAAGCCGCCCCGCCAGATGATCCCAGTACAGCTGATAGACCG
>JAGAHV010000055.1:0-21582 GCA_017626895.1 Clostridia bacterium | reverse complement strand
TGACGGTGCTTTCGGATTACGAGCTTAACGAGATTGAGTCATCCAGATTGCCTCTGTATCATCTCCACGATCTTGCGTATAAAGAACGCCTCAGGCGGTGCGAACTGGCAGAGGTGGAAAGAGCAAAGGAACAAGCGAGGCGTAAAGCGAGGTATGGGTATTACTTTCCGGATAAAGAAACCCTGACCGGATGGGACGTTTACACCGTGAAAATCGTTGAGCAGAGCATGGTTGACACGGCTTTCGCTTTTGCGGATAAAGAAACGGCGATGGCGACAATTCACAGGCTGATTCCCACCATCAGCGACGAAGAGATTGAAGCGTACAGAAAAGCCGCGGAAGCAGAGAGAACAGGGACGGGTGAAAAGGAAGAGTCAGACCAATGAAGAGCAGCTAAAACAGATTATCTGAATACTGCGCTGAAAGGTTAGATCGACCGGGCAGATGAATTAAACAAGCCGCTGACTGATCCGGATATTCCCCGGGCCTGCCGGAATGATATGGACGGTCTCAGAGATTTCGTCACGATGCATCGGGAAACGCTGAAAGAAGTTTTGGATTTCTGTGGGAGAGGTTTACCGGGGAAGAGGCAATCGAAGAGATGCAGAAAACCCTCGATAAAGACTCCTGTTTCGAAGAACTGGTTGTTGAACATCATTGAGCGTAAACACACCTCATGCTCATGAAACGGGCCGTTGTTATCAGGACAGAACGATCCTTATCGGGGCCATTCCGCAGCCGATGACGGAATGAAGCTGAAAACCGGACTGTGCCTTGCCTGGTGTGATTGGTCAGCCAGACTGGCATGCGGAGAAATGGAGATGCGGTTTACTCTGGCGGCGGGAAAGGACCAAACGGCGGATCTGTGTTGTGAAAAATGGAGCGGCACTGCGCAGCGACAGTCAGGCAGATCCGGGCCTCATGCACTGCACCTCCGGCAAAGGACAACGGTGAGGCGGAAAACTGTCCGTCTTTGCCTGAACGGAACCGGAGGACCGTGGGCTGATACTGTCGTTAATCCATATTCCGGGGCAGAAGAGCAAAAAGAAAAGGCGGCCACTGGAAGCAGAAGTCCCGGATTGTTCTGATAAAAGCCAGATCAGGCAAAGGTCGGGTTCAGACTTGCGGATGAATCACGAAGACGGAGGAATTTTCTGGATGCAGTCTCTGTGAAAGCCGTCAATCGTATGTTCAGACAGGAAGAGGACTTCAGGGAAAAAGGCAAACTGGGCAATGATCCAGACACAGGCCTGAGGAGAAACAGGACAGCAAAACGGAAATAAAAAAATCCTGCAGGGTTTGCAGGAACGGGTGTTGAAAAACCGGAAGGGTGACAGCATCCGGTTTCACACACTGGGAGGCCCGGATTTTTCCGGGCCTCCCAGGGTGTGAAATTGTTTAAACAGATTTTGTTGGATGAAAGAGGCCCTGTCACGAAGCGACAGCAGGTCAAATCTGGGCCAGAACAAAGCCGCTCCGGTAAAAAGACCAACATTGAGGCTTGACAAGAAGGATGCAGCCGATCAGAGGTCCAGGATGCATTCGATCACAAAGGTCACCTCAGGGAACACGCTCTTTAGCTTGCTTTCCAGCCGTTCAACCGAATATCGTTTGTTTTTTGATTCCGGCGCCAGAACCACCAGGAAAGAGGCCGTTTTAGATGTGTCGTCATAGGAGAAGGCATAGGCCCGCAGGATTTCCGGGTGTTTTCGGATAATGTCCAGAATGCTGTCCCACATCGCTGCCTTCTGGGGATTACTGATGTTGGAGGCATAGATGCCGACGGAGTTCAGCATGACATCGACTTTTGCCGCATTTTGGCGTATCCGGCGTGTCAGATGTGTGCACTCTGTCACGGTCATTTCCTCGTCAACCTCGATATCGACCGAGCCGACGCAGAGCTCTTCGCCATAGTTGTGGAGGGTCAGGCTGAATACGTTCTGAACTTCCGGCTCCGCGGCAACAAGATTCTTGACCTGGCGGTAGAGCTCGGGGGCACCTTTTGTGCCAAGGAGTTTGTTGATGCACTCGCGTATCATGTCCACGCCGGTTTTGATGATGAAGCAGGAGATGATGATGCTCATCCACGGTTCCATATTGATATGGGTAAAGTGATGGATGGCAATACTGGCAAGAATGCCAATGGAAACAATGGAATCCCCGATGGTCTCTGTGCCGCTCATGATCAGGGCGGTAGACCGGATTCGTTTTCCTTCCTTTCGGGTAAGGCTGCCGTACACCACCTTTGCGAACACGGAAATGACCATGAGAATAATGACTTCCATATTGTAATGCGGTGCAGGTGAATCAGAACTGATCAGATCCAGGATGGAATCATAGATCGCATGCCCGGCCATAAACAGAACGAATGCACTGCTGAACATGGAGGTGATGTATTCCATCCGTCCGTATCCAAAGGGATGTGTCCGGTCGATCCGTTTCCCGGCAAAAAGCGTTGACAGAATCGACATGAGGGAGGTGACGATGTCGGAAAAGCCGTTGAGCGCATCCAGCATGATGGATCTGGAACTGATCAACAGTCCGACGACCAGCTTCGCCGCTGAAAGGAGCAGATTCATCACGATTCCGGCGATATTATATCGTATGATGACGTCGTTTCGTGAACTTGTTGTGACTTGCAAAGTGTTTCCTCCTGATATCCTTTTTTGTGAAGACAGAGGGGTGTTTTATCAGGGGTTTCCTGACATCCCGACATCGGTCAGAAGGATCTTATGGGATCCTCTTTTTGTGCTCGTGCATGGTCCTTCAGGAATAGAAAACCGTACCTGTAACCGACCGGCAAAGGTCCGGTGCTTGAACGGAAAGCGCCATTTCAGGCTTTTCGGATGAATGCGGTTTTCGTGGGAACCCGAATGTCCTTGTTTCCGATTGACGCGGATCATATCATGCGTTATTCGTCAGAATACCGGATTTCGGGAAAGACAAATAAAAAGCCCCGAGATTCAGGCAGCTGCAGGCAGTCACCATCATGGAGGTGCTGGAGATGGGAATCCGGCGGGTGAAACCTGTCAACAGGCGTTGGACAGAACGCACGGCACATTGCTGTAAGTTATACGCCGCTTACGGTTGAATGTCAACCGAAAAGGCGGGATTCAGAACGCTGAAACAGATAAGGACGTTACTGTTCGCGGATGTTCACTCTGTCCAGAGCCAAAGCGGCAATGAAGCAGTACACCGGGACAAAGTCGTAACGGGAAAGGCTATGGAAAAGATCAGCACTCTGATGACAAGGCCAATGATCAAGCGGTTTATTGAGAAAATTCGGAAATTGCCGGGAACGATAACCGGGTTTGACGACATGCTTTGGAATCTGCCGGTGTAAAGCCTGATGGTGGAAAAGGAACGCATGTTTTTTTTCATTTCAGCGGTGGATTGAAAATATCTGTTTTGAGATGATTTAACTGAAATGTGACGATCTGTGACGAACGTTCTTCTTCTCAGGGATGTCTATTGACATCCCTCTGGCGATAGATTATTCTAAATGCCCGCAGCGGTTAATGAGCGGGTCTGCCGTTCATTGACAGACTGCCAAATTCGGGACATGCCAAAGCCACCTTGTCAAAGGTCCAGATTGAAAGCATGGAGCAAAGGCCCTGTCGTACAGCGACAGTTCGTTACATTCCGACCAAATCGAAGTTGCTCGGGCAAATGATAACTGTGAGGCCAGCAAAAGAGGCCCTGTCGCGCAGCGACAGTTCGTTAAATTCCGACCAAATCGAAGTTGCTCGGGCAAATGACAACTGTGAGGCCTGCAAAAGAGGCCCTGCCGCACAGCGGTAGTTCGGCAACTATGAGAACCAGAAAAGCCGCGGTGCCGAAAGAGCGAGCTGCGGCTTATAAAGAAGGATTTACGGTTCAGCCGGAGATGAAGGGAAGTCCTGGAATGAGTACGGCAGAATAACCTCGTGGAATAAAGGAAAGGAGATAGGAAAATGGTTATTTGGGGATTGCTTGGAAATGTGGAGTATGATATCAGAACAAAAGGCATGGATAAATTAAATAAGGCAGCAGAGCAGGTTTCCACTGGAGATATTCAGCTGAAGCTGATCTGGCTTGACTATCTGGAAATTGAAATCGAATCCGGGAAAGAGATGGTTATTCGGTATGAAGGGGAGAAACTGGATTTCCCGGACTATTACTGGCTCATGGTCGGGAATACGGATGGACGCTTTGTGGAGAAACTGCTGGAGGCACAGGGCGTAAAGCCCATCGTGCCGCTTAATGAAATTCACGTTGTCCGCAGCAAGGTGCTGGGATACGAACGGCTGGCCAGGGCAGGACTTCCGATCCCGCGGACGCGGGCGTTCTTCAGGAACACGAACACGTCCGGCATCATCAAAGACCTGGGATATCCCTTTGTGGTCAAGCCGAATGGGGGACACGGCGGCTTCGGTGTCACTCTGATTCACAATGAGGAGGAATGGAAGCAGTACAGTGAGCAGCTGGTGGAAGGGGAGACATACATCGCACAGGAATACATTTCCACCTCCAAAGGAAAGGATCTTCGCATTGTTCTGGTAAACGGAGAGGTCCTGAGCGCCATTACGCGCACCGCGTCGGATCCGAATGAATTCCGGTCCAATGCGGCTCAGGGCGGCGTCATCGCGAAAGTTACACCGAAGGCCGAGGTAACAGATATGGCGAAACGGGCAGCTGCATTGTTTGATATTCCCCTGATTACCGTCGATTTCATGTATACGCCGACAGGCTATACCATCGCGGAGGTCAATGCCTTCCCCAGCACGGTGAGGGATCCGGAGGAGCAGCAAAAGGTTGTGCATGGAGTCATGGAGTACTGGATGCGCAGAATGAAAAAATAGGTCATCGGCGGAGCGAAAACCCCCGGATTGGGCTCGGCGCCTGGCGCCTATTGGCTGAGCAGATGCGACAGACAAGCTGCGCGCCGAAAGAACATCAATCCTTAGCCCGGATAATGGTTACATGTTATACCAATTTTCCAAAAAGCAATTTCGGGAAACACGAATAAACACTGGCTTTTTAGCAGGACAAGTCTTGCATTCTGATTCATGATACATTCCAATAATTGTTACATGAAATGAGAAGCAGGAGAGACATGGATACATGTGCATATCGAGAAGCATCGTTTTCGAAAAAATTGATTCGAATAGCGGATTTCATGTAACCATTATACGGGATTAAGGATCAACTGAACCCCAAAAAAGGAGAGGGCCTGCCGCACGGCGGCAGTTTGTCAAGTATGAGCACCGGAAAAATAGCGGTGCCCAAAGACCAAGTCACTGTTTATAAAGGAGGGCCTGCCGCACGGCGGCAGTTTGTCAAGTATGAGCACCGGAAAAATAGCGGTGCCAAAAGACCGAGTCACTGTTTATAAAGGAGAACGGAATGAACTTTTTCGCAGGAATCATGAACAGGTTGATCCGGTGGCACTTCCTGTGTCGTTCCAGAGGCGCGGTGCGCGAGCTGGATACGAAGAGCAGGACAGCCAGGGCGGTCAATAAGGAACTGCTGGAGAGAATCCTGCAGGACAACGCACAGACGGAATATGGCCGGAAATACGGGTTTGACCGGATCAAAAACGCGGAGGATTTCCGAAAGGCCGTCCCGCTGACGACGTATGAGGATTACGCGCCGTATATCGATCGGATGACGGAGAAGGGGGAGAAGAACCTTCTCACGGCGTATCCGGTGGTTTACTATGCCAGCACGTCGGGCACGACCGGGGTGCCGAAGAAAATTCCGGTGACCCGGCAGGGCCTGGATCTGTTCCACAATTACAGCTATGCCTTTCTGGCGGCCGTTACGGAATACTACAAGTCGACCCAGGATGCCGACATTCCCACCGGAAAGTTTCTGGTGATGCTGAATCTGTCGAAGAACAAGCTGCCGGATGGCACAGAGTTCGGGGCTATTTCAGCCGCGGCGCTGAGCGGCTTTCAGCTGAAGCTCATGCGGTTCTTTGTTTCAACGCCCGCCGAGGTCATGCTCTGCCCGGAAAACTTTGACCGCCGCTATTTCTATGCCCGGTATTTCCTTGAGGACCGGGAGGTCTGTGCCATGGTCGGCGCATATATTCCGGCACTGGAGGACATCCTTGAGTATATCTGGGCGAATCATGAGTTGCTGGTAAAGGACATCCGGACGGGCACCATTGATCCCGGAATCCAGGTGCCGGATGAGCTGCGCAAAACGCTGCAGGAGGAACTGGAGGCGAATCCGGAACGCGCGGATGAGGTGGCGGAGGCGGTTGCCGGCGGCTTTGATGAGGGCTTTGTGCATAGGCTCTGGCCGGGGATGTCCTTTGTTTCGGCAATCTGGGGCGGAAACTTTTATGTGTATGCCCGGAAGATGCAGGGACATACCGGCAGGGCGATTCCGTACTATACGGCCGCCTATGTGGCCTCAGAGGGCATATTTGGCGTCGCGCGGCATCCGTTCTATGAGTCCTACTGTTTGCTGCCGCAGAGCTGCTTCTATGAATTTATCCCGGTGGAGGAGGAAGAGGAGCAGGAGGAGCCGGAAAACCCGGAAACGCTGACCATCGACCAGCTCGAATACGGGAAGGCATACGAGATGGTCATCACGAATCAGTCCGGGTTCTATCGGTACCGCATGGGCGACGTTGTCCGTGTGACCGGCTTCTACAATGAGACCCCCATGATCTCCGTTCTGTACCGGAAGAAGGATGTTGTCTCGCTGGTAGGCGAGAAGCTGACGGAGGATCATCTGCACTCTGCCATTGGCCAGTTCGAGAGGCGGAGCGGGATCCGCACGGTGGATTACTGCATGTATTCGGACCGGGATGGGGAGCCGCCCCGCTATGTCATCTTTGTGGAGCCGGTGGTTCCGGTGCCGAAGGAGAAACGGGAGCGTGCGGCGGAGATTCTGGGGCAGGAGCTGGCAAGGGCAAGCACGTCGTATGCACACTACGTGACCACCGGCGAGCTTTCGGCGCCGCGGGTGGTGTTCCTCCAGTCACAGACCTTCCTGCTGTATCGTGAGGCGAAGATGTACACGCTCGGTGTTTCCGAAAACCAGATCAAGCCGGTCCGTGTACTGAAGAACGACAAGGAATACAAGATGTTCCTGGAGCTTGAAGATAAGGAGTAAGGCGGATGTTCAGATTGCTGAGAAAATACCTGGGCCATCACCTTCCGGCAATGCTGACCGTGCTGCTCTTTATGGGTCTTCAGATCACGATCCAGACGTTTTATTTCATGGGTGAGATGAAAAGCGTCGTGCTGGATCAGGGGGTGGTGCAGGGCGATATGGCCATCGTCTATCGGGGGGTGTCCAGAATGCTGCTGTTCACCGTTCTTGCCATTTCCTGTACGGTGGTGACCTCTTATGTGAGCTCAAGGATCGTGGCGTCGGTGGTGTGTGAGATGCGGAAGGACTGTATGGACCGCATCGTCGCCATGACCCCTCAGGAGTTCGCGACTGTGGGTGCCTCCGGTCTGACCACGCGGGTCATGCCGGATATCGCGCAACTGCAGCTGCTCCTCATTAACCTCACCCGAAGCAGTCTTATGGTGCCGTTCATCATTCTGAGCATGCTGGTGCTGCTTTTCATGATGAATGTGCCCATCGCGCTTCTTCTGCTGACCGCCTTTGTGCTGACCGTGTTCATCATGATCTTCCTGGGACGCAGATCCCGCCCGTATTTCGAGCGGGTGCAGGGGATGCTTGACAGAATTAACCTGCTGGTCCATGAGAAGCTGACCGGTGCGAGGACCATTCGCGCGTTTCGGAACCAGGAGCTGGAACGGGAAAAGATGGCGCAGGCAGATCTGGCGGTCTATCGGGAGGGAATAGAGGCGAATCGCCGCATCAACTTTCTCTCGCCGATCTCCCTGATCATCATGAACTGGACCGTGGTGGGGATCTACCTGATCGGGACCCGGCAGGTGACGGCCGGAACGGCGATGGTCAGTGATCTTCTGCTGGTTTTCAGCTATCTGACATATTTTATCGCCAGCCTCGCCGTGGTCCCCGTACTGGTGAACCTGCTGCCAAAGGCGGATGTGTCCGCACGCCGGGTGAATGAGATTCTGGACACCTGCGTGCACACAGAAAAGGGCACCGTGACAGAGGGCATCGAAAAGGGCGAGGTCGAATTCCGCTCGGTCGTCTTTGGATATGGCGCGGCGGAGGTGATTGCCGGGGCCAGTTTTACCGCCGCGGCGGGCAAAACGACGGCGATTATCGGGGCTACCGGAAGCGGCAAGACGACCCTGCTCAATCTTTTGCAGGGCTTCTATGCCATGAATGCCGGGGAAATCCGGATCGACGGCAGAGACATTCGCGACTATGATCCGGCCTATCTGAATCGCAGCATTGCCTATGCCACGCAGCACCCCATGGTCTTTCAGGACACCGTGAGCAACAATATCCGCTGCTATGATGATTCCATTCCGGAGACACGGGTGCAGGCGGCCATTCGGTCATCCTGCCTGGAGGAGGTGTTGGAACGACTGCCGGAGGGCGTAAATACCGTCATGGCACAGGAGGGAATGAACTTTTCAGGCGGTCAGCGTCAGCGTCTCTCGCTGGCCCGGACCATGGCCAGAATTTGTCCGATCTATGTGTTTGATGATTCCTTCTCAGCCCTTGATGCAAAGACGGAGGAACAGGTGCGCCGGGCCATGCGGGAACTGCTTGCCGGGAAAACGGTGATTCTGATCTCCCAGAAAATTGTCAGCGTGAAAGAGGCAGATCACATCATTTTCCTGGATAAGGGGCAGGTGACGGCAGAGGGGACACACGAGGAGCTGATGCAGATGTGTGCCCCGTACCGTGAGATCTATGAAATCCAGTGCAGCAGGGAAGATTAGCCCCGATGTCATCCTGCCGCTACAGCGGCAGGATGCCGACTGTAAGCAATGGAAAAATGGCGGTGCCAAAAGACCCGACTGCGTTGGGCCTGCCGCGACAGCAGCAGCCGACTAAGACTGAGCATTGGGGAAGTCTCAACGCCAAAAGACCGGGACGCGGCGCACACGGCGCCGCGTCCTGGAACGTGAGGAAAAGAACATGCAGAAAAAGAAGGCGGAATCCGGTTCCGGCAGGATGCTGCGAATCATCGGTGATCAGAAAGGTCTCCTTGTCTTTACGATACTCATCACGGCTGCCGGGAAGATCTGTCTGGCGATTGCTCCGGGACTGACCGGCAGGATCACGGATGCACTGAGCAATTTTGTGGCAACCGGTGTGCTGGATCATGCGTCGGTGCTCTTTCTGGCACTGGTTACGGCGATATTCTACTTTTTTGGCAACGGCGTGGATGGGATTGTGCAGAGGAACATGGTGGAGATCTCCCAGACCCTGTCCCGTCGGCTCAGGGATCTGGTGGCGGAAAAGCTGCTCCGGGTGCCTGTCGGGTATCTGGATACGCATCCCATGGGGGATCTGCAGGCGCTGGCCACCTCGGATATCGTGAATATCGGCAACTCGATGGAATCCTCTGTGCCGGTGCTGTTCGGGCAGGGGATTCTCCTCATCGGCGTCTTTATCATGATGTGCCTGACCAATGTCCGTCTGGCACTCATCTATATGGCGATCCTGCCGGTGCTGATGTCCCTGATGCTGATCATCAGCCGGGCCTCCCAGCGCTTCTTTGATCAGCAGATCCAGGCGGAGGCGGATCTGAATGCCAGCGTCGCGGAGAGCTGCAGCAATCACCTGATCATCCGTGCCTATAACTGCGAAGGGGCAAAGAAAGCGGAATTTGAACGGAAGAATCAGGCGTATTTCCGGAGTTACGCCAGATCCAGATTTGTCTCCGGTTTCCTGATTCCCCTGGGCTCCCTGGGGGGAAACTTTCCGTTCATTGCGCTGTGCCTGATCGGCGGGAAAATGATGATCGAGGGCACACTGACCATTGGACAGTTCCAGGCATTCATCTTCTTTGGCAACATGCTGACCTCACCGCTTACCTCCATCTCCGCCTCGGTCAACGGACTCTTGCAAGCGTTTTCCGCCATGCGCCGACTGGACACGTTTCTTAATGAACCGGAGGATGTGGACAAAGGACAGGAGATGCCTCCGGTAAAGGGAAATGTGGAATTTGAGCATGTGCAGTTTGGCTATGTTCCCGGAAAGCTTCTGATGCACGATGTCTCCTTTTCGGTCAGGGCGGGGGAAACCGTGGCCATTGTCGGCCCCTCGGGCGCGGGAAAAACGACACTCATCAATCTCCTCATGCGGTTCTACGAGATCAGCGGCGGGGAAATCCGGCTCGACGGACGGAATATCGCCGGGCTTTCCAGAGACGACGTTCGCAGCGCCTTTGGCATGGTTCTCCAGGATGCCTGGATCTTTGACGGAACGGTGGCGGAGAACATTGCCTACGGAAAGCCGGATGCCTCGAGGGAGGAGATCATAAGGGCGGCACAGATCGCCAACTGCGACGATTTTATCCGAAAGCTGCCGATGGGGTATGATACCCCTGTTTCATCCGATCATTCTGCGCTCAGCGCCGGTGAAATGCAACTGCTGACGATTGCCAGATGCGTGCTGTCGGATCCCGAAATCCTGATTCTGGATGAGGCCACCAGCCAGGTGGACAGCCGGACCGAATACCTGATTACACAGGCCATGAATAAGCTGATGGAAGGCAGAACCTGTTTTATCATTGCGCATCGCCTCTTCACCATCCGTCACGCCGACCGGATCATCTTTATGAAGGATGGGGATATCCGGGAAGTAGGCACGCACCGTGAGCTGATGCAAAAGGGCGGCGGGTATGCCGAAATGTACCGGGAATCCAGGGAGGGCTGAGCAGAGGAAAACAGTCGCTGCGGAGGCCTTATATGAAAACGTTCAGTTGAGTGGGCAGAAGAAGAGCCGCCCTTGCATGGCGGCTCTTCTTCTGCTTTTTGTCCGGGTGGAATCTGCATGTTGTCATTTGTTTCGGGACTGCGCCTTCAGGTCGCTGACCATGATGCCAAAGGAAGCCTCGTCAATGAGCACGTGATGAAAATCCATGAACAGGAATTTTCCCTCGTTTTCCGTATCATACAGGGCTGCCCGGTACAGGTTCTCCTTCCCCAGCAGGTTGTAGGGGCGGATCAGGCTGTCCCGGTCAAGCGGCTGTCCCTGCAAAAGGGCGACCGCGGCCGGGATCGTGTCATCCCGCCTGGCCACGTACTTGTCCCGCTCCTCCGCCCGTGGGTCCGGGTTTTCCGTAAAACGGACTTTCAGATAGGGATGGTTGTCGATGACCACTTCAAGCTGGGATTTGAGCCCAATCAGGTCTGTATCCGCCGGCAGCTGCAGGAGCATCGGCACATTGGCATAGGAGAGCTCCGGACCTGCGCCGACAATCCGGACGAAAAAGAACTTCTTCTGTTCCTCCGTCAGCGGATAGATGCTGAGTCGCTCGTGGTCATAAACCCGCCGCTTTTCCCGGATCCGGCGCAGAATGCCCGAGACGGTCCTGCCCTGGTAGATGTCGCTGATCTCCACCCCTTCGCCCAGTGCCAGGACAACCTGGGCGACGTCCAGGAAATTTCAGTCGTGAAAAGTTTAGCACAAGTCGCAGCCGGTACACTACTGCAGAAATGAAAAACGGGCGATAAATAATTCCTGCCAGCAGGACTTTTGGATACTCCCGGAAGCGGGAGATAGTGTTCTTCTCCCTGATGCATTTCAAGGCATTTTAACCGGGTGATTGACTTTCAGCTCAAGGATTATCGGGATAAGGCTCCTGTTTCCTGGTTCAAATGTAAAGTCTGCAATTCCCTTTCCGGCCTTGCCTTCTCTGGTGATTCGGTAGTTGTCCAGTTCCGCAAGGTATCCCATTGTCCGGTTTGTTCCGATATCGGAATAATATTGAAAATGGTATTGCGTAAAAGTATTCGTTGTGATAGTATAACTATCGCGATAAACGCACGGGGGAATAAAAGGAAAACCTGGCCAGCCGCGCGGCAACCGTTCAAAGCCTGTCCGAAGGCATAGCGGGCTGGCGAATGAGTAGCGTGAGGAGGAATTCGCATTGCGAAGCAGGGAAAAGGATGCGGCACAGATGGCAGTCAAGAGACAGGCTTTTCTGGATGCGGCCTTTGAATTGTTTGCGGCGAAGGGAATTGAAGCGGTTTCGCTGGATTCCATTGCCCGGAAAAGCGGATATGGGATTGCCACGCTGTACCGGCATTTTTCCAGCAAGGTATCCCTGGCGATGGAACTGGCTTCACAGAAATGGGCGGATTATATCAGCAGGTATGAAGCGTCGGTGACAAAGGATGAGATGGACCGCATGACCGGTGCGGAGTACATGAAATTCTATCTGGATTCTTTTCTGGATCTATTCCGGAACGACAAAGAAATGCTGCGCTTCAATTATGATCTGAACAGTTTTCTTCGGAAAGAGAAACACGGTCCGGAACATGTAAAGCCGTATCTGCTGGTTGTCGACCGGCTGGGTGAAACATTTCACGGGATGTATCAGCGGGGCGTCAGGGACGGTACGCTGAACAGCAGCATTCCTGAGGCGACGATGTTTTCAAGCTCCTTTCATATCATGATGGCGGCCGTGACGCGGTATGCGGTTGGTCTGGTGTATCTGCTGGAGCAGGGATCAGATCCGGAAACGGAGCTTGAGATGCTTGAAAACATGTTGCTGAAAGAATACACAAGGCAGCCCGATTAATTCTGTCATCACCCGGCTGCGGCCGGGGATAATAAAAAAGGAGGATCTCTCTATGAAAAAGTTTCTTGTCACCCTGATGACCCTGGCCCTGCTGCTGATGCTCACTGTTGCCTCAGCAGAAAGCGTTTCTGCCATCAACTGGGCGGATGTCAACGTTGAATCCACCGGAATTGCAGGCACCTGGTATACGTTCGATAACGTTGCGCTGAAGATCTGGGTTCCGGATATTTTCCAGGATATGGATCTCACGGCAGAGGAGGCTGAGCAAGGCATTTTCGGGAAGTTTGCGCCTGCAGATCAGACGGCCGCCATTTTCGCCTCGTACCATCAGGGACAGGAAGGCACAACGATGGATGACCTGATCAGCACGATCAAGGGAAACGGCGTAAAAGATGCAGAACGTGTTCAGCTGAACGGGCTGGATGCGGTCACTTACAGCATGCCGGAAGCGGATGCGATGTATGTGAACTTCGTGACGGAATCCGGCAATTATGTGCAGTTCACTTTCGTGCCGGCATCAGATGAAGGGTTTGCAGCTGTGGCTCAGCTCGTGACAGCTTCCATCATGGCGGAGGAATAATCAGTTTCAAAACGATCCACCCATTATTGGGTGGATCGTTTTTGTCTGGATGAAACGGAAAGAACCGCAGGCCAGGCTTGCCTGGGCCGGAGAGCTTTATTGACATTTCAGAGCGGTGAGCTTTAAAGTATACGTACAATGGGTGAAGTTTTTAAATCTGTCTATGGACCTTTGAAAGCGGTCCTGTCAGGTCAGACGGTTTTTCTTTCAGAGCCGAATTGTGATTCAATTCAGCTTCATGTGTGAAAGGGCTTTCAGCTGGCCGCGCCTGTCGTAGATTACAATGAGAACAAAGACAGTGCTGGCCGGTTCATCAATCCGGAAGTACACGTAGAAGTTCTTCACGATGATCTTGTGAATGCCGCAGGAATGCCAGGGTTCCTGGTCCACACATCTGTTGCGGGCGGGCATGTGAGCAAGACTGCCGATTTCCAGATGAATGGTTTGAATATAAGCCAGAGCGGTTTCTGGCATGAGCAACACATACGCGATGTAGTCCCGCAGATCAACAAGGTCTCGAATGGCGTCCGGGGTGATGATGATTCGGTAATCCGACAACAGACCAGGCCCTTTTCGAGTTCGTCAAATACCGCCTCGAATGGACGGCCTTCACCCGCAAGAGATTGCTCATAGCTGTGCTGCAGCTTTGCGTTCAGCTCCACGTCGGTCATGGCGTCCGGCGTTTCGGCTCCGACGGAAGGTTTATGGGAAACGACATGCCGCGTTTGCAGATGATCTGATGGTCTGATCCGCAGTGGATGGATGTCATGAAGAGGCCTCCTGATAAAGAAAAGCCTTCCGCACCAGCATGAGCGGGGATAGTTATCGCGTTGTCATAATAGACAACGATGGAATCATAATTCTTGAATAACTCAGATTATTCTACGCTGAAACGGCCAGACATCACAGCGTTTTTTTAGTTCTCTTTCTGACAAACACGAACACATCGGCACGTACAGCTGGCATGTGTCCTCAATGCGCTAACCGAATCAACAACATATTTAAGCTCGGATCCGCTGCTTGTTGAAGTGCCCTGGATATATATGGTGAGCAAGCTGGTGGCGGTATCCTGTGTTACCGGCTTCGCATATGCTTCGTCAGAAGAAAAGGCAATCTCACGATCTCTGTCCCTGCCTGCTCTCCACTTTATCCTCTTGTCAGCATATGAATCGGAGGACAATCCTTCATTATCCGGCTTCCCATTCACACAACTGTTGAGGAAACGGGCGGGACTCTGGATCAGTCAGCTTGTGATGGCAAACAGAGGACCATCTAAAATAGAAAACCGGCCAGAAGGCCGGAAATTTTCATTCGATTCCCTTGTCAACTCTGGCGCTGAGCTGTTTCAGACTGTCAATAACGCTATCCACATTTTGGGGATCCTGGATCCAGCCGCTCGTCTCCTCCATGCTGGCTGTGTAATGGAGAAAATGCTGTACGAGGTGATCGTCACCCTTTGCGACGGCTCCAGTACTGAAGCAGATGGGGATCAAGAGTCTGGGTTACAGAAATAATCAGAGGAGGCATTTACGCCTCCTCTGATCTAATTCCTATGCTCTCTTCCTGGCGAAGAAGAAAACTCCAACCATGCACTAATTTCCAGGCCAATCCACAGGAACAGTCTGCTGTGGTCGCCTGTCTGCGGCAAAGGATGTGCTTTCACCGATGCGAGGACGATTGTAAATGTCGATTTGGCGCTCTCCCCATCTGTAAAGTTCACCTTCAGCGTGTGCCGATCAACACTCCGTGTCTCCAGGTAATACCTGTTAGTTTAACAATGCATTCTGGCCTATACCCGTCGCCGCCGTTTCTCCAATCGAGTAGCATTTTTAAGTGTGCCTTTTGTTTACGCAGCAGGTGTTGCTTCGGATGGCGTCGCCGTATTATTCTCCAGTGGCGGCTCATTATTTTGAGGCTGGTTCTCATTTTCCAGTGGCTCGTTTACGTTAGTCACATTTTCATTATTCAAAGTTCCCGTTTCTTCTACAAGTTCCGTATTATTGTTCGTTTCTGCTTCAACGTAGACATCCAACTCAACCAGGTCAGCATGTACAAAGTGATACTTATCCAGATCGATCAGATACCAGTCGGCCAACCTGCCTACCGCTGTAAGTTTTGTGCCTTTTGGCAATGTTTCAACAAGATCGTATCCGCTTGCGGGGCCAGCATAAATCTCGGCTGTCTCAGCAGATACTTTCAGTTTCATGGAGGTTTCGAACATCACTACCTCAGTGAAATTTGAGCCGGAAGTAGATGCCGTATCCGTTTTTCCGGTGATCGATCCGCCAGAGGATCCTCCGGTCGAAAGCGGTTGATCTGTTACAAATTCCGCTGAAATATATCCGCCATTGCTCAGTTTATACCAGCCATCATCACTGTAACTGACAACACTCACCGTAGTACCGGTATTCACCTTGTCCTGTGAATCAAAAGACTTGCCTGGGCCTTTTCGGATGAATACATTATTCTTAGACACATGCAGTGTCACAGGTGCGTCATATTCCGTGATAGTGACTGTTTTAAGATAATCCGCCTTGACATAGCCATTGTTTTCCAGCACATACCAGCCGTCGTCTGTCACACCGATAACCTTCACCGTTTCATCCTTCACCTTTTGATCCACTAAATCAGATGATGAATCCGGGCTCTTGCGCACGTTGACGCTACCTGTTGTCGTCTTCATGGTTACCGGAGCATCATAAGGCGTGTAGTTCAGCTGTGGTGTCACTTCTGTTGGAACACTGCTGGCCTGCTGCGTCATTTTTGTTGCACTGGGGGCTCCATTGAGGATCTCCGTTCCATCTTTCACCGTTTTCGGCACATCAGACTGTTCCTGTACGGGAGATGTACTCGTCAAAGGATCAAGTTCCAGATTGTGTGTCATTTGCGGAATGACGCCTGCTGTAGCCTTTTTTAGGCTGTTCGTGGTTAGAAGTGTGGTTTGTTCAGATGGTTTCGTCTTTTCAGTACCGTCACCGTTATAGCTCTGTGAACCATCAGCAAAAGAAGGATCATTCGTTTTCTGACCAGTTGCATCGTAATAGGTCACGACACCAGAATTGGTTACTTTCTTCCCTAGAAGTTGGCCGTTACCATCATAATAAAATTGTATTTCAGAACGATTTCCTCCGTTATCATTGTATTGATGGGTAGTTACCTTTTGACCATTGATATAATCAAAATTATACGTTGTTGTACCTGTCCACTCACCATTGTTATAATCATGAACAGTTTTGCTTGTTTCTATGTCATTTTCGTCCAGTTTTGTGCTTTCAGTTTTGTATAGCGAGCCGTTTTCATTGTAGAAACTCTGTTCTCTAGTTTTAAAATGGCTTGTTTCTTCTCCAGCAGCGTTTCTATATGACCATTCAACCAGTTCGGAACCATCTACTACATTATACACATAGGTTTTAATACTACTACTGCCATCTGCAAATACAGATGTCATCGTTGCCGTTTTCTTAACATTTTTTTCGTACACAGTCACCGTTGTAGTTGTTGTGCCGTCAAATGTTGACGTTTCCGTATATTCGCCATCTTTTACTTCTTCATTTCCAGAATACCCACCAGTAGGCTCTCCACCGTTATAGTTCTGTGAACCATCCGCAAAAGAAGGATTTTCCGTTTCATGATCATCTGCATCGTAATAGGTCACGACAGGATCAGGTCCTGCCCAATAACTTTTTTTGCTTCCGAGATATACTCCATTCTCATCGAAATAGAAATAGGTATCCGTACGAACTTCATTATTCAGATCTGCAACTGATTCCTCGACTGTTTTCTTTTCACCATTAATGTAATTATAGTACAGTGTTGTTACCATGCCAGTCCATTCACCGTTAGCATATTCATCTATTTGTGTACGGAGTTCAATATCATTTTCTCCCAGGACGGTTCTTTCTGTCCGAACCAGACTGCCATCTTCATAAAACTCTATCCCCCGAGTGATTTCGTGGAAAATTATTTTTCCACTGGCATCCTTGTTTGTTTGTTCTTCTAACACAGAACCATCTGCATTATAGGATCGGTTACGATATTCACTCCAATCAGCGTATACTGTTGTCGATGATTGCGTTTTCATAACATTATTTTCGTAAACAGTCACCGTTGTAGTTGTTCCGCCGTCAAATGTATATGTTTCCGTATATTCGCCATCTTTTACTTCTTCATTTCCAGAATACCCACCAGTAGGCTCTCCACCGTTATAATTCTGTGAACCATCCGCAAAAGAAGGATCTTCCGTTTCATGATCATCTGCATCGTAATAGGTCACGACAAGATCAGAACCTGCCCGGTATTCTTGCTTACTTCCGAGATATACTCCATCCTCATTATAATAGTAATAAGTTTCTGTACTAACTCCATTTTTCTCATCTGAAACAGATCGTCTCACCGTTTTTTTATCATTGCCAAAGGAACGATAGGTTTCTGATGTTATTCCAACTCGAGTATCATTCTCATACTTGTATGTTGAAACAATCATGTCCGCAATCACACCGTCATTGTATCGCGTATCAGTGCTCTGAACCATTTGATTATTTTCGTAAGTACTGACTAATTGTCCAGTTATAGTGCCATTTGAATAATATCTCGCTTCTTCTTTAGTCCTGTTGCCATTCGCATCATATTCATAAGAATGATTTTGTTCGTAGAATATCCCACCATCGGTATATGCATTATAAGACTCGGTCTGCCGTAGCCCATTTCCTGTTCGCTTAAGTTCCGTTTTATTGGTCAAAACGCCATTGACATCATAACTTGAATTCGTTACTTTAACTCTGTTTCCATTCTCATATTCGTATTCCGAGGTAAATGTTGCGGTTTTTTCGCCGTTCGAGTTGTATCTCGTTCCGCTTGATGCAATCTGAAGATTGTTCTCAATTGTATTAACAGAGTCCTCTGTTAACACGCCGTCCATGTATGTAATTAATCTGACCCTTTGAACATTACCTTCATACTCATAAGTCTCATTAACCTTTCTGACTCCACCATAAGAGAATGTATATGTCCGTGTCGCAGATACACGTTTGTCATCTTTGTTATAGACGATAACGGAAACAACTACAGTGCTATTTTGTTTTTCGGTAACTGTTTGAACTTTTTCTTTGTATACTCCATTTGAGAATACCTTTACGGTCTTGGGATTTCCCTCTTCAACAGTTATCTCTCCATCTAGCAGAGCACCATTATCACTATAAAAGAGAGTCTGTTCAGCACCATCCACCGTCCTGGTAATGCTGTAGTAACCATCATACTGTGTCTTTATTGAGTCATCTTCAGGTTCTGGATCAGATGATACTTCCTGATCCGATGGTTTTTCCTGCGCAGATGATCCGTCATCGTCATTAGAATCATCATTATTGGTCTCAGCAACAACCGGCGCCGGACTCTCAGCAGGGATAATAGCCTCAGAATTCTGAGCAAGTATTTCTTCGTACTCGACCTCTATCGTCTCGACCTGCTGCTGTATTTCTGCGGCATCAATCTTTTCAATCGTTGCTTTTTCGAAAGCAGTAGTATTACTTGCCTCAACGATCTGCAGGAATACTTCTGCCTCGCCGGTAAATTCAACCGTTTCTATTGCCTCGCAATCAGTAAAGGATGTTGCAGCAATCTCGACAACTGTGTCCGGAATGGTAACCGTTTTAAGATTGCTGAATCCTTCAAAGGCTCCCTCTGAAATGCTTGTGATTCCGGGCGAAATAACAACCTGTGTTACATCCTTTGCAAACTCTGACCATGGTGCCTTCTCAGTTGCAAAACTGGGCATTTCTCCTTCGCCCTTGATAATAAGATTTCCAGTCCTTGGATCATAATAATACGTAAATCCATAATAGGTTCCGGAAATTAGCGTAGCAAGTTCTTCTTCCGTAAGATCCTCCAGATTATCCGGATTAACAACATTTTCAGCAAACGCAAAAGTGATTGTCAAAATCATCATTACTGAAAGTATCAAGGAAATCAGTTTCTTAAAGTTCATTAAATGGTTCCCCCTAAAATACTTAATTCTACCCACCTATTTGGATTTTTTTCAAACTGAATTTGTGCGATTTTGGGTGACAATTAATAATCTGAAAACGCTGGCTATTCCACAGGACGAACTGGATCCATTTTATCTGCGATGATATACTGTTTCATGATCGAAGAATCTGAGTATTCCTGCTTCTTCAGGTTTGGGAAATGCTCTTTATGGAGATATTTGCATTAATTCTCGTGTCGCAAATCATATAGTTGAATGTTGCCATTATTACGCAAGATGCTGTATGTAACTATCTGTTACATTTTATCCTTTCTATACGCCTTTTGTATATATACAAAAAGTATCTTTTCAAAAAATAAGAGGCCGATATGTTACTGTCAATGTCATTAAGTTTAGGGCAATAACCTCAGGCTTTGCTTCTTAAGGGGAATAAGGCTAGAATACCGTAGAACATCCCAGAAAAATGGCCGACGGATAAGCAAATGTCCGATTGGCCATTTTTTTGAGCTTCAGGATGGCGACAGGCAGTAAAGGAAGCAACTTTACTGTAAAATACTGCGATTTCTCCTCAAAGCTGTTGCCGCACAATCGTCAGAAGAACGCGCTCAAGCTGATAATGAAACAATCGCTTCTCAACGTAGACTGATAGAAAAGCTGACAGCGGAAAATGAACGTTTACTCAAAATAATCAGCGATATTCGCGATCTGACCAATGTGCAATCGAGTATTTGACGCACATTGGATACAAGAAGAGCATCTGCTTTTATACAGATGCTCTCAGTCTATTTAGTTTGATGTCCTTAATATAATAACATTGCTTTATCGATCCTCCCAATCAGCTAAGCTCCAGAGGTCAATTGGTGGACTAATAAACGGAAGCTTCCTAGACAGGAAGCTTCCATTATATTTTTGACAGTGGAAATGAGATCAAAAGCTATCACACATAATTCGGACGAAATGACCTGGCTAGGTGGGTCTGCTTATGATTCATTTTTCCGGCATATCGTCAAATCATTGTTAACTGAAAAAGGAGATATAGGGGACTTGACGGGGAAAGGCCCTGTCGGGTTCGGAGGTTTTGTTGTGTTAATCTTGATGATATGACGGCGGTAACGGCCGAGAAGGAAGGATAATTATTGCTGTCGATGTAGCGGCAATTAGTCAATTCGGGCTTTTTGCAAAGAAGCTGCAGCAAATGATAATTGTGAGGCCTGTAAAGCAGAAAACAAGCGTTCTTCTGACATTCACATCCAACAACCACTTTTAATCAGAGTGCATAGACAGCAGTGATTCTGCGCACAGAGAAAAACAATCTGCCGGTATTTTCACTTGCAGTTAAGTTCCATTCTCTGGATCTTACTGCAGCAGTTCTCCGGGAACCACCAGTTCTGTCTTACAGGTGTGTTTTTTCGTCCTCTCGCTGTAATTAATCCCAACCAGCAGGACTTTTGGATACTCCCGGAAGCGGGAAATATAGTTTTTCTCCCTGATACATTTCAAGGCATTTTTAACCGAGTGATTGTATTTCAGTTCCAGGATGATCGGGATAAAGCTTCTGTTTCTTGGCTCAAATGTAAAGTCTGCATATCCCTTTCCTGCTTTGTCTTCTCTGGTGATTCGGTAGTTGTCCAGTGCCGCAAGGTACCCCATAGTCACCACACAGGCAAGTGAATTTTCATCATTGTATTCAAAGAATGGAATCTTTTCTGTATGAAGATCCTCAACCATGGAGGCCACTTCCCTGTCCTTCTGTTCCAGCGTGGCATTGAGCAGGTGTTTGGAATCCTCCAACGTTTGTTTGAGGCCGAGTTTCTCAGAAGACAGCGCAGATTTGAATTTCAGCATCAGCTCATGATTGGGAATGCGTAAATGCCCGTTAAAGTAACTTAAAAAACCATAGACAACCATAGCTGACAGGATCTCATCTTTTGTAGATACTTTTTCTTTCTCCACGCTGAATCCGGATAGCTCAATATCCAGTGTTTCGCCACCCGCCATACGGATGACGTCCTCACGCAAATCCTGCACATTATGCTGGATGATATCCCGGACTTCATTCATTGGCCCTGTTCCTGTCCAATAGCTCTTACACTTTCCATCTAAAAGGGACCGGGAGACAGAAGCCGGATTAAACATGTGCTCGCCATCATGTTCCCGGACATATCCATCATACCAGCTTGTCAACTCTTCCATGGAAGGTTTTATGAATCCATTTCTACGCATCAGTTCCTGGATTTCATTCCTTGTCAATCCAAAGAAGGGATAAAACTGGCTGTCCTGGAAGGCTGAAAACTCATGAAACATATTGAGCGGGGATCCGCTGGTATACTTGGCAATGGGCAGGATGCCGGTCATGTATGCAAAATGTACATA
>JAGAHV010000054.1:0-10711 GCA_017626895.1 Clostridia bacterium | reverse complement strand
CTGTATCCGCTCTTTGTGGAGCGATGCCGGGAACTGCCGATGGGCGAGTGGCTTGAAGCAGGCATGGGGGAACTGGTGGACGAAAACCATGTGAAGAGTTCACTGGGTCCCCTGGCCCGTCGGCCCGGCTGGCACTCCTGCACTGTTCCGTTTACAGACTGGATCGGAAAACGACAAGGGGTGGGACTGGTACAGCGGAAAGCTACCGTATGGTGCGAATGTGAGGTAGATGGCGAGGAGCAGTTGGTTACAAATTGTAACGGACTGAGGACCATTCCTGAGGGTTATTACTTCTTCCGCACCAAACCGCAGCAGCCTTTCCCCTGGATCATTTCAAACCGTATCAGGATAAACCGGGTTCTCAGCCATGAAGAGGTAGAGGAAATCTGTGCTGATCATGGCGTGAAGGCGCAACCCATTGAAAAACCTTGACATGAGATTAAAAAATTCATAGAATATGAGCGCCTCGCAAGAGGTGGTGAAGAACGGAAGCTGGCGGCTGTTCCTACTCCCTGAACCGAAAGGGGGGATAGGACGTTGCGTATTACGTTTCATGTGTGGAAGTACACGGTGACCATTGTCATTCGGGAAACCCACAAAAACGCGGACCGCAATGAAAAAAACAACCGCCACTCGGCAAAGTGACGGTCGTTTTGCGGTCTAGCGATCGCTATTCAACTCAAACTTAACTGAGGAACAGCTGTTGGTGCCGTTCTTCATCTCTAATTATAAGGATTCTGGCTTTTTTGTCAAGTGACTCTCAGGCATCGGATAAAAAATTCCGGTGCTTTTTTTACGCTTTTTTTTACGCTCATCTTTCTGCACAGGCGCCTCAGTCATTATCCGGACTGAATGCAGGCTTTGAAGCGCCGTTATCTTCCGTCGCCTTCATTGCATGCCTGATTCCTGAGTTGCAGCTGCTCAATCACGGTCACAAATCCGTTAAATCCAATCATTCCGCTCACCAGTGCAGACTGTTCACCGCATTGAATCAGGCAGGCGGGCATGAGCCCTCACTTTCTGCGGCGCTCAAACATTTTGGCCAGTCCGCCCTCCGCAGTCTCGCGGAAGCGCTGGTTCATGCTGATTCCCGTTTCATACATGGTCCGGACAACGATGTCAAAGGAAATACGCTGCGTGTCTCCCAGAAAGCTGGCCAGATCACAGGCATCCATGGCCCGGCGGGCGGCAACCGCGTTGCGTTCGATGCAGGGCACCTGCACCAGGCCGCAGATCGGATCACACGTCAGTCCAAGGTGATGCTCCAGCGCGATTTCCGCCGCGTGCTGGATCTGATTTGTATTGTGGCCGTACAGATAGGCCAGTGCTGCCGCAGCCATGGAGCAGGCAGAACCTACCTCCGCCTGGCATCCGCATTCTGCCCCGGAAATCGAGGCATTCCGCTTGATGATATTGCCAAAAGCCCCGCAACAGCCAGTCCGCGCAGGATTACCTCATCTGAGAAACCGTTGATCTCCTGCGCATAGCGCAGCACTGCCGGCAGAATGCCGCAGGCGCCGCAGGTCGGTGCCGTGACAATCGTGCCGCAGTCCGCGTTCTGCTCACTGACCGCGAAGGCATAGGCGGAGAGAATCCGGATTTCACGAACCTGGGGAAGCTCGTTCTCTGTTTCCTGATTGTACAGCAGCTTTGCCTTCCGAAGAATATGCAGTCCTCCGGGAAGCTCCCCCTCCTGACGCAGCCCTTCCTTGATGGCGTTTTTCATCGTGGTCCACACCTTTTCCAGGAATGGCCAGATCTCCTCCCCTTCGTTGAACTCCACATATTCCGCCAGATTCAGTCCCCGAAACCGCAGAAACTGCTCTACCTCAGCATAGGTGTTTTCCGGATAGACCTCCGGCGGCTCAAGTCCCGGCTGACCCTCCACCCGAATATCCCCGCCTCCGACGGACAGCACCCGCAGCCGGTCCGTTACCTGCCCGCCGGAGATGGCTTCAAAGTCCATGGTATTCGGATGCGGCAGATCCGCGGGAGATTCCTCTGCAAAAACAATCTCCGTCGGCTTTGGCGAAAGGACCTCCCGAAGCACCCGGTCTGTGCCATGCCCCTTCCCTGTTTTGCTCAGGGATTCATAGAGAATCACCCGATAGTTTTCCGCATCAGGATGCTCGTTTTTAAACAGTATTGCGGCCCTTTCAGGTCCAATCGTATGGGAGCTTGAGGGGCCCTTGCCGATCTTATAAATCTCCTGAATGGATTTCATGCTCTGTACTCTCCTTGATAAGAGCAGCCCGGTCTTTCGTCCCTGCTGCTTTTCTGTTGCTCACGCTTCAAAAATCGACGCTGACGCATCGAGGCCAATCCTTATAAGAGCAGCCCGGTCTTTCGGCCCCGCTGCTTTTCTGTTGCTCACGCTTCACAGATCGACGCTGACGCATCGAGCCCAATCCGGTTACAGCGGAAGCTTCCGGCCTTCCTTTTTCCACTCCAGGAACTCGGCGGTGGCGGTAAAGAGCACATCACTGGAGGAATTAAGCGCCGTTTCGCAGGAATCCTGAATGACACCGATAATGAAGCCAACACCCACGACCTGCATGGCAATATCACTGTTAATTCCAAACATGGAACAGGCCATCGGGATCAGCAGCAGTGATCCTCCGGCCACGCCCGAGGAACCGCAGGCACCGATGGTGGCCAATACGCTCAGAATGAGCGCACTGATGATGGGCACATTGAGCCCCAGGGTACGCGCTGCGGTCATTGTCATGATGGTGATGACCACCGCGGCACCATCCATGTTGATGGTCGCTCCGAGGGGAATGGACACGGAGTAGAAATCCTTGTCCAGCCCAAGTCGCTCACACAGAGCCATATTCACGGGGATATTCGCGGCAGAGCTTCTTGTAAAGAAAGCGGTGATTCCGCTTTCCCGCAGGCATTTCAGGACCAGCGGATAAGGGTTGCGGCGAAGGAGCAGCCCAACGATGAGGGGATTGCTGATAAATGCCACGAAAGCCATTGCGCCTACCAGCAAAAGCAGCAGCCTGCCGTATTCCTCGAAAATCTGAAGTCCGCTGAGGGAAACGGCTGAAAACACCAGACTGAAAATGCCAAAGGGGGCCAGAACAATGATCCACCGGACCACCTGGGATACGGCATCTGCGATGTTTTGCAGAGAGGCTTTCAGATTCGGCGAAGCAAAGGTCTTGAAAGCAAGCCCGAGCAGCACGGCCCAGGCCAGAACACCGACATAATTGGCGCTGCCGATTGCCGCAACCGGATTTTGCACAAGGTTACTCAGGATGGAATGAAGAATATCCTGAAGTCCCCCGAGAGGCACCGCTTCGGCGGCATAGTCTGTCAGCTTAATTGTCACGGGGAAAAGGTAGCCGGCAACCACGGCGATGGAGGAGGCGATCAGAGTGCTTGCCATGTACAGAATGATCACCGTTGTAAACCGCTTTCCGATATCGCCGGCAGCATTGGCAAGTGAACTGATCACCAGCACGAAGACCAGCAGAGGTGCAATTCCCTTCAGCGCACCGACGAATAAATCCCCCGGAACGCTGAGAAAGGTCGCTTTCGGGATAAGTATTCCCAGCAGTGCTCCTAGCACAAGGCCTATCAGAATTTTAATGACCAGGGTGGTTTCTCTCCAGACTCTAAACATCGCTTTCATTCCAAAATAACTCCTTTTTCCCTAAACGAACGAACTGATTTGGACAAAGGCACAATGATCTGAGATGTTCCTGTCATTTTAAAGGGATGTTCCGATCCGTATGTATCCAGTCAGCTGAATGTCGTGGTCACTTGTCTCTGCAGAAGATCTTTAAGTCCTCACGCCTGAAGAGCGTGTTCCCCTCCGAACGGCTGTTCGCATTGAGTTGTTCACGCATCCATCTCAGTTGAATCTGGCAAAGAACCGGCCCTGTCGCAAGCGACAGCCTGCATCCCCCGAATTCAGACGTTGCCAGGACACATGACCGTCATCGAATCAAAGAGAAAAGACAGACAGGAATACATCCTCGCTGTCTACCTTTCTGTCTTCGAAAGATAGGCCTGAATCCGGTCCTGCACATTTTGCTGCAGGTTCCGGTAGAAGAACTGATAGTCATACAGATGGTAGACCCCGGGGCCAAGGGTCGGCAGGGTTGCCGTGTAAACCTCCGGATCGATATCCGTCACCTTCAGCGTCCCGCGTTCCTCGTCCAGATACGCACCGGTCAGCGTCTGGACCTCATCCGTGATCTTTCCTTCGTGGTCCGTAAAACAGGCACCCAGATTCAATTCCTTTTCAGCTTTCACGCCATCTGTCCGCCAGTTCAGGGGATTGATCGACAGCGTCTTTACCCCTGCGGGAACGACTTCGGACTCCTTCACATTTTCTGCCTCCGAATTGAAGGAGATGATCACGCCGGTATCCGTTCTCCCCTGTGCTGCTCTGAGCCACGGCCAGGTTTGGGTATCCTCCCCTGTCAGCCGCCAGCCAATCTCATAGCAGGCAATCAGCCGCTTTTGCAGTGCTTCATCTTCGAAAAGGTCCTTCATCAGGCGGATAATCATTTCCGCTCCCTGGGAAAACCCAGCCAGAATAAACGGTCTTCCCTCGCTCAGATGATCCAGATAGTACAGGAACGCATCCCTCACATCCGCGTACGCGGTCTTTTTCAGTGCTTCCCCTTCCTCCTCCGGCAGGCTGTACACGTTATAGCCCACCTGACGGTAAAAAGGCGCATAGAAGCGGGTTCCCTGATCGTAGATTCCCTTTTCCATATTGACTGTCCCAATGAAATTGGATCGCCCTTTTTCATTGCTCAGATCCATCACCCAGGATCCTTCCTTTCCGCCAAACGCAGACGGAGCGATGAAAAAGACATCCGCGGGTGCCGGATCATTTTCCTCCCCCATACAGACCCAGTTCTGCGGATCCCCGTAATCCAGCGAAAGCCGGTGCTCATCCGTCGTTTTCTCCGCGATCGCACCAGCGGCCAGAACCAGCAGAAGTACCCACAAAACCAAGAGGACAATCCTCCGATTGATTTTTCCAACATTCATATACCGTTTATCCTCCTCACAGTTGTCAGTTGCCGGAGCAGCATTGCGCAGCCTGGATTTGCCTGACTGTCGCTGTGCGACAGTGCTACTCCTTTTCAGGTCTCAAAGATAGTTTATTGATCAGCTGGGCCGCTGCCCAATGAACAGTCACACAGTGTATATCCCTAACCTCACTTTCCAGTCCCGGGGAGCAGTCCTTGACGGAAAGAACATCCCTGTTAATGAGCCGCAGCCTGATCCTTCGGCACCGTGACATTTTGGTACTCATACTTGACAAACAACCGCCTGCGGCAGGCCCCCTCCTCTGCACGCCTTTCCGCTGATCTTTGGCTGAGCGGCTTTGTCCTGCCCCGGCTTTGACAATCTGTCGGTGCGTATTGGGCTGCTCCTGAATCAGGTCATCCTTTATCCGATTCCGATCCTGACGGAGATATGAAAGCAGTCATTGACATGATCTGCCGGCGTATAGACAACCCATCCGTAAAAATCGCCAATCGGGATTTGTCCATGTTCCTCCATGTATTTCTCAAACGGATTCAGATCGCCGCGCCTGATCTGATCGATCCGACGGGTCCTGATCATCCCCTGGATGCATTTACATGGCGGCGTATACTCAATGGGCGGTTCAAAGGTTTCCTGCAATCTGTGAAAAGCGCCGCTGAGAAGGCCAATGCCGACATCCACCGGACAGAAGGCCTCCGCCGGCAGGGAAAAGACCGATCTCGGAATCCGGACAACCGAATAGGTGTCGGGAACATCGCTCATCCACTTTCTGAAAATCCTGGCCGTTTTCGCGGAATCCGGGTCATTTTCCCTGAGATACAGGCGGTACGCACCTACCGTGCGGCTCTCCGTAACCTCCGAATTTCCCTCAGCACACGTCTTGTACGCCTCTGCATGCAGCCGGAGCCTGGCCAGCTTCTGATACAGTTCTTCAATCTCCTGCTCAATGATCTGCTCTTTGCGGACCAGCGAAAGACATACGTCCTTTATGCCGACGTTCCGTGCAGAACCAGGCATTTCGCTGAGCTCAATGCCAAAGGCACTCATTTGTTTCAGCTGAATCAGACTCATGACATCCTCATCCGAGTACAGCCGGTATCCGTTTTCCTGACGTTCCGGATCAATAAGCCCCTCCGCGTCGTAATACCGCAGAGCAGTTCTGTTCATTCCGGTCAGTTTTTCCAGTTCTCCGATTGAAAATTTCATTTGCGCCTCCGGAAATCTGCTCAAACTCTAGAGTTATCTGGAAGGTTATAACCCGTTTTTTGGGTTTTTGTCAAGCATTTCCAGCATTATTCCAAGGGATGCGGCATTGAGCTTTTCTTTGCCGGCCTCACAGTGTTCATTTGCCGGAGCGACATTGTACGGGAAATGGCTTTGGTCGGCATTCCCTGCGCTTGGTCACGCTTTTTCATCCCTCACCGTCGTCATTTTCCGGAGCCGCGGTTTGACTGCCGTCACTTTTCCGGTGCTCTCCGCTGACAAATCGACGCCGCACCAGGCACATCCCGGTCATATTTTTTTCAAAAAAACGCTTGACTGTAAAGTCAACTGTAATGATATCGTGTCTGCAGTGCCGATAAAAACAGAAAGTGAGGTTTTTGACATGAAAAAAGCGTTGTGTATTTTCCTGACACTGTCCATGCTGATGCTCCTGAGCCTTTCCGCTCTGGCGGAGCCTGCCGTGTTTACCGGCAGTGCCCGCGGCATGCAGGGCGAGGTGATCGTCAATGTCACCATTGATGACGGAAAGATCACGGGCATTGAGTACGAAAAGTATCCGGAGACGGAGAACATCACCTATGTGGCCAGGGATCGGATTCCCGCACAGATTATCGAACATCAGACGGTCGATGTTGACACCGTTACCGGTGCCACCTTTGCCAGCTATGCCATCATCGGCGCTGTCAAGAATGCCATCAAGGCATCCGGACTGGATGTACCGGCCTTGACCGCTGAGGCATACCGTGAGCCGGCCGGACCGGACGAGGAATGGTCCACCGATGTTCTGGTTATGGGCGGCGGCGGTGCCGGCCTTGCAGCTGCCATCACGGCAGCCGAGAACGGCGCAAACGTTATCCTGATCGAAAAGAGCAGCGTTATGGGCGGAAATACCCTGGTTGCCGGTGCTGCTTACAACGCCGTGGATCCTGATGCCCAGAGCGCCATGCTTCTGACCCGCAGCCAGAAGGATACGATGGACGGCTATCTGGCCATCTCCCCGGATGATCCGGCGCTCAAATTTGATGAGTTTCCGGAGTGGAAAGCCGTTCTTGAGCAGCTCAAGAAGGATATTGAAGCTTTCTATGCTGCCAATGAAGGAAAGACCGTCGGCGTCGACATGCCGGGTTTTGATTCCATTGCCCTTCACATGTGGCACTGCTATACCGGCGGTCTGCGTCAGCTGCTGGATGGCAGCTATGTTGCCCCGAAGATCGAGCTTGCCCGTACGCTGGCTGAAAACGCCCTCGGTTCCTTTGAATGGATGGACACCATCGGCCTTCAGGCCTCCTATGGCAAGGATGCCAATTACGGCGGATATCCGGGACTCGGCACTGTCCTTGGCGCCATGTGGCCCAGAACGCACAGCTTTATGAGCGGTGCCGAACGTATTCCCCAGCTGGTCAAGGTTGCTGAGGAAAAAGGCGTTAAAATCTATACGGAAACCCGCGGCACCGAGCTTCTGACCAATGAGGCAGGCCGTGTGGTCGGTGCAAAGGCAGAAACGGTTACCGGCACAAAGATTACCATTCATGCGGCAAACGGCGTCATTCTCGCCACCGGCGGCTACTGCGCAAATCCCGCCATGGTCAAGAAATATGACAAATACTGGGGCGATGATCTGAGCGACCATACTCTCAGCACCAACCTGGGAACCAACGAGGGCGACGGCATCCTGATGGCCACCGCACTTGGCGCTGATACGTTCGGCATGGGTGTTGCCCAGATGATGCCCTCCTCCTCCCCGGTAAAGGGAACCATGACCGACGGCATCTGGGCAGATGCGGCAGAGCAGATCTGGATTGACGGAAACGGCGACCGTTTTGTCAATGAATATGCCGAGCGCGACGTTCTGGCCAAAGCCTCCCTCGCACTGGACAACGGCATCTTCTACATCATCTACGCAGGACGCGGAGATATCTCCAAGCCTGACCAGATGCTGACCGGTACGGATTATAACCCCCGTGTTGCGGGTATGGTTGAAGGCGGACATATCTGGTACGGATCCACCCTAAAAGAGCTGGCCGCAGCAACCGCAACCAGCGCGGCAGGCTGCAAGCCCGCATTCACGGAAGAGAAACTCCGCGAGACCATTGAGCGTTACAATTCCTTCGTTCTGAATCAGAAAGACGAAGATTTCGGAAAAGAAGTTCTTGCCGGCGCCATTGATCTGGCTGCGGTTGAAGCAGATCCGAATATGGGCATCTGCATCAGCCCGCGCAAAGCCTCCCTGCATCACACAATGGGCGGACTGTGCATCGATACGAATACCCGTGTCCTCCGTGCAGACGGCACACCGATCGAAGGGCTCTGGGCTGCCGGCGAGGTTACCGGCGGCATCCATGCCGGAAACCGTCTCGGCGGCAATGCCATCGCTGACATCTTCACCTTTGGCCGGATCGCCGGCGAACAGGCGACCGCAAAATAACTCCTTCTTTTTGATACAGTTACAGCCCGGCCAGTGCCGGGCTGTAACTGTTTTTTATCAGGGAAATTCATAAAATGATCCACTGTCAGAATCTGGACCCAGATGGCACTCATTCAATCATCCGGATATAACAGACTCCCTTTTCAGTAATGCCCCGTGAATATCATACTCCGGCTCTATTTTCATAGCGTCAAGCACATACTCCCTGGTAACATCGAACGTTTCCATCACTATTGCGATAATATCATCATCCGAATACCCATTATATCTCCCATACTTTATCGCTCCAATAACCATCATCATCTTGTATTTATTTTGTATCGACTCGAACATATCTACCTGATTCTCCTTATGTTGTCAGCTGCCTGAAGAGAGCAGCTCACAGACAAAAGTATACGCAAAGAATGATGATTGCTCTGTCTATGCTGCCTCTGTTTTCATAAGGTCAAGCACATACTCCCTGGTAACGCCGAACAGTTCCATCGCATCCGCGATAATAACATCATCAGAATCCCCACGTTTTCTCCCGTGCTTTATCACTGCAATAACCATCATCTTCGTGTTATGATCTTGTATCGACTTGAACATATCTGCCCCGATCCTCCTCATGTTGTCAGCTGCCTGAACAGCGTATCTCACAGGCAGAAATATACGCAAAGAATGATGATTGCTCTGTCTATGCCGCCTCTGTTTTCATAAGCTCAATCACATACTCCCTGGTAACATCGAACAGTTCCATCGCATCCGCGATAATAACATCATCAGATTTTCCTTGTTTTCTCCCGTACTTTATCACTGCAATAACCATCATCTTCGTGTTATGATCTTGTATCGACTTGAACATATCTACCTGATTCTCCTTATGTTATCAGTTGCCTGAAGAGAGCAGCTCACAGACAAAAGTATACGCAAAGAATGATTATTGTTCTGTCTATGCCGCCTCTGTTTTCATAAGGTCAACCACATACTCCCTGGTAACGTCGTACAATTTCATCACTCTTACCACGATATCATCGTCTGCCACTCCAACATCTCGCATGCCATTTATCGCCCCAATAATCATCATCTTCTTGTATTTATTTTGTATCGACTCGAACATATCTACCTGATCCTCCTTTTCACTTAATTCAAGTTTTAAATTTGCCACCGCATTCAGGAATTCGACTGTCTTCCTGTCAATCTGCTCATACGTCGATTCTTCTAAAATTTTGTCAGCACCGACTTTCTCATACTTTAACGCCTTCAAGACCAGTCCAACATCTGTGTTAAACTTATCAAAGTCACTGTCGGGTATTCTGTACGGAGCAATCAGATTGATCGGGCAGTTCGGGATAAACTTCAGCAACCTTTTATCCTTTACATCCAGCATGCCGTAAAGATCCTCCGGTCCATCCCAATCATCACCTGACAGAAGAACTGTTACCGTAATGATAGGGATGAGTTTGTCTCCCTTACGGAAGCCTGACAGGAATTCGGCGCTGGTCAGTTTAATCTTCCCGGTCTTATTATCCTCTTGTGAATCGTTTTTCTCATCCTTTTTCTGATAGGATTTTTTTGCTTCCTCCACCTGGTTGGCATAGCCAATCATGTCATAAAGGCCTTTCTTCACCGGCATGGCATAGTTTGTTGTCCCCTGAAGCTCCGCCCCAAGCATCACATATGCAGCCGTTTCATCCATATAGGCGCCCCAGAGTCTCAGCAGATCCCGATATTTCTGGACCCGCACCTTTGCTCCGTTGCCATACGGGGTAACTATCAAATTGGTATCCAGTTCTGTCAGCTTCTTTGGATCTATAACAGGTGTGCCACCGTACAGCAGATAGTTGAACAGATCGGCAAAGTATTTGACATCGGAAAAATATTTCTTTCCTTCTACATCGATCACTCCCATATGTTCTCCCCCTGTTCCTCTGCTTGTATTCTCACACTACCTCTGAAACCTCTGCAAAACCGTCTAACAGCCCTCATAAATTATAGCAAACCCCCGTCCGATTTTCAACGAAAACGGATAAACTTTTCGCGTGCAGGAAACCGGAAACTGGT
>JAGAHV010000053.1:0-6973 GCA_017626895.1 Clostridia bacterium | reverse complement strand
CTATTATATCTGTATGTTTTAGACGTGTCAATATATATTTTTCTCGTTATTACGCCATTATATGGTTGTGTGCACAGATTTGGACAAAAAAGATAGGTAGAACGGGCATGTTCTACCATATCGTCGAAAGTACCGTTAAGGAAGCCCATCCCGACTGCATCCCGTGGGGCATGAGCGGCCGTACCGACACCGAGAAGGCCTACCTCAATTTTGTGGGTTCCTACGTCGATTTCGCTGATGCAAAAGATCAGTATCAGCACTCCGAGGGATACATTGCCCTGCACGACGGCGCGCTTGAGGGCATCCGTCTCCTCAACAAGCTCTACAACGACGGCATCATTATGCAGGACTTTGCCACCGATACCACCGAGGACCTCTACAAGGCCGCCGTTTCCTCCGGCAAAGTCGGCTTCCTCCTCGACGACAATACCCGTATTTTTGACTACATGGACGCCCTCAACTGCGAGAACGGCGTTCAGGTCCGCTCTACCTTTGTTCCGGTTTCCTGCTTCAACACCTCCAGCGGCGAGGTCCGCAACCCCTTTGAGTATGCCTACGGCATGTACATCATGGTTCCGTGGACCTCTGCTGACAAGGTCGAGGCCTGCGTCAAATATCTCAACTGGCTGGCTGATCCCACCGTTGCCGAGAACATCGCCTATACCCCCGAGCACACCGTTGATGAGAACGGCGTTCCGGTTCCCTTCACCGCTGATCAGCTGAGCGAGATGGGATACAAGGCCACGCTGGATGATGTGAACATCCTGAACAAACACTTCAACTTCACCGAGACCCGTGAGGGCGCCATTGCCTCTTACATGGGCAGCAACGTGTTCGAGAAACCCGAATGGTTCGCCAACCTCTATGACACCATCCAGAAGGGCTTCTTCCGTTATCCCACCATGCCCATGGCACCGGAAGTTGAGTCCCAGAAGGGCGACATCGTGAAGGCTGACATGATCGCTTATGTCTATCGCCTCATTTCCTGCCCGACCGATCAGTTCGACTCCCTCGAGGCTGAACTGCACGCCAACCTGATCAACGCCGGCCTCAATGAAATCATCGAAGCCCGCGGCACCTACTATGATCAGGTGAACGCGAAGTAATCTCACCGCAGCATAAAAGGAGCGCCGTCCGGCGCTCCTTTTATCTGCTATCCGCGAACAGATCCTCTGCCGTAATCACAGATTGAATTTCACCGGAATACGCATTGCTCCCGACCCCATATGGCGTAATCAGTGTTGAATGAATCGCGTATTTCGTTCCGGTTTTTTTCTGAAAATCTGAAATCTTCCGTTTTTGAGCACGGTCAAATGCCGCATCCGCATAATAGTCTGACTCTGTATATTTCATCTCACAGAGGTTGATGATCTGATCTCTCCGGACGATGAGCAGGTCTATCTGAGATCCCTGAATGCCCTGGTCCGGATCCGGATTACATTTCCAGGCATTCACCTCTGTCAAAACACCTGAAATTCCCAGTGCCCGTTTGATCTGCGGAATATGTTCAAGACACACCCTCTCAAAAGCAACCCCGCTCCAGGCATGAATTTCAGGCGAGTTAAATTTTGATGACCAGTAGTTTTCAGCAAACGCTCTGCCCTGGATAAATTTAAAATAGAAAAGCGTGTAGTTGTCCAGAAGCTGATAAAGACAGTTTCTTTTCTGATAACCATAAGGAATGTATTTTCGAATGAAACCGGAGCTTTCCAGTTCTTCCAGTTTTTTTGAAAGATTCCCGGATACGGGTATCCCGGAACGTTTGCTGATTTCATCCCGCGTAATTCCCTGATTGACCTGACTGAGTGTTTCGATAATCTTCATATACTGTTCGGGACGGCTGAACAGCGCACTGTAAAGGTTCTGATATTCATTCTGCAGCACGGCACCCTCCCGGAAAAACAGCGCATCGATGTTCTGCGGAAGACTTTTTCCTTTTTCAAGAAGACTCCAGTAATAGGGAACACCTCCCAAAATCATATAACACTGCAGAATCTGATGCCGGTTTAGAATGATTTTCCTCGACTTCAGGTATTCCTCACATTCACCGAGTGTAAAAGGCTTCAGATGAATCTGTCCGGACAATCGATTATGCAGTCCCCCCTTTGCATTGACAATCCGGTCAATCATCCAGTATGTTGCAGAAGCACAGATGATGAGTACCACATCTTTTTCCCTTCGGGCAGTCACCCAACCATTCCAGAAATGTTCCAGTGCCGGAATCAAATCACTTCCATTGGTATCCATCCATGAAAGTTCATCCAGAAAAATAACCTTCTTCTTCTCTTTGGAACGACAGATGACCTGTTTCAGCATCGAAAAGGCATCACTCCAGCTGCGCAGTTTTTCCTCCGGCCTGTAACCGGCTTCTGCCAGGGATATGGCAAATTGGTCCAGCTGTGCCTGTTTCCGATCACCGGATTTCAGTGTATTATTGCTCAGCCCTGTGTGCTGAAAGGTGAACTGATAATTGAAACTTTCACGAATCAGCATGGTTTTCCCAATTCTGCGTCTTCCAAATACAGCCACAAACTGCGATTCTTCTTCCTCCAGCAATGACCTGAGCTTTTTCAGTTCTTCTTTTCGGCCAATCATGTATTTTCCGTCCTTATCTGCAAAAATAAATGAGTTATGGAAAGTTTATCCAACGTGATTCTACAAAAAATCAGTTGTAAAATCAATACAAACTTTCCTTAACTCAATATTTTTCAGACTTATGGAAAAATGTTGGTTTTTTTCCACCTGACAAGCGATAAACGCCTTTTCAGGACTTCCTCTTCCAGCCAACGAACAAAAGCATCGGCCAAGGCCGATGCTTTTCTCTGTTCCCGAATGCAGAACAGGCTGTTATTTGGCCGCTGCAGACGAGAAACTTTCCATAACTCAATTATTTTTCCACTTATGGACAAAATCTTCCGCCGAAACTGGCCGGTCCTGCCGGGGAAATGTGCTTTATGTCCGGGTAAAGATCAGCTCGAAATTCAGTTTCTCCCCCGGCCTCAGCAGATAACCAATCTCCAGCTGTCCATTTTCCGGATTGAGCCGGGCCGCCGGTGCAATCTGCGTTCCCTCTGCATCCGTCACCTTTGCCTTTATGGACAGTCCCGGAAAATTCCAGACCGATTCGCTCACATCGGCGGCATCTGCCCCTTTCCTGTCTACCAGATAAACCAGTTCCACCGGTGCGGATGCCTCATTGCATACACGCATATGAGCACATCTGTCCGTCACCTTCCCGTCAAAAACGATGGTATGCATGTGACGGTATACGCCGTTCAGACAGCGCCGCTGCAGAGTCATGGTTCCCATTTCTCCGCCGTCCATCCAGAAAACCGTCAGGGGATGCAGCTGATAGCTGGTATTCCGACTGCCGGCCATGGCACCGATCATCAGATCCGGTGAAATCCAGGCCGTTGCCGTACAGACAGCATCGTTTTTGCCCGGCTCCCCCCGTTCACTGAGTTCACGGAATTTCCGCTCAACGGTCCGTTCCGGCCCTGCTTCAAGCAGTCTCGGAATGACGCTTTCCGGGATATGTACCTCTCCCAGAACCATCAGCGGATTAATCACGCTTTCAATCGAAAATGGGTGATACGGGAACCGCTCCTCGCCCAGCCCCCAGTAGAGAATATCGTAAAAACAGGTATGCACTTTCATATCCAGCTCATAACAGCGGGAATAGGGACCCGAAAAATTCCGCATGGCCGGATTATAAAAATCAGCCATATCCTCCCAGATTCCCTCCTCGATTTCCCTGCCAAAAACCCGGATGCTTGGCATCTTCGAATATCTGGCCCAGAATCCCAGTGTGGAAAGATCCACGCCACAGTAGGTCGGCGAATTGAACTCTGCACAAGCATGAAATTCCATATATTCCGTATACAGTTTTTTTGCCTCATCAATGGCATACCATAACCACATTCCATTATTCAGTCTGTGCGCAAACCACTCAAGAATGAAGACATACATAATCCGTACGTTGGTATTCAGCGGAATCATTCCCGCTTCGCTGCGTTCAAGGGCACCCGTAATCAGTTTTTCCCCGCTTTCCTCCATCCGCCTGACCAGTTCCTCCGGCAGTTCCTGCTCAAAATGCTCCAGCATCATGGCAAACGTCATCCCGATGAATTCCCGGAGATTGGGTTCATAGGTGTCCCATTCCACCGGCAACGTTTGCCGGAGCGCGGTTTCAAGAACAGCTCGAATGGCCTGCCCGTTCTCCGTCTTCCCTTCGAGGAGCCGTTCAAAGGTATCACCGACCCGTTCCCATGTAAGATCCAGATGATATCGTTCCTTCGGAGTCATCTCGTGCCAGTCAAACATTCCCGCCGGCGGAACCGGATCATCCGGATGACGGAACACGCCATGCCAGATTTCCCCCGGTGCATCCATCTGCAGGTCAAGCACGGTCGTTATCACCTTTTCTGCGATTTCTCTCGCATCCGCATCTCCCCGGATCATCACGCCCAGCGCGTAATACATGGAATTGCGTACGCTGCGGTAGGGTTTCCCCTCCAGTGTCTCCGTGACAAGCCCTGTTTCTTTATCATATCCCGCGGCCAGATGGGCAATGGCCTCATCCACCAGCACCCGGCCTTCCCGGGAAAGCTGATTATAAATTGTTCCGGACATACTCCGCCTCCACGAATGAAACTTCCCGGCCTCTGCCGGTTTTGCTGACCACGGCAGCCTCATTCCTGCTGCCGGAAAAACCATTATAGGAAATAACGCCCGCGTGTCAAGGAAGTTTTGCGGCTTCGGGTCATTTCTTTCCGTTGTCCCCGGCCTCAGTCCGTGTAAACCGGTAAACCGGGATGCCGGATATGTGCCCGGCAGGCTCCGCATGAAAACCCGGGGTATGTTCCGCAAACAGGGCCAGCGACGTTTCCCCGGAAACCGCATAATACCGATGAGGATCATTAAACAGCGCCCGGTAGGGATTGGACAGACCCAGATCACGCAGAAACTTCTGAAAATAGGACTGACCGTAGACCCAGTCCCCAGCCGGCAAATGCCTCATCAGCATTTCTCTCGTGGGCAGCTTTCCCTGTTTCATGAGCGGACGATTGAATCCCTGTCCCCAGTTGTCCCAGATGATGATCCCCTCCTCATCCGGGACACGGAGCGCGGAATCATCCGCATTTACCCTGGCATTCATGGCCATCTGGGGGCGATGAATGCCGGATTCTTTCAAGCCCAGCAGGCTGCTGCCAAAAAACATTGCCGCAAGCGCTCCAAGACAGACCAGAACCACGGTCCTTTTGTGTCCTCGGATCTTGTCCCGGATCGACAGACTTTCCCACAGCAGGGCAAAACTCTGTACCAGATAAACCGAATGAATCAGACGCATGGGCGCCCGGCCGATAATCAGATAAATGTAGATGATCAGCTGACCGCCCAGGACAATCAGCAGCGGCTGAATGCGGCGAAGGCCGTCCGCGGCCGCAAAAAGCGCCAGGGCCCCCAGCACAATTGCTGCCAGCCACACATAGTTGAGCACGCTTTCACCGACAAAATACCATCTGAGCACCCGGGCTGCCTCAAGGAGTCCATCCGGGGTCAGCGGATAATCCGTTTTGGGACTGACCTCAGCAATTGCCTGCAGTTTCTCTGCATTGATCACATCGGTATCCAGAAGCAGCCACTGATCCACCATCTCATACTCTGCATGCGTGATTCCCCGTTTCTCCGCCTCCTCTTTGACCTCAGGCCAATCCTTGGCGCCATAATCCTGATACCGGATCCGGGGCCGGTCATAGGCGAGGGAGGACATCAGCGGCTCCCGGTGTTCCTGAAAAGCCTGAACGGCCAAAAGCAGGAGAACCAGGGAAAGAGGAACCACTATACGCAGCCGGTTTTCGCGAATATTCCATCCCCTCCCACAGATCAATTCAAGACAGAGAAAGGGCAAAAACAGCAGAGATACCTGAAGCCGCCACAGAAAACCCGCTGCCAGAAACAGACAGCCGGGCACTGAAGGCTTTTTTTCTGTATCTGACAACAGAAGCGTCAGGCCGGTACCGGTAAAGAAAAGACACTGCACGCCGTAATTTCCGGAAAACAGGGAAATCCCTACCGAAAGAAACAGAAAAAAGCCCAGCAGCATGCACGAGAACAAAGGAATCCGGTTTTCCCTTCCCATCCGGTGCAAAAGCAGCGCAAAGGCCGCAGTGAGCAGCACTCTCCCCACCAGCGTAAACACGTCCGCTGTCGGAAAAATTCCCGCGAGAACCGACAACAGGCGGTTAAGCCAACCATGCGTGTACTGGCAGCCGTTATCCTTCCCGAAACATCCGTTTACCACCATTGCCACCGTATAGTTATCCACATCGCTATAAAGCGGCTGACTGAAAATGACCAGCACCAGCAGCCCCAGTGCTGCCGCTGCCGCAAAAACAGAACGGGCTGTTTTTGTCATGTTTGTTCCACCTCACTGTTTATGCACAAAGCTTTTGGGCAATCCCGTCAATCGGTCCGTTCAGATCCGATCCGGCTTCCTGTCCAAGTATATCACAGCCGGTGCATTGCCGGCCCGGTCAGCAAACAAAATCTTCATTTTTCGCCGCAGACAGGGACGTTTTCCTGTATAATGACCTCAGCAACTGAAAGAAAGCGAGGGATTCCATGCAATCTGATCCGAGCATGAATCAGACCATCCGAAAACTCGAACGACTCTGCGATGTCCTCTATGAACGGATGTTCCATCCGGTGGGCACCACCCGTGTACTTGGCCTGTATGAAACCCGGACCCCTCTCCATTCCCCGCCGGATGAGACACTCTTTTCCGCCCCCGGCAGCCGCTGGGGCGGTGAGGGCGTTTACGGCTGGTTTCATCTTGAATTCCCGGGTATATTGTTAACTGTGGCGTCCAACGACCCCAGAAAATTCAAGGGCCGTTGGAAATCACAGATCGTTCCAATACATCCTTATATTTTTCCACTTATTTTTTCAACGACTTTTATCTCAATAAATT
>JAGAHV010000052.1:0-4611 GCA_017626895.1 Clostridia bacterium | reverse complement strand
GAGGCAGATTCGTTTGCTGAATGGATGCCACCGGATCTCCCGGTTTTGCATGGTGTCAACCATCTGCAGGAAGGACTTTGTGTCTGCACACAGTTCCGCCGCGCTCAGGACCGCATAGATCCTCATCCACGTATTGATCGAATTTTCCCCGCTTTCGCTGACGATGCCGTATTCACTGTGCCGGAGCATGAAGGCAATGGCCGCCCTCGGGGAACTGGCAGCGATCTTCAGCACGTCCTGGTGGGCGTTGCGAAATTTCTGGGCCTCGGCCGGCTTGGTCATCAGGAACTGAAGTGCCGCTTCCGCCACGGGCTGGCTGCGGTTTCGCTGCCAGATCTGTTCAATGATGGTCAGGTCATCCTTGACCAGTGCACCCCGGTAACACACATACCAGGCTGCCCGGAATGCTTCCATGCTGGAGAGGTTCTGACTGTACCGCAAAAGATTTATGATCCGTTTGGTTTCCTGCCGGGTCAGGACCGCATCTATGGCTTCCTGCTGTTTTCGGCAGACAAAGGGAATACCATAATGATAAAACCAGGCCATGACCGGAAACGCAGAGGCATTCCAGCGGAAAAGGATGGCCATGTCATCCTTTCCGTTTCCCAGGTACTGCTTTGCTGCTTCCATGATGTAGGCATACTGGGCCGACAGATTTGGCACCAGTACCAGCTGAATCCGGCCCGGGTCCTGGCTCTGCGGGCGCATCTGTTTATTTTCCCGCTTTACATTGGCCTTTACGAAGCGTTCTGCAGACCGGACAATATTGATATCGCTCCGGTAGTTGATTCCCATCTGCAGCTTCTCCCCAGCCGGATAGCGGCGCTTGAATTCAAGCATCTCCGAGGGAACCGCGCCCCGGAACGAATAGATGCTCTGATCATCGTCGCCCACCATAAACAGGTTCCCGCTTTTGCCCACAAGAAGCGCCACAATTTCATGCTGGAGCATGGAGGTGTCCTGTGTCTCATCCAGGCTCACATAGGGGAACTGTTCCTGGTACCGCTTCAGGATATCCGGATACTTCTTGAGGCCCTGATACGCCCGCTGCAGCATATCGTCAAAATCCATGAGATTTTCCCGGTTCAGGTAGTTCTGGTACGCCGTGTAAATCGGCTCAATGGGCCGTTCCTGTTTGCCCACGATATAGTTGATTTTCCGGATCTCTGCCGGCGGCAGCATCCGGTTCTTGATGAACCCGATCAGCGTCGCCAGCGTATCGATGACTACGTTGGCTTCCTCGTCAAACGCCTCCGTGTTCATGATCTGTCGGAGGATGCCTTTCTGCGTGATGTCTTTTCTCTGCCAGGCCTGCCACGCCTCCTCCAGCGTGATCCCCCGGAACCACTCCGTTTCCCTGGCCTCCTGCGGTGAGATGCGTTTCATTCTCCGCAGGTTAAGGCGCTGCAAAAGATCATCCAGCCGTTCATCTTTTGCTTTCAGTCCGCAGATCGCCGCCACAATTTCCCGCGCTCTTCTCTGTTTCTGTCCCTCTTCCTTTTCATCCCCCACTTCCTTGAGCAGCATCGGAAAGATTTCGCCTTTTTCTCTCAGTCTGGCCACCACATTAAAGCAGAAGGAATGAATGGTCCGGAAATTGGGAATTGCGTCCCCATCCTCCCGGAAAATCGCCTTATACCGGTCCTCCATCTCCTTCGCCGCACTTTTCCCGAAGGTCATGATCAGGTGCTTCTCCGGCGGAATGTGCAGGCCATGCACCATATAGCCTGCCCGTGCAACAATGACCGTTGTTTTCCCGCTGCCCGGCACGGCAAAAAGCAGCGTCACCCCATTGACTGCCTGAATGGCCTCTTTCTGCTGGAAGCTGAACGCTTTTCGTTTGTCCCTGGGATAGTATCGGGCAAGAAAGCCTTCCAGATCCGCACGGATGGCCGAATTTGACCCGGAAATCACGCCGGACTCCCGGTATTTCTGAAGTACCCTGTTCTGAACCTCCCGCGAGAGATACGGCCACCAGGGGGAATCCTCCATGATCCATGCCTCCAGTACCGCAGAGGCAATTGTCCGATAAATCCCTTCATTATTCCGGGTCTGCGCCAGGGAAAGGACCGGCCCGTTTTCAGAAATATACGCCTCATCCGTTCGGTCCCACTGAATCTCACCAATCAGGGACAGGATTCGGTTATCCTGCAGGTCATGAATTGCCTCAGGGACCTCAAGGATACAGGAAAGGGGTGCAATTCCGCAGAGCACCATCCGAAGCCATTTGTCTTTGAGATTACCATACAGGTACTTAAAGTCTTCACGGCTGAGATTGTCTTTCATTGACAGCAGAAATGTCTGCACCGCATTCAGGGAGAGCGACTTTAAAAAGTCTTTATCCTCTCTCCAGAGAAACGGATACTCAGAGAGCATTGGGGTAATGTTTATCCCGATCTTTGCTGCCTGGATGCACATTTTCCGCATCTCTGCCGGTGATTCCCGTTTCCAGTCGATCAGGGACCAGTTCTGCGGACTCCATACCGCCCGCTTTCCCCACTTCCTCAGGTAGTACGCAATCGCCGCTGACAGATTGCTGCCAAACTTTCCCGACCGGGCCCGCTCAGCAAATGCCTCCCGAATGGGTGCTTTCTTCAGAAGGGGAAAATAGGCCTGAGGATCATTCCCAAGGATGGCCATAGGGCACCTTTCCTGAAGCAGTTCACGGACAGCGGCACTGGAAAGGACCTCCTGTGACAGTCCAATGGCCAGTGTCTCCGGATCCGCCTCCTCCAGACAGCAGACATTCACTGCCCGGAGCTTTGTCTTTCCCTGGAGATTCGGTGCCACATCAAACACCACATAGCACCCGTCACAGTCGCTGAACCGTGACAGCAGTTCACTGCCGGCACGTATTCCGTCCCTGCGAAAACAGATTCTCTCATTATCCGGCATCCGGATAATGCAGAACGAATCATTTCCTCCGTCTGTGCCGGCACTGCTGCGGTATGTCTGTTTTATCTTCCCAATCTCCATTTTGTCCTCCTCAGGCCTCAGCTTTGGTCATTTGCCTGACCGACATTTCACAAGGCCCGGACTATGTATACTGTCGATGCGCGACAGAACCTTTTTGTATTGCTCACTTTTGGTCATTTGCCTGACCGGCATTGTACAAAGCTCGGACTATGCAAACTGTCACTGCGTGACAGGGCCGGTTTGCAAAACTCAATTCTTGTCATTCGCCTGAGCAGCATTGCACGAAACCTGACTATGCACACTGTCACTGCGTGACAGGGCCTTTTATGCAAGGCTCAGTTTTGGTCATTTGCCTGAGTGGCATTGCACGAAGCCTGACTATGCAAACTGTCGCTTCGCGACAGGTCCATCTCAAAGCAAGTCTTTCTATCTGCCGACTCGGCTCAGGATCCCTTTCAAGGATCCTGTGATATGATTCGTCATCCACATACACACACCAGGGATGCTCTGCCGAAGCGGTTTTGCCTTCCCGGACGGCGGGACAACAGGCATCAGGTCAGAAAGTGTATGAACAGGGGCTGTGCCTCCCGACAGTCCCTGGGCAAAAACCTTCATCTCAGCACTTTCCCGACTCGTCCTGTAAGGATTCCCGCACTTTCCCCGTCCAGATCAATGCCCGTCTGCCTGTCCTGTTCCGGGCAATCCGGAATGGGTCAGTCAAACAAAACTGTCCAGTCATCGCCCAGACGGTACGCGTCAAAACACATCCGAACCTGTTCCTCGCTGCATTTTGTTTCAGCCAGCGGGGGACATTCCTCAAGAGAAAAGAATCCGCTTTCAGAAGTCTCCGGATTGGCAGCAAACGCTCCGCCAAGGATCTCACACTGGAAAAAGATTTTTACGACGCCATACGCATAGGGCGGTGTGTTGTGTTTGTCCCTGTCCTGTACAGCGATAACCCGCCTAACGGAAACATCCAGCCCCGCCTCTTCCTTCGTTTCCTTGATCGTATTCTCTGCCGGTGAAAGGTTGAACTCGCACCAGCCCCCGGGCATTGACCATTTGCCTTTTTCACAGACCAGCAGGATTTTCCCGTCCCTGAAAATCGCCGCGCGGGTATCGACCTTCGGTGTCTGATACCCTTCATCCCCGCAAAACAGGCCGGTGATTTTTTCGGCGGGCACATCTGCTCTCATCAGCATCATTTCCGCAGCGATCTCCCGAATACGCTGATACCGTTCTTTGTCGTATACATCATGTCCATAGAAAAGACCTGCCTGTGCAAGGCTCTGGAGCTCTTTCGCCCATTCGACAATCTGATCCATTTCTCTCTCCTGCAAATCTCAATTGACCGATTCCCCCGGGAATATCGCTGTATCCCTTTGCCACGCGAGCCCGTTTTCTGTCTGCGGGTGCGTCTTAGGGCTGTCGCTGCAGCCGGGGAATTCAAACACGGCCCTTTCTCACCCGTTCTTCTTCCATCCAGGGGTCCCATCCTGCACTGGAATACGTTTATATGGGCAGCGTCTCGCACAGATGACCGCAGTCCATGTCTTTAACGGTACTTTCGACATTATAGCAAAGAACTGCCCAAAGAAGCTAGTAAAATCAAAGCTTCATGGGCAGTTTTTATGTGCACACAACAATTATTTTTCGGCTTCTTGAGCTCGTATTTCCGATGCCGTATTTTCCTTG
>JAGAHV010000051.1:0-3708 GCA_017626895.1 Clostridia bacterium | reverse complement strand
TTGTCCCCGGATCCGCCCCGCGGGAAAGCGCCTAGTCACACCGGCACAGACGGCTTTTTCCGCCCTGGCCCTTTCCCGGTCCACCATGGTCTGCACCGTTTCCCCGTCCGGCAAAAGTACCTGTCTGGCACTGTAGATCTCCGGATAGTGCCGCCGGATCTCACTTTTCATTTTCGCGCTCAGGGGCTGGTCACATCCGGCGCGGATGATCTGTTCCCGGGTAATGCCCCTTGAGAAGCAGGTCTCCATCAGGAACGGAATCACTTTCTCGACTTTTTCCTCTTTTGAAACCAGTTCCCGCAGATCGCCGGTTTTCAGGTACTGTTCCACCTGCTGTTCCGTTTCCCTGATATAGCGGGGAACGGCGCGCTCCAGCAGTGTCCGGACCGCTCCCTCTGCCATCCGTTTTCGCGCCTTTCGCGCCTTGGACAGCGGAACCTTTGCCCGGTTCACGGACCGCAGGAAATTCAGATCTATGGGATTCCCCGCTTCCAATTCCTGGGAAATCAGCGGCGAGAGCCGGTCCAGTTCCGCCTGATACCGTTCAAGGAGAATCTCCCCGTGAAGCATTCCCTGATAAACCCGGTCCGTTCTCATCAGATGACGGTTCAGGTTTTCAAACGCCTGACTCTTCAGGTAATCCTCTGCTTCCTGCGGCCGCATGGCAGCCGTAATGGATTCCGCCTTTCTGAGCGCCCGCTGCCGGATAAACTGTTCCTGTTCCGGCCTGACTGCCTCAATGTATGCGGAAAGCACCGCCTGTTTGTCCATATTCTCACCCTGCTTTTCTGGTTTTCCGGCCTCGTCACCGAAGCGGTACTCATTGTATCGTTTGAACTGCTCTTTTTCAAGTCTCTGCTTGAGACCTCTCCCCGAACAGGATTGACGCCGCCCGGTGCGTATGATAGAATCAGCTCAAAATTTCATATGCAGATGAGGTGTCCGGCAGCTGGCCGGATGAAAAGGGAAACCGGTGCAAGACCGGTGCAACAGCCATTACTGTGATGAATGATCCGGGCATGGAATCCATTGGGTTATCCGAGAAGGAATGTCCGGGGCAAAGGCCGCATTCTCAGCCAGGAGACCTGCCCCATGCTGCACAGACATGGCGTTCTTGGGCAGGGAAGAAGGACAGTCGACAGCAGACGGTTACAGGACCGTTTTATTTGCCTGACCATCATTCCGTGAATGATGGTCTTTCTGTTTTCGCCCTGCCTCTTCCGCCGCAAAGCAGGTACAACGATGAAAAAGATCCGTATTCCGCTGATGTTTCTGTTGCTCACGCTTGCCCTCCTGTTTCTGCTTGCGCTGAGCCTTGGCATCGGCAGCGTCCCGATTGCCCCGGATGAATTTGGCCGGATCCTGACCGGTTCCGGCGATGCCCGGCTGGCCCGCATTCTCCTTGATATCCGCCTCCCCCGCGTCCTGGGTGCCGCCCTCCTGGGCGGGGCGCTGGGCCTCTCCGGTTTTCTGCTGCAGGCCTTTTTCCGCAATCCCATTGCCGGTCCTTACGTGCTGGGCATTTCCAGCGGCGCACGGCTCCTGGTCTGCATCACCATGATTTTCCTGCTCCGCCTTTTCTCGGCTGCCCCGTTCATCTGTCTCATGGCAGCCGCTTTTGCCGGTTCCCTGCTGGTCACCGGTCTGGTTCTCCTCTTCGCCCGAAAGGTACCCTCCATGTCTACCCTGCTGGTGGTGGGCATCATGACCGGCAGCATCTGCACCTCTCTCACCGATTTCCTCATCACCTTTGCCAATGAGTCGGATGTGGTGAATCTGCACAGCTGGAGCATGGGCAGCTTTTCCGCCCTGACCTTTGCAAATCTCGTGCCTGCCGCATTCATCATTCTGCCGGCTGCTTTTTTTGCACTGCTGCTCTCAAAGCCCGTCGGGGCTTATCTGCTGGGGGAAAACTACGCAAGAAGCATGGGCGTCAATGTCCGCACCTTCCGTCTCCTGCTGATTACCCTCTCCAGCCTGCTCAGCGCCACGGTCACGGCCATTGCCGGTCCCATCTCCTTCGTGGGCGTCGCCGTGCCGCACATTGCCCGTCTGCTCTTTGGCACCACCCGACCGCTGGTCATTATTCCCGCTTCCTTCCTCATGGGCAGCAGTTTCTGCCTTCTTTGCGATCTCATCGCCCGGACGGTTCTGGCCCCCTCTGAGCTGACGCTCAGCTCTGTCACGGCCGTGTTCGGCGCACCGGTGGTCATTGCCCTCATGCTGAGGAAATCAGGGAGGCGGGAAAATGCGTGAACACCCCTCCTTTTCCGTACAGGCCCTCACCGCCGGCTATGGCAAAGTGCCCGTCGTCCGTGATGTCACGTTCACCCTTCCCAGGGGCACCATTCTAACCCTCATCGGGCCCAACGGCACCGGCAAGAGCACCATTCTGCGGACCATTTCCGGTCAGCTTTCCGCCCTTTCCGGGACCGTCATGATCAGCGGCAAGGCGCTTTCAGGGCTTTCCCCAGCCGCACTGGCCCGGGAAATGTCCCTGCTCCTCACGGACCGCGTCCGCCCCGAGATGATGACCTGCTTTGAGGTGGCGGCCATGGGCCGCTATCCCTATACCGGCCGGTTCGGCCGCCTGACTGCCGGTGACCGGCAGATTGTCCGCAGCGCCCTTGCGCGCGTCCATGCCGACGACCTGGCCGAACAGGACTTCCTTGCGGTCAGCGACGGACAGCGTCAGCGAGTTCTCCTGGCCCGAGCCCTGGCCCAGGAACCGAAGATCCTCATTCTGGATGAGCCCACTTCCTACCTGGACATCCGCCATAAGATTGAACTGCTTTCCATTCTGCTGGAAGAGGCGCGTGATCGTCAATTGACCATTGTCATGTCCCTGCACGAAATCGATCTGGCCGAAAAAGTCTCGGATCTGGTGATGGGCATCCGGGACAGCTGCGTCTTTTGCAGCGGCACCCCGGAGGAGGTTTTCGCCGGGGATACCATCCGGCATCTCTACGGGATTCAGGAAGGGACATTCCTGACCCGAACCGGGAGCATTGAACTGCCCCGGACCCGAGGAAATGCCAGGGTCTTTGTGGTCGGCGGCGCCGGATTCGGTCTCCCCTTTTACCGGGCTCTTACACGAAAACGGATTCCCTTTTCCGCCGGCATCCTGTTTGAAAACGACGTGGAATACGAGACGGCCCTGTCATTGGCCGTCCGGGTTCATTCCGTCCCGGCCTTTTCAGGGACGATGGATTCGGCCTTTGACGGGGCAGAAAAGGATCTGCTTGGCTGCCAGGCTGTCCTGGATGCCGGCACCAGGATCGGTGAAACAAACACGGCCAATGCCCGGCTTCTGGCAAGTGCCAGAAGGGCCGGAATTCCGGTATGGAGGACCATTCATGAACAGGATTAACGTCATCAGCGCAGGTCCCGGGAATCCCCTTTATCTGACTGCTCAGGCAAGAGAGGCCATGGCCGCGTGTGACCTGCTTTACTGCGCAGACCGGCTGCGCCCGCTCGTAGACCAGCCTGAAAAGTGCCGCAGCCTCGTTCCCTTTGAACCGGCCATGGAGGAAATTGCCGCCACCGACGAAACGGTCGGCATTCTCTTGTCCGGGGATGCAGGGCTTTACAGCCTGCTGTCCACACTCAGGAAGCGGTTCGGACCGGAAGCCCTTCATGTCCTGCCCGGCATCTCCAGCGTGCAGCTGTTCTGTGCCCGCCTGGGCCTATGCTGGCACGATGTGCAGA
>JAGAHV010000050.1:0-32663 GCA_017626895.1 Clostridia bacterium | reverse complement strand
GTTCTTCAGGCTGTCCGGCACATCACCGGCCACGATCCGCTGCGCCAGTCCTTCGGCAATGGCCGTCTTGCCGACGCCCGGCTCACCGATCAGCACCGGATTGTTCTTGGTCTTCCTTGACAGAATCCGGATGGCATTCCGGATTTCACTGTCACGGCCGATGACCGGATCCAGCTTGTTCTTCCGGGCCATTTCCACCAGGTCCTGACCGTATTTCTTGAGCGCATCATAGGTGGATTCCGGATCCTCACTGGTTACCCGGGCCGCACCGCGGACGCTCTGAAGGGCCTCAAGGAAGCGCTTCTTTTCAATATTGAAGGTCCTGAACACGCCGGCAAGGGCGTTGTCTGCCGTGTCAAGCAGTCCCATAAACAAATGCTCGACGGAAAGATATTCATCCCGCATCTGGCGCATGGACTGCTCGGCGGCGTTAATGGCCTTGGAAAGGGCAGGGGAAAGAGAGGATTGCTGATTGCTGCCCGCAATCTTCGGCAGACGCATGATCGCGGCGCTGACCGCGTCATGGACCGCATTCGGGTCGATATTCATCTTTGAGAGAAGCTGCGGAATGAGTCCGGCTTCCTGCTCAAGCAGTGCCTGGCACAGATGAATCTGTTCAATCTGCGGATTGCCGTAACTATTGGCAATCTGCTGGGCATTCTGCAGTGCTTCAAGACTTTTCTGGGTGAAACGATTGTTATCCATACGTATCATCCTCCTTTATATGGAACAGCCAGCCAGCGCCCGGACAGGCCGGGTCACTGTTGTGTTTTCTTCGTTTGACGCGGTCATTATATCATGGTCAAAGAAAGTCAGTAAATAGTAAAATCAGCAGAATTATTGGAATATTTTTGGATATCCTGTACAAAAAAAGCAGGCAGAGCCTGCTTTACGGAATTCGGGTAAGAAGGGAAACGGGAACCTGGTACTTGAGATAGGTCCTGGAATGGTCGTTGTTCAGGTAGTAATTTCCCCGGGGACTGGGGACCATGACCCGGGCCGATTTCCCGAGATAGGAAACGATCCCGCTCAGCGTCTGTCCCTCATAGGGGAAGGACACGTGACTGCCCACCGAAATACCGGTTTTCTGAGTGGTTTCCGCGGCAATGGTGGGGAGTTCATGGGTATGTTTGGTATGACCGAAGACGCCGCGGGCGAAATACATGAAGCGGCTCGAATGACCGGTTGCACCATAATAGGCGAACTCAACGGCATGACACAGTTCATGCTCAAAGACAACCAGGAACGCCTCCTGAGGCGTCGGAACGGTCAGGCCGTTCAGCTCAAACGGGCCCTCTTTCAGCCGGAACAGAAAATCGGAGGACATCCGGATCTCCGCATCCGGATAGGCGGTCAGCGTTTTCGGATGGATGAACTTTCCGGCAGCACTCAGAAGCCTTGAACTGGCGGTCACCTTGATGCTGTGATAGCGCTGGCTGAGGATCCCCCCAAGGAAAACGGCATCATAGTACTGCAGCATCAGCTGAAGGGTGGAATACTTGACAGCCCGGACCGGAATCGCGCCAAATCTGGGATCGGCCTTGATGAGGGCCTCCAGGATCTGACTGCGCTTATGCTGAATGACTGCCGGGGAATTACTGGTGGAAAAGGGAAACGGTGACGACATGTTTTACCTCAGATGGATTAAAGTGTAAATTCAACGCGTACGGCTCTGCCGAGGAAGTGAATATCCGAGACGCTCAGCTGTTCTGCCCGCATTTCGCGGTCACCGCTCTGCAGCAGAATCCGGGTCTTGTCAAAAATCTGGACCTTGCGCAGCACCCGGTGTGCACCGTACTCAACCAGCATGATCGTCCCGTCCAGCGGCAGCTGCTGGGGGAGAATGAGGACAAGGTCATCCCGCTCAATGCGGAACGCGCGCATGGAATCATCCGGCATCTTATAATAAACAACACGGTCCGGATTGGCACCCTCGATTTTGCCGTCCTGAATCGGCAGAAGCCGCCGGTCTACCTGAATCCAGCCCGCGTTCATTACCGGAACCGGCTTAAGAACGCTGGACAGGGCATCCAGCCAGATTCCGCTCTGTTCTTCCTTTGAAACCGGCTTGGTCTCCCTGACCGGCTTTTCTTCCTTTGGCTGGCGGATGACCTCATTTTTCTGTGGGGAGATGGTTCCAAGGTCCACCGTCGCAGCGATTTCATCCAGAGAGAACTCGTTTTCATGCTGTGCGCCGGTGCCCAGCGTTTTGAGAATCCGCCGCGCCTGATCATCCTGAATGATGCGGCGGCCTTCTTCCACATCCTTGAGATATCCTTCGGATACACCGCATTTTCTTGCAACCTGTTTCCGGGTCAGTTTCTGCCGTGTCCGTTCGAGCAGAATCAGATCTCCTAATCGGCTCATAGATTCCTCCCGGGCTATGCCCACTGTTTTGTAAAACTGCCAGAAATTGAGGCAGTAAAGCACTTGTGTCTGTTTTCTGTGCCGGAGGCGCAGACAAAAGCATTATAGTGTTTTTCGCAGGGTTGTCAAGGAAAAGTTCCCTGACCGGCCTCAGGAAGCCAGGAGAACGCCAGGGTGATTGATGAATTCGATCAATGGCAGCACAGGTCAGTGCCTAAAAAGGCCAGCTCCGTGGACTCGTTTTTTTTCGCACTAATCGCCAGTGATTCATGTATCTTTCTCAGTATGTGAAAAAAACTTTTTCGCACAGAATTAGACAGTACGCGAGTAAGTAGAATGCATAACTACTTACTCGTTTTTCTATGCAGTAGTAGTAATGATGTGTAATAAAAAATACAACCGATTTTATCGAATAATATTGACGTATACGTAGTATTGAATTATAATCTTGGTGGCAGTAACTGTAGATAGGAGATAATACATGACGTATATTATTCACGCGAAAGATCGTCGGTCAAATATTACATATGCATACGAGGTTACGAGTTATAGAGATAAGGAGACTAAAAAGCCTCGGAGTCATAGACGTCTAATTGGCCGGGTTAATGAGAAAGGAGAAATAGTGCCTACTGATGGTCGCATGCGGAAAAAACTTGAAAGTGCGCGTCCTGTACCTTCTGAGGAAACGATCAACAAACCCAAAGAGGAAGATGCAGAACTCAAATCATTAAAAAAGGACCTGAAATCCCTGCTTTCATCTCAGCAAAAAAGCCTTGAGAAAATGAATCACTTGCTTCAGTCGCAGATAGAACAGAATCGGGAACTGATGAGGAGGATACAGTCGTAACTTCCTTTGAAAGGATGGTACAACATGGCAAGGAGCAGGCAACACGAGCGCATACAAAGGAATGACAAAGACGATGACACAATTTATAAGTTTCTTCGGATAGTTAAGAAGTATTTCCCGTCTCTTATGAATGAATTTAGGAAAGCAGACTCTACGGATCCCAGAAAAAAGAATTACATCCACTATTCATTACAATTTATATTAGTAATGCTGTTTTTTAAGAATGCATTAACCATTTCCAGTATGACAGCTATGGTTTCACTGTTTGAAAACTCCAAAGTCATCTCCAATCTGATGCTCTTTGGATTCTGTAAATATGCAGCAATCCCCTGTATTAAGACCATCAATCAAGTATTGGCAATACTTCCACCATCATTTCTGATGAAAATCAGACATAAGATCATTTTTACCTTGATACGCAGTAAAAGATTAAATTCCGGACGTTTCAGAAAACTCTGGGTTTGTTTAGTTGATGGAACTCAAACTTACGGCGGCGAAATCCCCATTAACGACCATTGTTTGACGAAAACGCATAACCGAGGGAAGGAAAACGAGCATACCACGTATCACAGATACGTTTTGGAAGCCAAGCTTTGGCTGTTTGGAACAAAATACGTGTTCAGTCTCGGAACAGAGTTTATCGAGAACGATCCCAATGCCGGACCGAATGATACACGTGGTCAAGAGAAGGTAAAACAAGATTGTGAACTCGCTGCATTCAAACGGTTGGCACAATCGATCAAGAACGAATATCCGCGTTTGGATATTGTATTTGTGTTTGATGCACTGTATGTTTCTCAAAATGTTATGCAACTTTGCAAAGATAACAATTGGCATTATGTTATCCGGTACAAGGATGGAACTGCATCATCCATAATGGATGAAGTGAATGCCGCAATCAAATTAAAGACATTCATTGACATACCAAATCAAACAAACTATACCGATATCGGTTTTTGCAGTTCCATTGAATATTACGGTCATTTTATCAATTTCTTCAAAGCAACCAGCAAACCCGTTCTTGGGGAGAATGGCAAAGTGATCGAAAAGGCAATGAACTTTATGTGGATTACCGATCTGACTATTAAGCGAGATCCTGTATGTGTTCTTGAGTTGATAAGCCTTGGAAGAGGCAGATGGTGCATTGAAAATCAGGGGTTTAATCGTCAGAAAAGATGGGAAAATCTACTGGTACATCTTTGCAGTTGGAATGATACGGCGCTTAAGAACCATTACATGTTAATTCAATTGGCAGATATTTTCCGAACGCTAATGGAAATGGACGAGAATAAAGCAGAAGAAAAGAAAGTATATGCATCAAACGGGAAATACAAGTCTCTTAAACGTGCTTTTACTGAAGTGTCGAATGCACTCAGAGAAAGCTTTAAGAAATCAATTATTCGAGAGTCCGTTCACTGGCTAGAACTCAAGGTGCTTATTGAATACGATGCTGCAGTCTGATTTCAAAAATCCGAGGCGGAGGTGAAAACATCCCTGGGCATGGGAGATACGGAAAAAATGGGCTCTGAATGGGGTAAGGGGAAATCTGCGCTTTTTTTCCTTAGATTGAGACAGCGTGTATGCTGTTTTTTATTTTGAGTCCTGAGGCTAAATTTGGTCCACAGAGCTGTAAAAAGGCATTTATCATTGAAAACTTTACACATCTGTGTTAAACTTGCCCCTGACATTTGGGAAACTGCTAACAGCGGTACAGCGGTTCCGTTTTGGCATTGGCCCGGAACCGGAGGAAAGGACAGGACAAAAATGCGGGCAGTCTATGAGCAGGCCGGACTTGACCGGATAGATGAGGAACTTCATACCGGACATGCGGAAATAACGGTACGGCTGGATTCCGGCGATCTGGTTTATGTACAGGCACACGACAACGGAATCGGCCGGTATTTCGCCCTCTCACGGGTCAGCTATTTTGACGCAGACCAGACAGAGGAAGAGGACGATATTCTGGAGGAATATACCACCGGTCAGGAGGAGAGTGCCGCCGCGGGAGATCAGGATTTCATCGATTTTCTCGGTGACTGGAATGAAAAGATGGAAAAAATGGATGAGGCGCCGTACATTCATTCTATGTTTTCCTCGTATTTTGAAATGGGCGAGAGAATGCTCGACCTGATGCTGGCGGAGATGGAGGAAGATCAGCCACTTGGCTGATCATTTTCATCCCGGCAATGCCGGAATCAGAAGGAATCATGGCGGTCTGTTCGGGGGTAGCGGACCGGTGCCGGAATGGCCGAATACAGAATGGTACCGGCAGGTACCTTTTTTCCGTAAACGGCACAGAACCGGAAAAAGAAAGGGGATTGGGAAATGGCGAAAGCTTACTCGGCAGAGTCACTGAAAGTTCTGGAGGGCCTTGATGCAGTCCGGATGCGGCCCGGCATGTACATCGGGTCCACCGGACGTACAGGTCTGCACCATCTCCTGTGGGAGCTGGTTGATAATGCCATCGATGAGGTGGCAAACGGGTATGCCAAAACAGTCAAGGTCTGCCTGCTGGCAGATGGAAGCGCATCGGTGGAGGATGACGGGCGCGGCGTCCCGGTGGATATTCACCCGCAGCTGGGAATTACCGGCGTAGAGGTGATCTATACCAAGCTGCACGCCGGCGGAAAATTTGATCATCAGAACTACCAGTACTCCGGCGGCCTGCACGGTGTCGGTGCTTCGGTCGTCAATGCACTGTCCAAATGGATGGTGGTGGAGAGCTGCACCGGCGGCGGACATTACCGCATGCGCTTTGAGAGCAGTTTTGATCCCAAGGAAAACAAGATCGTCTCCGGCCGTCCGGTGACCCCGCTGGAGCGGATCAGCGCCACCCGCCAGCACGGCACCAAGGTGACATTCATGCCGGATGACACGGTATTTGAGGAAACCCGCTTCAACGGGGATACGGTCCGGCGGCATCTGCGTGAACTGGCGTATCTGAACCGTGGCCTGTCCATTTCGCTGATGGATGAACGGGAAAAGGATCCGGCCAAGCACCTGGTGACCTATGAGTACGAGGGCGGCCTGTCAGATTACATCAAGTACATTAATAATGATAAAACGCCGCTGTATCCCAACATCGTCCAGCTGGACGGGGAGCAGGACTCGGTGAAAATCAGCCTGGCCATTCAGCATACGGATGACTATACGGAAAGCATTTTTTCCTATGTAAATAATATCCCGACGGCGGAGGGCGGCACCCATGAGATGGGGTTCAAGGCCGGATATACCCGGGCCATGAACGATTATGCCCGGAAGACCGGTGTCCTCAAGGAAAAGGACAAGAACCTGACCGGCGAGGATTTCCGTGAGGGAATGACCGCGGTGCTGACCACCTTTGTCAGCAATCCGCAGTTCGAGGGACAGACCAAGGGCAAGCTGGGCAATACAGAGGTCCGGCCGGCGGTGGAAGAGTTCGTCTACCATAAGATGACGGAATATCTGGAAAACCTCAATCACAGCGAGACCGCGACGGCCATGCTGGAAAAGGGCATCCGGGCCAGCCGGGTCCGGGAGGCCGCCCGGAAAGCCAAAGAGGTGGCAAGGGCGAAAAACCAGCTGGAGGCCGCGCCGCTGGTGGGCAAGCTGTCCAGCTGTACCGGACGCAAGCCCGAGGAAAACGAGATGTTCATCGTGGAGGGCGACTCGGCAGGCGGCTCCGCCAAGCAGGGACGCGACCGGAAATTCCAGGCCATTCTGCCGATTCGCGGAAAACCGCTGAACGTGGAAAAGAAGCGGATTGACCAGGTGCTGGCCAACGAGGAATTCCGCTCCATCATCACGGCTCTGGGCACCGGCATCGGCGAGGATTTCAATCTGAAAAACCTCAAATATTACAAAGTCATTATTCTGTCGGATGCCGACCAGGACGGCGCACACATCCGGGCGATCCTGCTGACCTTCTTCTACCGGTATATGCGGGAGCTGATCACGGATGGACATGTCTATATCGGCATGCCGCCCCTGTACCGTGTGGCCAAGGGTGATACGGTCGTCTATGCCTATGATGACAAGGAACTGACCAAAGTCACCAAGGGCATCGGAAAAGGCTATACCGTTCAGCGGTACAAAGGGCTGGGAGAAATGGATCCCTCGCAGCTCTGGGAGACGACGATGAATCCGGAAAACCGGCAGCTGATGCAGGTCACGCTGGAGGATGTGGCTGAGGCGGAACGTCTGGTCACCGTCCTGATGGGCGACAAGGTCGAACCGCGCCGCGAATATATCACGGAGTTTGCCGATTTCAACAAGGTTGATACATTCCTTGAGAGAGAGGAGAAGAACAAGTAACATGGCAAAGAAAAAAGCGCCGAATGAGCCTCAGGAGAAAACAGAGCCGCATGAGATTATCCAGAAATCCATGGATGAGGTCATGCACATTTCCATGATTCCCTATGCGGAACATGTTATTCTGGAACGCGCTCTGCCCAGGGTGGAGGACGGTCTCAAGCCCGTTCAGCGCCGTATTCTCTTCACCCTGCACGAACTGGGCGTCACGCCGGACAAACCGCATAAAAAGTGCGCCCGTATTGTCGGCGACTGTCTGGGCAAGTATCATCCCCACGGCGACAGCTCTGTTTACGAGGCCATGGTCCGCATGGCCCAGCCATACAGTCTTCGCGGCCTGCTGGTCGACGGACACGGAAACTTCGGTTCCATTGACGGGGATTCGGCGGCGGCCATGCGTTATACCGAAGCCAGAATGGCCCCGCTGGCACTGGAGATGCTGCGGGATCTGGAAAAGGATACCGTCAGCTTCAGCTTCAACTTTGATGATACCCTGAAAGAGCCGGACATTCTGCCATCCCGTTACCCGAACCTCCTGGTCAACGGCAGTTCCGGCATCGCCGTCGGCCTTGCCACCAACATCCCGCCGCACAATCTGCGGGAGGCCATTGATGCCACGCTTCTGGTGCTGGATAAGCCCGAGGCGACCCTGGATGAGATCATGGCGGTCATGCCGGCGCCGGATTTTCCCACAGGCGGATGCCTGATCAAAAATGATGAGATCCGCACGGCGTATGCCACGGGCCGGGGAAAACTCACCCTGCGTTCGCGGGTGCATATTGAGGAGGGCACCGCGGGCCGCAAGCTCATTGTCATTACCGAGGTGCCGTACGGCGTGCCCAAGGCGGGGATGCTGGAAAAGATCCTGAAGCTCAGTGAGGAGCGGAAGGCACAGCTCTCCGGCATCTATGACATCCGGGATGAATCCGACCGGGAAGGCCTGCGGGCCGTCATTGAACTGCGCAAGGATGTGGATCCGAACGCGGTTCTGAGCGTCCTTTACAAGTATTCGGACCTGCAGATCACCTACGGCGTCAATATCGTGGCCATTGCCGAGGGCCGGCCGATGCAGCTGGGCCTCAAATCCGTCATTGAGTACTATATCAAGCATCAGGAGGATGTCATCCGGCGCAGGACCATCTATGAGCTGGATCAGGCCCGGGCAAGGGAACACATCCTGGCCGGACTCATGGTGGCGGTCAACAACCTGGATGAGGTCATCCGGCTGATCCGCGCCAGCAAAACCCCCAAGGAAGCCAAGACACAGCTGATGAGCCGCTTTGAACTGGATGATATCCAGGCACAGGCCATCCTGGATCTGCGTCTGCAGCGCCTGACGGGCCTTGAACTGGATACGCTCCGCAAAGAATATGAGGACATCCTGAAGACCATTGCCAGACTTGAGGGCATTCTGAAAAGCGAGAAAAAGCTCAAGGCCGTTATCCGCAAGGAAATGGAAGAAATCCGTGACCGTTTCTCGGATGACCGCCGCACCTCCCTCATTGACGATGATACGGACAAGCTGCCCATCCCCGAGATTCAGGTGGAGGCAGAGGAAACCGTCATGCTTCGCTACCGGGATGGTCAGCTGCGCCGGGTCAGCTCCAAGCTGCTGGCACGCATGATGCAGCAGCCCGAACTCGTCCCGGATATTGAAGACATCCAGATGACCATGACCGATGAAACCATCTATTTCTTTACCAACCTCGGTACCTGTTATTCGCTGGATGTGGTGAAATTCCCGGAAACCACCAAGCCGAAAGACCGCGGCGTGCAGCTGACCGGTCTGTTCCCGGGCCTTTCGCCCAATGAGCACTGCATCGCCATGTACTGCTTCAAGCCGTCGGACAAGAACAAGATGCAGGACCTGGTGTTCGTGACCAAAAGCGGCCAGCTGAAACGCTCCAGCGCAGAGGAATACATCATCCGCCGGACCCGGTTCGCGGCGCTCAAGCTGAAGGAGCCGGATGAGCTGGTGGGCATGATGCGCATCCCCTCCGATGATGCCGGGGATCTGCTGCTCATCAGCCGCAAGGGATTTGCCCTTCGGCTGCCGTTCAGCTCCATTCCGGTCACCGGCCGCTCCTCCGGGTGCGTCAAGGGCATCGTCCTTGATGCCGATGATTCCGTTGCCCGATTTGTCAAGCCGTCTTCCTCCTCGACGCTGTTTGTCATTACAGACCGGGGCTTTGGAAAACGCATGCTGGCCGCGGACATCGAGCGTATGGACAGAGGCCGCAAGGGGCAGAAAGTCATGCCGATCACCAAGAGCGGGAACATCGGCACCCAGGTCATGACCCTTCTCTGCGATGAAATTGAAAAGGCCGTGATCCGGCAGTATCACGGGAATGTCACGGAGCTTGAACTCTCCGGAATCCGGGTGCTCAGGCGAGCGGATGCAGGCGAGATGCTGGTACCGGTGCTGCTGGATGATACCGTAACCAATGTGGAGGGCAAATGAATCTGAACGATCTTAATCCGCAACAGCGAGAGGCGGCCTCGACCCTTGAGGGGCCGGTGCTGGTTCTTGCCGGTGCAGGATCCGGAAAAACCAAGATGCTCACGTACCGCGTGGCCAATCTGATTGAACACGGCGTGAAACCCTGGCACATTATGGCCATTACCTTTACCAACAAGGCGGCCAGGGAGATGCGGGAACGGGTGGTAAAACTGGTAGGGGAAGATGGAAACGATGTATGGGTTTCCACCTTCCACGCCGCCTGCTCGAAAATCCTGCGGCGGGATATTGAAAAGCTGGGGTATAACCGGAACTTCGTCATCTATGATGATGCGGACCAGAAAAGCGCACTGAGGCGCATTCTGACTGAACTGAATCTGGATGAGAAAGTCTATTCCCTGGCTTCGGTAAAGAGCATCATCAGCCACGCCAAGGAAAAACTGCTTTCGCCGACGGAGTGGAAACTGACTGCACCGCCGGACTATCGCAATGAAACGTATTATGATATTTACGTGCGTTACGAGAAGCAGCTGAAGGAAAACAACGCCCTGGATTTCAATGACCTGATTATCCGCACCCTGGAGCTGTTCACCCAGCATCCGCCCGTCCTGCAGTATTACCAGAATCTGGTTCAGTATCTGCACGTGGATGAATATCAGGACACGGACATGGCACAGTACAACCTTGTCTCGCTCCTGGTTCAGGATGATCACAACCTCTGTGTGGTGGGCGATGATGATCAGTCCATTTATTCCTGGCGCGGCGCCGACATTTCGAACATCCTGAACTTCGAAAAGGATTACCCCGAGGCAAAGGTGGTCAAGCTGGAGCGGAATTACCGTTCCAGCGCCAATATTCTGGATGCCGCCAATCAGGTGATTGCAGAAAACTCCAACCGGATGGAAAAGGCGCTCTGGACGGAGCGGGAAGCCGGTGACAAGATCGTCTATCGGATCTGCAGGAACGAGATTGCCGAGGCCGAGTGGGTGGGCGACAAGATTCGGGAACTGCACGGGCAGGGCGCCAGTTACTCGGATTTTGCCATTCTTTACCGGATGAACTCCCAGTCGCGAAATCTGGATATCGCCCTGTCTACCCGGGGCATTCCCTATAAGGAATACGGCGGGCTGCGCTTTTTTGACCGGAAAGAAGTCAAGGACGCCCTGGCCTATATCCGGCTGGTGGTGAACCCGACAGACGATGTTTCCTTCCAGCGCGTCATCAATGTGCCCAAGCGGGGCCTGGGCGAGGTCAGCATCAATGCGCTGATGGACTATGCCGCCTCCGAGGGCATTCCGGCCCTGAGCGCCTGCATGTCTCTTCCGGACGATTTTAATAAACGGATCAAAAACAAGGTAGAGGGATTCGGGCAACTGCTCATGCGTCTGACCCTTGAAATGGAGCAGCGGACCCCTTCGGATTTCGTCAAGTACCTGATCGAGGAAACCGGCATGCTGAAAGAGCTGGATGAGACGTCCTCTGAGGACAACATGCAGCGAAAAGCAAACCTGTTCGAGCTGGTGAACGCGGTCAAGGAGTACGAGGAGGCCAATCCCGAAAGTACCCTTTTCGATTTCCTTCAGAGCACCTCGCTTGAATCCTCCTTTGATCAGATCGATGAAACCGAGGGCACGGTGATGCTGATGACCATGCACGGCGCCAAAGGCCTTGAATTCCCGACGGTGTTCATGGTTGGAATGGATGAGGGAGTATTCCCGTCCTACCGGGCGATCAAGGAGGAGGATGAGGATCCTCAAAAGATGGAGGAGGAGCGGCGGCTTTGCTATGTGGGCATCACCCGTGCCGAAAACCGGCTGTTCCTCTCCCATACGGAACAACGTATGGTCTATGGCGACAAAAAACCCTATGAGAGTTCCCGCTTCATCGACAGCATCCCGGAACGGCTGATTGAAATGGATGAATCCGTGAATTCTTTCGGCGGCTATAAAGCGCCCGAAAAGAAACCAACGCTGTTTGAGACGGAGGAATCCCTCTTTGACGGCGGCAATCTGTGGAAGACACGGAGCAGTCAGGGCAGCATGGGCCGGGCAGCCGGATTCGGTTCCGGAAACCAGGTCAAAGTCGGCGGTGTGACCATTCCGGGCGTACAGAAAGGCTTTGGCACGCAGATGTCCTCCTCCGGCGGATTCACCGGAGGTGCAGGCATTGGACAATCCGGGATTTCAAAGGCCACGGAGCAGCGGCGTGTGTCCTCGGTGGCCGATACCGGCTTCGGGACGACGACTTATCAGGTTGGCGACCGGGTCATGCACAAGAAGTTTGGAATGGGAACGGTGGCTGAAATCCGCCCGGGAAACGGCGCGGATGACCGGACCCTGGTGGTTCGCTTTGGAAACGGCGAGACAAAAGCACTCAAGGAGCGTTTGGCACCCATCGTCCGCATGGAGGATTAACCGATGAATGAACGAATGCAGGAACTCATAGAGAAACTCAATCAGGCGAATGTTCAGTATTACGAAAACAATGAGCCCATGATCTCGGATGATGAATGGGACGCGATGTATGCGGAACTTCGGAAACTGGAGGAGGAGACCGGCATCCGTCTGCCGGATTCGCCAACCCGGCGGGTTGGCGCCAGAACCATGGAAGGGTTCGAGCCGCACCGACATATCGCCCGGCTCTGGTCCATGGATAAGGCGCAGACCAAGGATGAGGTCATTGCATGGGCGAACCGCTGCATCCGGCTGGGACAGGATTATGAGAGCAAGGCGGTGCATCCGTTCTGCGTGGAATATAAACTGGACGGCCTGACCATCAATCTGACCTATGAGGGCGGAAAGCTGGTCGGGGCCGCCACCCGCGGGGACGGCGTGACCGGTGAGGAAATCCTGCCTCAGGCACTGACCATTGAAAACATCCCGAAAGCGATTCCCTTTGCCGGCCGGATGGAGGTGCAGGGGGAATGCATCATGCGTCTCTCAGTCCTGAGGGCCTACAATGAAACCGCGGAGGAACCCCTCAAGAATGCCCGCAACGGCGCCGCCGGGGCCCTCCGGAATCTGGATCCCGAGGTCACCCGGGCCAGACATCTGAGCGCGATCTTCTACCAGGTGGGCTATATTGAGGGCCGGACATTTGAAAGCCAGGGAGAGATGCTTAAGTTCCTGCAGGATCAGGGGCTTGAGATCAGTCCCTTTGCCTGCGAGGCCGATACCATTGAGGAAGCCCTTGAAATCGTCGACCGGGTAGAGGAGCAGCGGGACAGTCTGGACTTTCTCATTGACGGGGCCACCATCAAGCTGACGGATATGCGTCTTCGGGAAATTCTCGGATTTACCGACAAGTTCCCCCGCTGGGCCATTGCCTATAAGTTCCCGGCACAGGAGGTCGTCACCACTCTTAAAAAAGTGACCTGGGAGGTAGGACGCACCGGAAAGCTGACGCCTCTGGCTCATCTGGAGCCGGTGGATATCTGCGGGGTCACCGTTCAGAAAGCGACCCTGAACAATTACGGGGACATCTGCAGAAAGCATATCCGCAAGGGCTGCAAGGTCTGGGTGCGCCGCTCCAATGATGTCATTCCTGAAATCATTGGGGCCCTGTGGGAGGGCGAGGGTCCGGCGCCTGAAACGGATATCGACAAGCCGGAAAAATGCCCGGCCTGCGGGACAGTACTTGAGGAAAACGGCGCCCACCTGTTCTGCATGAACCGGACGAGCTGCAAGCCACAGGCCGTGGCACGGCTGGCGCATTTTGCCTCCCGGCCCGGCATGGATATCGAGGCATTTTCCACCAAAACGGCGGATCTTTTCTATGATGCTCTCAACATGCGAACCGCGGATCAGCTGTATACACTGACCCGTGACCGGCTGGTTGGCCTCAAGGGATTCGGGGACAAGAAGATCGAAAAGCTGTTTTCCGAGATTGAAAAGAGCAAAACCTGTGAACCGGAGGCGTTCCTCTTCGCCATCGGCATCCCCAACATCGGCCGCCGGACGGCCGCTGACCTGATGGCCCATTTCGGCTCATTCGATGCCCTGATGGATGCCACCCAGGAGGAACTGGAAGAGCTGCCCAACGTGGGGACCATCGTTGCCCGGTCCATTACCGACTTTTTCCGGGATGAGGAAAGTCATCGTCTGGTACATGCCCTTCTGGCCGCCGGCGTTTCGCCGAAAGCCGCCCAGACGGAAAGCGGAACGCTTTTTGCCGGGATGACCTTTGTGCTGACCGGCACGCTGCCCACCCTGACCCGGGCACAGGCGGAGGAGATGATCCGCCAGAACGGCGGGCGCACAGCGGGCTCGGTTTCAAAGAAAACCAGCATTGTGCTGGCCGGCGAGAGTGCGGGATCAAAGCTTGACAAGGCCCGCACGCTGGGGGTGCGGATCATCGACGAGGACACGTTCCGCGGGATGATTGCCGGCACAGTACCGGTAAACGAGGCATGACACTGCCCCGTCAAAATAGACGTTGAGAGTTTTTGGCTGTCGTGATATAATCAACAAATGTTTTGAGAAGTGGCCTGTCGCGCAGCGACAGTCAGGCAAATTTGGGCCAGAACCAAGCTGGTCCGGCAAAAGACCGACATTGAGGCCCACGAAGGAGTGAATTTAGGTGCACAGCATGACTGGATACGGACGCAGTGTCGTATCAGCGGATGGACGTGAACTGTGCATGGAGATCCGGTCGGTGAATCACCGGTATCTGGATCTGGCCATGCGCCTGCCCAGAACCATCGGGTTTATTGAGGATGATATCCGGAAAATGACCGCGGAAAAGCTGAGCCGGGGGCATCTGGACATCCAGGTCACGTATGCCAATCACCGGCAGGATGCACGGCGGGTGAGCCCGGATCTGGCGCTGGCCAGGGCCTATAAGGAGGCCATCGGGGAGATTCGTCAGGCGCTTGATGAGCCGCAGCAGAGTGTGCTCCGGGAGATTCTTGCCATGCCGGATGTGCTCAGTGTCGTGGAAGGTGAGGAGGACCAGGACGCGGTCCGCGGACTGGTTCGCCGGGCGCTGGAGGAGACGCTGGGTCAGATTCTGATCATGCGTGAGGCAGAGGGAAGGCGGCTGGCATCGGACCTGATGCTCAAGGTGGATACCCTTTCCGGCATTGTGGAGGCCATCAGTGCGCGAGCACCGCTGGTTGTCGAGGAATACCGGACCAAACTGCACCGCCGCCTGCAGGACCTGCTGAACGGGGAGCTGGATGAGAGCCGTTTCCAGACCGAGGTAGCCATCTTTGCGGACAAGGCCGCCATTGACGAGGAGCTGGTCCGCCTGAGAGCTCACATTGTGCATATTCATGACATTGTGGCGGGCACCGAACCGGCCGGCCGCAAGCTGGACTTCCTTGCACAGGAACTGAACCGTGAGGTCAACACCATCGGATCAAAGGCATCGGATGGGGAAATTGCCTCCATGGTGATTGCCGCCAAGGCGGAGATTGAAAAGATCCGTGAACAGGTCCAGAATTTTGAGTAAAAGAAACAGATAGCTGGGGTGCAGAGGTTTGGAAAGCAAGTTAATCAACATCGGCTATGGAAACTTTATCGCCAGCGGCCGCATGATTGCCATTGTCGGCCCGGATTCAATGCCGGTGAAGCGGATTATTCAGGATGCCCGGGATGAGCGGCGGCTGATTGATGCCACCTGCGGACGGCGTACACGCGCGGTCATTATCGCCGACAGCGATCATGTGATTCTGTCGGCGATTCAGCCGGAAACCATTACCCGCAGGTTCGAGAGTCTTGAGGAATCGTCACCAGATGAGGAAGAGGGGGAGACAAACAGTAATGAATAAAGGCGTTCTTTTTGTTCTTTCCGGTCCCTCCGGCGTCGGAAAGGGGACCGTGAAGGCCCAGCTGTTTGAAGAGTTTGAAAAGTGTCTGGTCTTTTCGGTGTCCGCTACCACCCGAAAGCCCCGGGAGGGCGAGGTGGATGGCCGGGAATACTTCTTTATTGACCGTGACAGCTTTGAACGGAAGATCCGCGAAAATGCCTTTCTTGAACACGCGGAATTCGCAGGAAACCTGTACGGAACGCCCCGGGAGGCCGTCAATGCACAGCTTCTTGCCGGCCGTGATGTCCTCCTTGAAATTGAGGTTCAGGGAGCGCTGCAGGTCATGCAGGCGATGCCCGAGTGTGTATCCCTTTTCATCCTTCCTCCGTCCTTTGAAGTCCTTGAACAGCGGCTGCGGGGGCGCGGAACGGAAACGGACGCGGTCATTGAGCGGCGTCTTGAGCAGGCCAGGCGTGAACTGCCCATGGCTGACCGGTATATGTATCAGCTGGTCAATGATACGATCAGCGGCACATACGAAAAGCTTCGCGAAATTTATCTGAAACACTCCAAAGTGGTGCATCAGGTTTACGGAATCTGATGCACACCGGACCAATTGCAAATACAGGAGGAAAAGAAGATGTCATTAACAGATCCCAGCATTCTTCAGCTGCTTGAGAAAGTCGACTGCCGGTATACCCTGGTGGTTGAGGTCAGCAAACGGGCCCGTCAGCTGGTGGATGGCGAACATCCGCTGGTGGATGCCAAGGACCGTGAGACCATGCCGGTCAGTGTGGCCGTGGATGAGGTCAACCTGGGGCTGATCGGTTATTCCCGGCCGGCGGAGTACGACATTAAATGAGCACAGGAGAACAGTCCCGGCCGCATGTCGTCCTTGGGGTGACGGGCGGAATCGCGGCGTACAAGGCCTGTGAACTGCTGCGTCTCCTTCAGAAGGGCGGAGCAGAGGTTCAGGTCATCATGACCAAAAATGCCTGCGAATTTGTGAATCCGCTGACATTTGAAACCCTCTCCGGCTATCCGGCGGTGACGGACACCTTTAACCGGCCGGAGCGCTGGTCGGTTGAGCATGTGGCGATGGCCAAATGGGCAGACCTTTTCGTCATTGCCCCCGCCACGGCCAATATTCTTGCCAAGATGGCCGCCGGCATTGCCGATGACATGCTGTCCACAACCGTTCTGGCCACGTCGGCGCCGGTCCTTGTGGCACCTGCAATGAACAGCGGCATGTACCTGAATGCGGCCACACAGGCCAATATGAGTCTCCTCCATAGCCGCGGCATTCACTTCGTGGACCCCGCCAGCGGCTATCTGGCCTGCGGGGATACGGGTGTCGGGAAACTGGCACCGGTGGAGGAGATTGCCGCGCGCTGCTTTGAACTGCTTGGAAAAGCGCAGGACCTTGCCGGTCTTCGCGTCCTGGTGACGGCCGGACCGACCCGGGAAATGCTGGATCCGGTTCGCTATATCACCAACCGTTCCTCCGGGAAAATGGGGTATGCCCTGGCCGCAGCCGCAAAGGCGAGAGGCGCCGAGGTCACCCTTCTGACCGGACCGGTTTCGCTGAGCGCACCGGCAGGTGTCCGCGTGGTGCCTTTTCTGACCACCGCGGATCTGCTTGAGGCCATGCTCAAATATGCCGGTGACTGTGATGTCATCATCCAGGCGGCGGCGCCGGCTGACTACCGTCCCGAAGCCGTCGCGCAGCAGAAAATCAAGAAAAAGAGCGGGGAGCCCTTCGTGCTGACCATGGTGGAAAACCCGGATGTGGCGGCCACGGTCGGTGCCATGAAAAAGGAAGGGCAGACCTTTGTCGGCTTTGCGGCAGAGACGGAAAACGTGCTTGAGCACGCTGCCGGAAAGCTCCAGAAGAAGCATCTGGATCTCATTGTCGCCAACGATGTGACCGCACCGGGGGCGGGATTTGATGTGGATACCAATATCGTCACGCTCATTGCCAGGGACCATCAGCAGTCGCTTCCGCTGGCCACGAAACGTGAGGTGGCAGATGCCATTCTGGATGAGGTCCTGCGGCTCAGGGGCTGACTAGCTGCACCGGAAGGTTTTGCTTGACGGAATTCCCGTTCATGCATATAATTTTCACATTCAATTATCACCGGAGCGCCCGGAAGAAAGGAGGGAAAAGTCATGCCCTGGCGCAGAGGAATATTCTGTCTGGCAGTCATGCTTTTTCTTCTCATCTTTGCCGGCGGCGCTGAGCGGCTCATCGGCCGGCCGGAAAAACAGCCGGACACGCCCCGCATGGTGATGGAGACCGTGCTGGCGCCCCCGGCCATCCAGGATGCCGGCCAGCTGTTTATAAGGGCTTTCCGCAGCTCCTTTGAAAGGGGCGATGAGGAAGCAGATCTGCCTGTCCTGTTTGTCCTGCCGGAAATCCGGACAGATGCAAACGGAACGGTCATCGCCGGCAGACGCAGTTATCTGCATCTGCGATATCAGGCCTTTTCTCTGTCGGACGGATTCGTATGAGCAATGAACGAATCGCGTTCTCAAAATAAAGAAAAGGAATGATTCACATGGCGAATAATAGCAAGCGCAATACGCGCACAGGTTCCCTGATTTCCCTGATCGTCATCCTTCTTGTCATCGTCATCGGTGCCTATCTGGGCCTGAACGGATTCGGCAAGGGAAAAATGATCACTTATCTGAAGCCCTGGGGCGAGGCCATCAGCCTTGGTCTTGACCTTCGCGGCGGTGTCTACACCGTTTATCAGGCCGAGGATACGTCGGTTGAGAATTTTGACGAGAAAATGAATTCCACGGTGAACATCCTAATCAGCCGTCTGACCAGGCAGGGATTCACCGAGGCGACGGTCACCCGTCAGGGCAATGACCGCATCCGCGTCGAAATTCCGAACGTTTCCGATCCGAATCAGATTCTTTCCATCATCGGCACCCCTGCACTCCTTGAGTTCCGGGATGAGAGCGGAAAGGTCCTGATGGAAGGTTCCATGGTTCAGAACGCTGCCGCCGCGCAGGACCAGAACGGTCAGCCCTGTGTCGCGTTTGAGCTGACCAATGAAGGTTCCCGCATCTTTGCCGATGCAACGGCTGCCAATGTGGGAAAGACCATTTCCATTACACTGGATGGTGAGACCATCTCCTCTCCGCGCGTCAATTCCGTCATTGCCGGCGGCCGCGGCGAGATTACCGGCAACTTCACGGCTGAAGAGGCTCAGTCTCTGGCCACCCTCATTCTCTCCGGCGCACTGCCGCTCAATCTGACCCAGCTGGAGGTCAGCGCCATCAGCGCCACACTGGGTGTTGAAGCCCTTGACCGTGCGGTAAAGGCCGGCTTCATCGGCGTCTGCCTGGTCATGCTGTTCATGCTCTTCCGTTATCGCGTGATGGGCATTGTGGCCGACCTGGCACTGACCCTGTACATCATGATCGTCATCCTCCTGCTGGCACTGACAGGCGCTCAGCTGACGCTGCCCGGTGTTGCCGGTATCATTCTCGGTATTGGTATGGCTGTTGATGCGAACGTCGTCATCTTTGAACGTATCAAGGAAGAAGTCCGTCTCGGCCGTCCGCTCGAATCCTCCATTGCCAAAGGCTTTAACCGTGCACTGACCGCCATTATCGATGCCAACGTGACCACCGTTATCGCGGCAATCGTTCTGTACGCGTTTGGTACCGGCTCCGTCCGCGGCTTCGCTCTGACACTGGGAATCGGCGTTGTGACCTCCATGATCACGGCCGTCTTTGTCACGCATCACCTGCTGAACGTATTTGTCGGTCTCGGCATCAAAAACGAGAAGCTTTACGTAGGTTAATCGGAGGGGATAGAGAATGAAAATCGAAATTAAGAATCGCATGAAGCCCTGCCTGATTTTTTCGCTGGCCATCATGCTGATTGCACTGGTCATGACCCTCACCGGTCACGGACTGAATCTTGGCGTTGATTTCACCGGCGGCACGCTGATGACCTATAACATGGGAAGCGAATTTGACACCAATGATATTTCTGCCGTCCTCACTGCCAATGGCATTTCGGATGCACAGATCGCCAAGGTCGGACAGGACAATGAGGTTCAGATCCGCATCAGCGATAAGGACAACACGGATTCCCTCCGGAGCGAGCTTGAAAAGAGCCTTTCCGAGAAATATCCGAATCTCAAGTACGTGGATCTTTCCCGTGTCGGCGCGGTTGCCGGCCGCGATCTGATCAACAACGCCATCAAGAGCGTTCTGGTCGCCTCTGTGCTCATGCTCCTGTACATCGCCATCCGGTTTGACTTCTTCTCCGGCTTGGCCGCCATCCTCGGTCTTCTGCACGATGTTCTCATCATGCTCTCCGTTTCCGTCATCCTGCGCAGCTTCATGCGGGTGGAGACAACGTATATCGCAGCATTGCTGACCATCGTCGGATACTCCATTAACAACACCATCATCATCTTTGACCGGATTCGTGAGAATTCGCACAAACCGCAGCTCCGCTCAATGAAGAGAGACGAGATCGTCAATCTTTCCGTGAAAGAGTCCCTCAGCCGTACGTTGAATACCACGGCAACGACTCTCATCACGGTGGTGGTTCTGTACATTTTCGGTGTGGATTCCATCAAGCTGTTCGCTCTGCCCCTGATTATCGGTATCATTGCCGGAACCTATTCGGCGAATATGATCAACGGCTATATCTGGGCTGCGCTGAAGGATGCATACGATATGCAGAAAAAAGCAAAAGCGAAAGCCAGAGCGTAAGATCAGGTTCACCAAGGGCGGGCATTGCCCGCCCTTGTCTGCTTGATCATCCGGACCGGCGGAATTTGTGGCCTGTGATCAGGAAAACGGATCACGCGCCACAGATTCCGGTTCATCCATTCGCGGCAGAGGCGTTCAGACAATGGCGCTTTTGTCAGTTTCATGCATGGCATGATTAATCTGTGCACTGAGGCCATTCGCCTCCGGGCATTCCGAAAAGAGGAGAAGATATGCAGCAGTTTCGTCCAAAATCAGATCATGATGTAGTCCTTCCATCGGATATTGCCGGAATCGATGCGCCCCAGAAACTGCTGGAGCTTCTTTATGAGCGCGGATGGCGGACCCGGGCAGAAATCGAGCGGTACCTCTGTCCGGTGAAAACGGACCTGCACGATCCGTTCCTCATGCAGGATATGGACAAGGCCGTGGCGGTCATCCTGGATGCCATGGAACGAAAGCAGAAAATTACCGTTTTCGGCGACTATGACGTGGACGGCGTTTCTGCCACCGCCATTATGATGACCTGGCTCCGCAAACAGGGGGCCAGCGTGGATTACTACATTCCGGACCGGCACGGGGAGGGATACGGCCTCAACATTCCGGCCATTGAACAGATTGCCGCGCGTTCCCAGCTGCTGATTACCGTTGACTGCGGCATTACCAGCGTCAAGGAAGTGGCACGGGCCAGGGAACTGGGCATGCGGGTCATCGTGACGGATCATCATCAGATGGGGGAACAGATCCCCGAATGTGAGGCGGTTCTGGATCCGCTCCTGGGGGACTATCCGTTCCGGCGGCTCCGTGGTGCCGGCGTCGCCTTCAAGCTTCTCTACGCCCTGGGCGGTGAAAATGCCATTGAAGGCCTTTGGGATCTGGCCGCACTGGCCACGGTGGCCGATATTGTCCCGCTGGTGGATGAAAACCGGATTATTGTTTATAACGGCCTCAAGGCCATGGCCGAACCAAAGCGTCCCGGAATCGTCGCGCTGCTGGAGGTGGCCAATGTCACCGATGTCCTGACCTCAACGGACATCGCGTTCAAGCTGGCGCCCCGCATCAATGCCGGCGGCCGCCTCGCCCTGGCCAGCCGGAGCGTGGAACTGCTGATGACCCGCAATCTGGAACGGGCCCGGCAGATTGCCGGCGAACTGGACGGATACAACGATAAGCGCAAGGAACTGGAAATGCGGATATTCAGTGAAGCGCTGGAATTCGTCGAAACGAACATCGACTTTATCGAGAACCGGATCCTGATTGTCAGCGGGGAAGGCTGGGAACAGGGCGTGGTCGGGCTGGTGGCCTCACGGCTGGTGGAGCGCTATCACTGGCCGGCAATCGTCTTTTCCATCGGAACGGACGGGACCTGTGTGGGATCGGCCCGCTCCATCCCCGGCATAGATATTCACAAGGTCCTTACCGCGGCCTCGGATCTCTTCATCCGCTTCGGCGGACACGCCCAGGCGGCCGGTCTCACGGTCCGGCAGGAGATGCTGCCCGCCATTCAGAAACGGCTGGATGAAATCATCCGGGAAAGTGTGGACCCCAGGATTTATCTGCCGGTACAGGAATATGACCTTGAGGTGAAGCCGGTTGAGCTGACCAATGACTTTGTTGAGGCATTTGAGGTCATGCAGCCGGTGGGATTCGGAAACACGGCGCCGGTCTTTTATCTCTCCGGACTGGAGATTTCAGATGCAAGAGGGCTGGGGAAGGACAATTTCCATCTGCGGATGACCATCGGCGATGAGAACCGGAAGCTGCTGGCTATCTGGTTCCGGAAAGGCCATCTGCTGGGCTCCCTGCCGCAAAATGCTGACCTGATCGCCTCTCTGTACATCAACGAGTGGCGGGGACAGCGTTCAGTCCAGTGCGATGTCAGTGCCATGAAGGCATCGGTGCCGCAGAAGCACTTTCAGACGCTTTGCATGCAGCAGGAAAGCGAGATTGATACCTGGCTCCTGTCCGGCATGGCCCGGGCGGACAGTGCCGCGGATACGGCCGAGTACCTGGATGAAAAGGAGCTTTTCAGCCGGTATAACCCCGTCCTGCAGTCGGAGATTCAGGGCACCCTGATCGTGTTCCATACGCCCCAGGGGCTTCGGCAGAATGCCGTCCCGCTGGCGCAGCTTCTCATGAATGTGGAAACCGACTTTGCCATTTCCGCCTGTGAGGATTCCCGCGGCTTCAACACGGTTATTATGGCGCCGGACTTTACACAGATCCGTGCCAGGTACCGCCGGGTCATTCTGATGGACGGCGTGTTCTGGGCAGGGGAAACGGCGGAAATTCGCCGGGCACTGGGGAACTGCGAAATCGCTGTCCACAGCCATACAGCCCCCAGTATTCAAAGCAGCCCTCTGGATCGCTTTCTGGATTCCATCTCCAGCACACGCGAGGAGCTGGGGGATCTGTTCCGGATTTTCCGGCGGGAATCCCTGTCAAAACCGGGGCTGAAAGCGCTGGCAAAGAGCTGCGGACGGGAGGAAAAGGTCGTACTGGCCGCCCTGATCGTTTTCTCCCAGATCGGACTGATCCGGCTGACCATCGATCCGTTTGGCTATGAGCTGATTCCCGGCAAGGAGAAAAAACAGCTTGAAACCAGTTCTCTGTACAATCAGTTTCTGACGCGGGGAACAGCAAAATAACTCGAAACGGCCCTGTTTTTTAACAGGCTGCTGACAAAATGGCTCAGGCAAATAGCCAGGCTGAGGCCTGAAGAGGAGGGGAACATGACGCAGGATGAATGTACAAACCTTGAGCAGCTGCTTGCAATTCTGATTAAATATCATCCTGAGGCAAATGTGGACCTGGTTTCCAAGGCCTACCATTTTGCTGAAAAGGCACATGAGGGACAGAAGAGAAAAAGCGGTGAACCCTATTTTATCCATCCGCTCACCGTTTCCAGCATTCTGGCCAAGCTGATGCTGGATGCGCCGACCATCGCGGCCGGTCTTCTGCATGACACGGTGGAGGACTGCGAGGGCTGTACCCAGGAGGTCATTGAACAGGAGTTCGGAACAGAGGTGGCACAGCTGGTTGACGGCGTCACCAAACTCAAACGGCTCGACTTTACCTCAAAGGCAGATCAGCAGGCAGAGAGCATCCGCAAGATGATTCTGGCCATGTCCAAGGACATCCGGGTGGTGCTCATCAAGCTGGCCGACCGCCTTCACAATATGCGCACCCTCAAATCGCAGCCGCCGGAGAGCCAGAAGCGGATTGCGCAGGAAACGCTGGATATCTATGCACCGCTGGCGCATCGTCTGGGCGTTTACATGATCAAGCAGGAGCTTGAGGACCTGTGCCTGCGTTACCTGGATCCGGATGGGTATCAGAACCTCATCATCCGGGTAGGAATGAAGCGGGCTGAGCGGGAAAACAGCATTCGTGAGGTCATCTCCGATCTGCAGAAAAAGCTGGAGGAGATGAATCTGCACTTTGAAATTGACGGCCGGCCGAAGCATTTCTACAGCATCTACCGGAAAATGGTCCTTCAGCATAAACCCTTTGAGCAGATTTTTGACCTGATTGCCATTCGTGTCCTGGTGGACACCGTTCAGGACTGCTATGCGGTTCTCGGTGTGGTTCACACCCTCTGGCGGCAGGTGCCCAATCGGTTTAAAGACTATATTTCCATGCCCAAGCCCAACATGTACCAGTCACTGCATACCACGGTCGTCTCGGAAAAGGGCATGCCCTTTGAGGTGCAGATCCGGACCTATGAGATGCACCGGATCGCCGAATACGGCATTGCGGCCCACTGGCGGTACAAGGAAGGGCGGCATGTGGCGGATTCCCTTGACAATAAGCTTTACTGGCTGCGCCAGATTCTCGACTGGCAGAATGATACCCGGGACAGTGAGGAATTTATCCGGTCACTCAAGGTGGATCTGTTCAGTGATGAGATCTTTGTGTTTACCCCGAAAGGGGAAATCGTCGACCTGCCCAAGGGCGCCATTCCCATTGACTTTGCCTACCGGATCCACAGTGCGGTCGGCAACAAATGTGTCGGCGCCAAGGTAAACGGGCGGATTGTCACCCTGGACACCCCGCTCAATACCGGTGATTTCGTCGAAATCATCACGCAGCAGAACAGCAAGGGCCCCAGCCGCGACTGGCTCAAGATTGTCAAAACCTCCCAGGCCAAGGCCAAAATCCGTCAGTTCTACAAGAAGGAACTGAAAGATGAAAACATCGCCACCGGCAAACAGATGCTGGATGCGGAGGCCAAGCGTCAGGGACATCATCTCTCCACGCTGCAGAAAACCGAGTACCTGGAACCGATCCTGAGAAAGTTTTCCTTTGCGGACCTTGAGGATCTGTATGCGGCGGTGGGCAGCGGCGGCATTACCTCCAACCAGGTCATTACCCGCCTGGTGGATGAAATCAGGCAGCAGGAAAAGCCGCTGATTCCGCTCCAGCCGCGGGTCACTCCGACACAGGGAACAGCCACACATACCGCTCAGGGCAAGACGGATACCGGCATCAAGATTGCCGGCCTGCCCGGCTGTCAGGTGCATTTTGCCAAGTGCTGTGCACCGCTGCCCGGAGATGAGATTATCGGCTATATCACACGGGGACGCGGGGTAACGGTGCATTCAAAGGAATGCGTCAATGTCAACGCCTCCCATGATCCGGCCCGCTGGGTTGAGGCCGAGTGGGCCGATACCACCAACACCTCGTACAATGGCTCTCTGCAGATCCACTGTCAGGACCGCCACAATCTGCTGGCCGACATCATGAGTTACCTGACGGCCCTCAAGATTACGGTGACAGCGGTCTCGGCGCGGCTTAATCCGTCCAACCAGACCTGCACCATTGAAATGACCCTTCAGGTCGCGAACAAGAAAGAACTGGACTGGGTGATCCGTCAGCTGGAAAAGCGGCAGGATACCATCAGTATTTCGCGAATCTGAGTCCAACAACCCGTTTCTGCTCGGATACACTGCAGAAACGGGAACATGAACGGGAGGAATTGCATGCGGCTTGTCATCCAGCGTGTTTTACATGCAGAGGTCACGGTAGAGGGAAAGGAAGTGGGCCGCTGCGGCCACGGTTATATGGTCCTTTGCGGCGCCGAGACAGGGGATACCCAGCAGGATGTGGATTACTGTGTACAGAAAACCGCCCATCTGCGTATTTTTGAGGATGAGAACGGGAAGATGAACCGGTCCATTCTGGATATCGGCGGTTCCATTCTGGCCATTTCCCAGTTTACGCTGCTGGGCGACGGGCGTCACGGCAGAAGGCCCAGCTTTGATCAGGCCGAACGGCCGGAGCAGGCAAAACAGCTGTATGACTGTTACTGTCAGGCCCTTCGGGACATGGGCATTCCGGTTGAATGCGGCATTTTCGGGGCGGATATGAAAGTCTCCCTTGTCAATGACGGGCCGGTAACCCTTCTGATGGATTCACGAAAGGGGTTTTAAACAGTGACCATTTATACGCTGTGCGATGATGACTTTCTCGGGACAAACTGCTATGTGGTGAAAACGGAGAAAGGCTGTATCGTGATTGACCCCGGCGTCCCGCTTGAGGATGTTCAGCAGCGCGTCGGAGATTGCCCCATTGTGGCCGTCCTTCTGACACATGCACATGTGGATCATGTCCTGTACCTTCAGATGTACAAAGAGAAAGGCATCCCCATCTATCTTCACGAAGCGGACAATGCCGCCATGGGCGATCCGGAGCTGAACCTTTCCTCGGACCTGCTTGAAACCATGACCTTTCCTGCGGCAGACCACCTGATCCGGGAAGGAGACCGGCTGTCTCTGGCGGGGCTGGACATCGAGGTCCTGCATACTCCCGGACACACGCCGGGATCCGTCTGTTTCCGGATCGGGGATGACCTGTTCTCCGGCGACACGCTGTTTCGGCTCGGCTATGGACGCGTCGATTTTCCCGGGGGAAACGTATCTGATATGGCCGCCAGCCTGAAACGGCTGAAAAAATTGCCCGGGCAGACCCGGGTCTATCCCGGTCATGGCGGGCCGACCACAATTGCCAGGGAGCAGTGGTAAGCATGCCAAGAATGCAGATTGTAACAGATGAACCCTGTTTTCAGAACGATCTGGGCGATGTCATCCGTCTGTTTTTCGGCGAAGGCGCCGCGGATGAGGACGGCAGGGACATTCTTACTCATACACACCGCGAGGAAAACGGCCTATGGACCGATACGGTCCGGCTGGAGCTTGAGGGGCAGTCCCAGCTCTACACGCTCAGTGCACCGTCCGTGACCGGCACACCGGTGGAGGTGCGCCGCTATGCCAAGCGCCTGGCCAAGCGTACCGCCTATCAGGCCCTCAAGCAGGCCACGGGCCGGGAACTACCCTGGGGCTCTCTGACCGGCATCCGGCCATCCCGCCTGTTCCGTCAGCAGATGGAAACCGGGCTGACGGCGGAGGAGACGGAGCGCCTGTTCCGGGACGAGTTTGATGTGTCACCGGATCGGATTGCCCTGGTCCGGGAGGTCCTTGACACCCAACAGGGCATGACGGACGGGAATCCGGATGAGATGGACCTGTATGTTGGCATTCCGTTTTGCACCACCCGCTGTTCCTACTGCTCCTTTTCCTCCGGCGTCATTGGCGACGGACATCTGGTGGAGCCATATCTGGCCGCACTGCTTTCGGAGATCGGGGCCTGTGCCGCGCTGGTACAGGAACATCATCTTTCCATTCGGACCGCCTATATCGGCGGCGGAACGCCCACCAGCCTCAGCGCCGCACAGCTGGAGCGTCTGCTCCGGTTCATGCATGAGTCTTTTCCGGATCTCTCGGAATGGACGGTGGAAGCGGGACGTCCGGATACCATCGACCGTGCAAAACTTTCTGTGATGCGCCAGTTTCCCGTAACCCGGATCAGCATCAACCCGCAGTCCATGAATGATGTGACCCTGGCCGCCATCGGCCGTGCCCATTCGGCAGCGGACTGCCTGCGGGCCTTTGAGGAGGCCCGGACAGCCGGCTTTGAGGACATCAACATGGACATCATCACGGCGCTGCCCGGTGAGGATCTTCCCATGTTCCGGCATACCCTTGAGGTCATCGGCCGTCTTCATCCGGACAGCCTGACAGTCCATACGCTGGCCATCAAGCATGCCTCGAAGCTGCATGAGATCCGTTACGAGCAGCGTACGGATGAGATGATCACGCAGATGGCCGATGAGGGACGGGCGCTGGCCCACCGGCTGGGGATGCGGGCCTATTATCTGTACAGACAGAAATACATGGCCTCAAACCTTGAAAACGTGGGGTATGCCCGGCCCGGGAAAATCTGCCGGTACAATATCGACAACATGGAGGAGACAAAGGGCGTGCTGGCACTGGGGGCCGGGGCCATCTCCAAGCGCCTGATGGGTCATGACCAGCGCATTCTGCGAGCCCCAAATGTGTCCAATATTGAGACCTATATCAGCCGGGTCAATGAGATGGTGCAGCGAAAAGCGGACATGCTCAAGGCGAAACCAGAAGGGGAGGAAAGCCATGATACTCTCGGATAAACAGGCCCTTCGAAAATGCATCAAACAGGTGATCCGTCAGAGCGAAACCATTGATACGGTCCTGTTTAATCCGCTGAAGGATGACATCGGGCTGGAGCCCATGCTCAAAAGCATTCCCGGCGGTGAGCGTCTGCGGGCCGGAACCGGCGAAACACCGATCTCCGACAGGGCCGCAGAAATGTATGCCGCCTTCAATGCCCTGGGCATTCCGCTGAACAGCTTTGAGGAAGCCGGAACGCAGCAGAAGCTCTACGCCAGGGAAACCTGGATACGGGAAATTCTGGATGTGATGCCGGCCAGGAATGTCCTGACGGTCGTTCCCATGAATGCCCCGTCAACACCCGCCAACATGGACAACCGCTTCGTTCCGCTTCTGCGCGTGGAGGAGGAACAGGTCAGTATAGGCCGTTACGGACTGAACCTTGAGGCGGAGGCAGGGAATATCTTCGAGACGTCCGTGCGTCTTGGAACCCGGCAGATTCTGCTGAACGGATTCCGCGAGGATTTCCTTCACTACTGCCTCCTGCCGCTCGCGGAGGATCACCACCTGATTCTCCATCTCTGCCTTGACAAGGGACGGGACCTGTCCCGTCTCCTGCAGCTCATGAGCGGTTTTCCCCAGGTCCGGTGCGTCCTGTATATGCCGGACACGGCGGAGGAGGAACTGATTTCCGCCGCACAGGGGCGGCAGCGGATTTACCCGGTCATCCGTTCCCTCCGTAACATGGAGGCAGCCGTGTCTGCACTGGGATTCCGCTTTCATCCGCTGGCCGGATTTTCAGCTCTGCCCGAGCAGATGCTGGGCAGATGGATACGGGTACGGGATCAGCTCAGTGACCTGATGACGGAGCAATATGTAAAACTGGCCAGAACCGGTTATGAACTCACCAGTGAGGCCATTGAAAAGGATCTTTCGGGATTCCTTTGCAATAATCTGCAGGATTTCTGCGGAATTGAATGAACCAATAGAGAGGAAAAGAAGATGAATCCGACTTTTACAATTGAAATGAGGAACGGCAAGACAATGAAAGGCGAACTGTATCCGGAGATTGCGCCCGAGAGTGTGGGCAATTTCGTCGCTCTGGCCAACAGCGGCTTTTATGATGGTCTGATCTTCCATCGGGTCATTCCCGGCTTTATGATTCAGGGAGGCGATCCGAACGGCATGGGTACCGGCGGACCGGGATATACCATCCGCGGCGAATTCCGGATGAACGGTTTCCCAAACAATCTGGCCCATACCCGCGGGGTTCTTTCCATGGCCCGGTCTATGATGCCCAACTCCGCCGGCTCCCAGTTTTTCATCATGGTGGCAAATGCCCCGCATCTGGATGGCTCCTATGCCGCCTTTGGCCGGGTCACGGAGGGCATGGACACCGCGGACCTCATTGTCAGCGTCCCGACCAATTCCATGGACAAGCCGCTTGAGCCGCAGATCATCAAGAGCATCCGCGTGGAGACCAACGGAAACTCCTATCCGTTCACCAAGCTCGGAAAGTAACGGGTGAATGCGGTGGAAAAGCGGAAAGTCGTCCTTCGCGTCATGGGAAAAGAATACGCACTGGTAACGGATCAGTCAGAGGAACAGCTGGTCCGTATCACCAGCTATGTGGACCGCCGCATGCGCGAGCTCGCTGTTCTGTCGCGGGCAAATGAGGGGATGCTTCCTCTTCTGACATGTATGACCCTGGCAGAGGAACTGATCAATTCACAGAACGAAAACAAGCGTCTGGTGCGTGAACTTTCCATGATGCAGGACAAAATGCGGCAGCTGGAAAAAGCACCGGAATAATGACGGAAACAGAGAAAGCGAAAATACCAGTGCCGGTGTTTTCGCTTTTTTCGGAGGAACAGATGGAACTATTAGCGCCGGCTGGAAACCGAAAGGCTCTGGATGCTGCCATTGCGGCAGGTGCAGATGCCATTTACCTGGGATACACGGCCTTTTCTGCCAGAAGCTATGCAGGAAACTTTGATGAAAAGGGCCTGGCAGACGCCGTTCGGGCAGCGCATCAGATGGGACGGCGAATCTACGTGACGGTAAACACACTGGTCAAGGAAGAGGAGCTGCCGGAGCTGACCGAGGCACTGAGGGTCATTCGGGACTCCGGTGCGGATGCCATTCTGGTGCAGGATCTGGGTGTTCTCCGCGTCGCCAGGACTGCTTTCCCGGATCTGGTCATTCATGCCAGTACGCAGATGACGGTCAACAATGTCCAGGGCGTACAGCTGCTCCGTGATCTGGGCGTCCGTCGGGTCGTTCCGGCAAGAGAATGCCGGATCAGCGAACTTCATGCCATGGCCAGGACCGGCGTGGAGATTGAGGCGTTTGTCCACGGGGCCCTCTGTGTCTGCGTGTCCGGTCAGTGCCTTTTCTCGGGGATGATCGGCGGCCGCAGCGGAAACCGGGGGAAATGCTCGCAGCCCTGCCGGCTGCCGTACACGCTCAGCGACGGAACCCGCGGGTATCTCCTGTCCCCGAAAGACCTCATGCTGGTTTCAAGAATCCGGGAACTCCGTGAGGCGGGAATTGAATCGCTTAAGATTGAAGGGCGCATGAAGAGTCCGGAATACGTGGCCACGGTGACGGACTGCTATCGCCGGGCAATGGATACGGCGGCAATGCCCTCCCAGCAGGATCTTTTCGCGCTGCGTCAGATTTTCAACCGGGGCGGCTTTACCGAGGGATATGTCTTTTCCCAGAATCACCGTGCCCTGATGAGCTGGGAAAAGCCCAATCACCAGGGCATCCCTGCCGGAAAAATCACCGGCATCTCCGGAAACCGCATTCTGGTCACGGCCGAGACGGATATCGAAACAGGCGATGTGTTCCAGCTCCGCAGCAATGCCTCGGAACAGGAAATTGTTTACAAAGGGCCTGCCACCCGGAAAGGGAAAACCTTTGCGCTCCAGGCCGGGACGCATCAGGCCCGGTCCGGGGACATCGTGTGGCGGCTGGTCAGTGTCCGCCTCAATGAGCGCGCCCGGTCATTTCAGGCCTCGGAGCATCCGCGGATTCCGATTCGGGCAGCGCTTGTGGCCAATCCGGGTGAGCCGGCCTGTCTCACCCTGACGGATCCGGATGAGCACACCGGCCGGGCCACCGGCACGGTACCTGTCCAGAAAGCCGACAGCAATGCCCTGACGGAAGCGGGGCTGATGCGGACCCTTGGGAAACTGCGGGAAACCCCTTACACGCTTGAGAAAGTTAAACTGACCGGAACCGGGGCCTTCCTTCCGGTGAGTGAACTCAATCAGCTGCGGCGCACCGCCGTTGCGGCACTGATGCACGTGGCCATTCCCGCTACGGCAGAGATCCTCAGCACGCCGCTGCCCCCGCAGGAGCACGGACTGATTGCCATTACGGAAACCCCGGAGGAAGCCGCGGCGATGCTTGCGGCAGGGGCGGATCAGGTAGCCTGGTATCCCAGGGATTACCGGATCGATTCCCTTCAGCAAGCGGTGGAAAAGCTGACCGCACCGGTCATCTTTGTGCTGCCTCAGGTGACCGAAACCGGGGAACTGCAGGCCCTGAATGACTTTACAGCCCGAAACAGCACCCGGTTTACCGCGGTTCAGATCAACAATATCGGCCAGATCGGGAACTGGCCGGTGCCCATGGTGGGCGGTCAGGGACTGAATGTCATGAATTCCGAGTGTGCCCGTCTCCTGACCCAGCTGGGACTGGGCCGGCTGACCCTGTCCTGTGAGCTCAATGCAAAGGAAATCCGCCGGCTCAAAGAAGCAGGCGGAAACTATGAACTGGAATGTTACGGGCGTGTGCAGCTGATGCTGCTGTCCCACTGCCCGAGACGGACCAGAGCCGGGGATGTGCATACCGACGGGCTCTGCAATGCCTGTCAGGCCGACAATGGCTGGTGCGAGACACTGATGGACCGGAAGGGGATGACCTTCCCGCTGCGGCGGATAAAGATGCAGGACCGCTGCCAGATTTCACTTTACAACAGCGTTGTAACGGATATGGCCAGACATGCCGGCGTCTTGCGTTCACTTGACTGTGTCTGGCGGCTGATGTTTACCGATGAACCGCCTGAGACGCGGCTTGCCGTGATCCGGGCCTACCGGCGCCTGCTGGATACCGGTGAGGCGCCTGAGCCGGTGATGAACGGGACGGCCGGACATCTGATGCGCGGCGTCGAATAAGGCAATGAATAGGGGACATATGGAGGGAAAAATGAACAAGCGATCCTTTCATGTTTTGGAATACAACAAGATTATTGAACAACTGAAAAATCTGTGCGTATCGGACCTGGGCCGTGAACTGGCAGATGCCCTTCTTCCTCAGTCGGACTATGAGGAGGTGCTGCGGCGTCAGGAGGAGACGGCGGAGGCAGAGGGATTCCTTTCCCGTTCAGGCGGGAATCCGGTGATCTTTTTCCCGGATGTCCGGCAGATTCTGCGCCTGGCCGAAATCGGCAGTACGCTCTCTCCGAAAATGCTCCTGGATATTGCCTCGGTTCTTCGTGCCCCCACAGCGGCAAAGGAACCGCTGGTCCATTCCAAGGATGACACGTCCCAGATGCCCAGGCTCATTGCCAGCGCCGGGAACCTGGGAACCCTCCGAGAGGTGGAGCAGGCCATTACCGATGCCATTCTGAGCGAGGAGGAGATTGCAGACCGGGCCAGCCCGGAACTGTACAATATCCGCCGGAAGGTCCGTTCCTGCAATGAGCGCGTACGGGAAAAG
>JAGAHV010000049.1:0-7062 GCA_017626895.1 Clostridia bacterium | reverse complement strand
TCACAGGTAAGGTGGATGTGGGAATCGTCCTGACGATGAACGCGCCGAAGACTTTCTACAACCTTTCGTACAAGCGGAAGGCCAAAGAGGTCGCTCAGAGCTTTAAGGCTCTGAATGGCGAGGTTGAGGTCTATGCCTGCTGCGACACCTTGCAGGTGAAGGACTACAGCAAGTTCAATATGGCTGGGTTTGATGAAGCGCATAAGAAGGAAATGCGGGAGAAGCAGTTCCCCAAGGATCTGGAGAAAGCGTTTCAGATGGGGACAAGACTTGGGCGAGCATGAAGGAAGAAAGCAAAATGCAGCATGAATGCAGAATAACGGTTCTCGAAACGAAGTGCTTTCCTGACCTTCAGGAGCAGTATCTGGCCGATCCCAAGTCCGGGCCCTGCCCGTTCTTCAAGCCGGGTGATACCTTCCTGCTCAAGCGGACACCACAGCAGGACGACTTCTATCACCTGATGGACGGGAAATTCTGCGGTGAGGCGTGGGATGCTGTCAGCCGATATGTGTACACAGCTTTGCAAGGCGGGTCTATCATGAAGGGCTGGACAAATGATGACCGCATGATGATCGCCTGCTGCAACGACGGCACAAGGCCGGTCATTTTCAAGATCGAGCGAATCGATACCCCGGAGAATGACGAGGAAGCCGAGTGGCTGGCGAAACAGAGCTTCAAGAATACAGCCGAAGATGCCTATACGGGGTGAAACAATATTTTATGCTGTATCCTCAGCAACAACCAGTATCTTCTGTATTCATGTACCAGTTCCGTATTAGGGATCTGGCAGAAATGTGAACCGGCAGAGTATTGTCGCTGGCATTCGGATGATGTGTTGGAGAATGAATAATTATTTGCGATTGTCTACTACACCTTTCACTGACATTTCGGGGAGAAACTTTACTGGTTATTTACTGAAAAACCAGTGTGTTCATGGCCTTCTGACAATATGTTGCATAACTGAAAAAAGACGGCATAATTCACGGATAGAATGACAAAGAACAGAAATCAGGAGACAGGCAAATGAAAGTGCATGAGTATCAGGCTAAAGAAATACTGCAGAAATGTGGAATTGCCATTCCTGAACAGATCGTGGCTTTTTCCCCCGCAGAGGCCAGGGCGGCTGCGGATCATTTCCCGAATGGGTGTGTTGTAAAAGCACAGGTCCATTCCGGCGGGCGGGGAAAAGCCGGCGGCGTGATGATCTGCAGCAGCCCGGAGGAAGCTGAGCGGGCGGCAGATGCGCTGATTGGCAGGAAACTGGTGACCCGTCAGAGCGGACCGGAGGGCCTGGTTGTCCCGGCAGTCCTTCTCACGGAAAAGGTCGACATCGACAGAGAACTCTACCTTGCCCTTGCGATTGACACCGCCCGGGCAGAGGTGGTCATCATCGCCTCTCCGAACGGCGGAATGGAAATTGAGGAAGTGGCGGCAAGATTTCCGGAACAGATCATGCAGATCCATCCGGGGCGGTCTCTGGCGACAGATGTTCAGGTCCTGGCAGACAAATGCGGACTGGATGAAACGCAGCGGGTTCAGCTGCGGGACATCCTGTCAGCGCTGCTGGATTATATGAAGGAAAAGGATGCGACACTGATTGAGATCAATCCGCTGAGCATAGTCCGGGGGCAGCTGATGGCGCTGGATGCCCGGATGACCTTTGATGACAATGCGCTCTTCAGACATCCGGAGCTGAAAGAACTGGAAGATCTGACACAGATTGATCCACTTGAACGGCGGACCCGTGAAATTGGCCTTGAATATGTCAGACTGGATGGTGATATTGCCTGCCTTGTCAACGGTGCGGGTCTTGCCATGGCCACCATGGATCTCATCCATGGCTATGGCGGGAAACCGGCGAATTTTCTGGATGTGGGCGGCGGAACCAGTGCGGAAAAGATCACGGCTGCCTTTGAACTGCTCATGGATGATCCCAGAATCAAATCCATCTTCGTCAATATCTTTGGCGGAATCGTCCGGTGCGATCTCGTCGCGGAGGGAATTGTGCGGGCGCTCGGGGAAACCGGTCTGTCCGTTCCGCTTGTGGTCAGGCTGCGCGGAACCTGCGAGGCAGAGGGACGGGCCATTCTTGACCGGGCGGGGCTTGTACGGGTCACGGAGGATCTTACGGAAGCGGCCCGAATGGCCATTTCCTGCGCGGGAGGTAGCAGATGAGCATACTGATCAACAGGAACACACGGGTTCTGGTGCAGGGAATAACCGGAAGGCAGGGTACGTTCCATACCCGGGCAATGCTTGATTACGGGACGAAGGTCGTCGGCGGGGTCTCTCCGGGAAAAGGCGGACAAGACTGTCAGGGCGTTCCCGTATATGACACGGTACGTGAGGCCGTTGAACAAACCGGCGCGAATGCCAGTGTGATTTTTGTCCCGGCCAGATTTGCCGCTGACGCGGTGCTTGAGGCAGTGGAGGCAGAGGTGGAGCTTTGTGTCTGCATCACGGAGGGAATTCCGGTTCACGACATGATACGGGTGAAACAGGCGCTCAAAGACAGCAAAACGGTCCTCGTGGGACCCAACAGTCCCGGCGTGATTGTGCCGGATGAAGGGAAAATGGGAATTATCCCCGGGAATATCTGTCAAAAGGGACATGTGGGGATTGTATCCCGGTCAGGAACGCTGACCTATGAGGCGATTTATCAGCTGACGGCGTGCGGCATCGGCCAGTCGGCGGCGATCGGCATAGGCGGGGATTCCATTCGCGGAATGACATTTGTCGATGCCCTTGAACGGTTCCATCTGGATGATGACACCCATGCCGCCGTGCTGATCGGTGAAATCGGGGGAGCGGAGGAGGAAAAGGCGGCGGAATGGATCAGTGCCCATCCGGATTTCCCGGTATTTTTCACCATCAGCGGCAGAACCGCACCGCCGGAAAAGCGCATGGGTCATGCCGGGGCGATTATCCAGGGCGGACGCGGGAATGCGAAAGAGAAGATTGCTGCCCTGGAACAGGCAGGGGCGGTTTATGTACAGACCGTTGACCGGATTGGAAAGGCTGTGCAGGAAAGGCAATAAACAGCACTAAACGAAAGGAAGATCTGCCATTTTCTGCAGATCTTCCTTTTTTCAGCCTGTAAAGTTTGCACGCGACAATGATCAGAACATTCAATATCAGACAGTCCCTTCATACAGGACTTTATCGCCTATCCGGAGCCGCTCGACTCCCGGTTCTTTCTTCCTGTTAAAGTTAAAACTGAGCAAATACCCCGTATTCAGATTCCAGTAGTTAAGGTATCCGATCAATTGCTTCTCACCTTCGGCGTTATACCTCTCCCCATGCCAGATCTTCAGTTCAATGATATATCTTCTGCCCAGATAGTGAATCACAAGATCTGTTCTTCTGTAATCCCGCAGCTGCTCCTCTGCACTATAGGTACCTGTTCCGTTAATAATCCCGGCAACATAGGTAATGAAGCGTTCCCGTCCCTCTTCTTCAAGAAACTTCTCTGTATTGTCTTTATGAATCCTGTTATGCTCCCTGATAAAATGATCCATTATTTTCGGGATATCAAGTCCGCCTTCCTCATCGATGAATGTCTGTTTCATTCCGGCTGCGATCTGTTTCAGATCGTTATTCTTATCACTTTCCCCAATGAAATGGGTATACAGGAGCATCTCAAACATCCGGTTTGAAACAGCTACCGTATTGTGGTTATTTCGGATGAAACCATACATGAATAATTGTTGCTGCTCTTCATCATAGGGAAGCCAGGCAAATGCCTCTCCGCGCATCAGGACAGCCCGGAGTTTTTTGCGAAGTTCGGGATAATTCGTGAGCTTCCCTGTAAGTGACTCAAACAGCGAATTATTCGGCTCTGAAAGAATTTTCTTTACTGCCTCATCTACACCGTACAAAGTCCAGGCATCATGCAGCGTCCTGAACACGCCGGGGACAAAATCAGTATCGATTTTCTGACAGATTCTGCTCACAAGATACGGATACCCATTTGTATATTCGCGGATGGATTTTGCGATCTCTTTCGTATCCATCCCGGTGTGATGGTCCGCTTCATACTCATCCAGCATTCCCATGATGCCCGTCTCAGACAGACTCATGTCGAGTTCAAAGTCTGCTGCGATATTCCACGGGCTGTTGACCTTATGCGCATCATCAGGGCGAATCTTGCTCTTGAGATGCTTTACATCCGTTACGCCGGCAAGGATGACGGAGTGAAAAGTAACGGCACCTTTTTCTTCGCGATCCAGATAATATGACCGAAGCTGCCCTAAAAAATCCAGAAAAACCTGATTGTTTGTTGCCGTATCCACCTCATCAATGATAAGCACAACCGGCTTCACTGATAAAGCGCACCAATCAACTAATGCATCGAACAATTCATCCAGCTTTGCTTCATTTGTTTCTCTGCTCAAAAATCCTTCAATTTGCTTCAGACTCTCTTCGGAAATATTCAATCCATACCTGGTCTCTCTTTTTAATAATCTTGAAAAAGCCTTAACGAAGGATTCTTCTGTAGCAAATCCTGCACTCGATATTTTTTCAAAGGAAATGCTTGCCACATCGTATGTTTTCTCCAACGCCTTTCTTAATGCACTTAGCGTTGTCGTCTTCCCATACTGCCTTGCCCGGTTGATCGTGAAGTATTTTCCGGCATCAACCAGCTTTTTTATCTCCTTTACTCTTTCGGACAGATCGACCATATAGTGCTTTGACGGGATGCACACTGCTGTCGTATTAAATTGCTTCATCCGCAGCACCTCCCTTCAGATGGAAAAATCATAATTGGATTTTATCATTCCGGGCAGTAATAATCAATGCAGATCCGGCTATTCCCATTCTTCTGTGCATCTGTTTCATTGAGGGTATTCTGAACATCAACAGGAATTCGCGAACGGTTTATGGTATCATAAACAGTACCAGATACGATTCTTCTGCGTACTTGATTATGATTGAAGACCATGTATAATAAGTATACTGTCCGCAAGCGAGGGATCGGGCTCGACACGCCGCGCCGATTTGGCAAAGATGAGCACCGGAAACTGGCGGTGCCCAAAGACCAGGTCAATGCTTGTAATGAAAATGGCCCTGTTGCGTAGCGACAGTTTGCTGAATCTGAGATATGGCAAGGCAGCTCCGGAGAAAGACCAACATTGAGGAGGCACGGGTATGGAACTCTCAGACCTGACGGCATACGCCGCGGAGAAATACCGGATACAGGAACAGCATAAATGGACGGAGTTTCCGGGCTTTTCGGTATTGTGTCACCCGCAGACCGGAAAATGGGTTGCTCTTCTGATGCGTCATTGGAATAAGGATTCCGGCAAGGAGTTTCAGTGCTGCGATCTGAAATGCGGCAACAGTGAGCAGTTTGAGCGGCCGTACCTGACAGAGCCCTTCCGGATACGTGGAGAGAACTGGCTTGGCGTTTGCTTTGATGATCGAACAGAACCGCAGATTGTCTTTGAACTGCTGGACCGGGCAATTGCTCTGGAAAACCCCCATGGTGCTGCCATTGTCCTTGAGGCAAAGGATTCACCCCGGGAAACGGACTATCAGGAGACGCCGCTGCCTTTTTCGGACAGCAGCAGCCAGCCGGCCAGGGAACGGCCGCCGGAAAAGCTTCGAAGAATGCGTCACATGTTTGAGTATGATCAGGAAGATATGGAAATCCAGGCGAAAAATTTCTACCGGCAGGCGGTGTTCATGGAGAAGTTTGAGGATGACAGTCGGTGGCCCGGCGGGGAATTTGCCCGTCCGATGCCGACCTATCAGGATCTGACGACGAGGCAGCTTCGCGGGTATTTTTCCTGGAGGACCGAAGTTCGCAGGGGACACTTTACGCCGATTCCCGCTTCCGTGGCAACCATTTATGTCTTTGAACTGCTGAACGGCGTCGGTGCGGACTCTCCGGAGGATGTGCTTGAAAAGCTGCAGGCTTTTATAAAGGGTTTTGCGGATTCCGACATGAGCGACGACCCGACCCTGCGAAAGCAGGTCTATCGCTGGATGCTGGAATACGGTGTGCTGTGGGATGTGCCTCCGGAAACTCTCCGGGAATATGTTGACCCGGACATGATCGCCCTGGATGCGGCGATGACTGTTCTGAAAGAACCGGAAGCCCATTCGGCGGAGGAGATTTTTTCAGCCCTCTGTCAGGTGGGGGATGGGAAGATTGCCAAATCACCGGTCATCCAGTTAAACCCGTCACGGGGACGGGAACTGTTCAGCCACGCATGGCAGTCTTTTGACCGCACGAATAATGAACAGAAGCTGTTTGAACGCTTCATCAGCAAGGAAAAAATCAGATTTCCCTGTCCAATGCTTGAGACCGCTGTCTATGTTGACATAGAACAGCCGAAGGACAGAGAATATATACTGGACGAGTGCCGGAGCTTTACATACAGCAACGGGCTGTGGTGGATGCACGCGTATTCGATCTCCTCTTCCGCCAGATCCTTATTGAAGCAATTCCTGCATGAGACAGATGCCCGGCTTCGCCGCTATCTGAAGGCAGGACGCATGATCAGGGAGAACCCGAAGGAGGCATGGGCGATTCCCTTCATTGATGAGGCGATTGAGCGTGACAGGGAAGCCGTGAGGCAGGCCGAGATGGAAGCGCAGAGGCAAAAGGTGACCATTGACTTTTCCGGCCTTGAGCAAATCCGAAAGGATGCAGGCATGACAAGGGACAGCCTGCTGACGGAGGAAGAGCGGGACGAACCGGATGAGCCTGTCCCGCAGCATTCAGTCGAGGCAGCAGTCCCCGCTCTGCTGCATTCAGAGGAGACGACAGCACCCGCTCTGCTGCATTCAGAAGAGATGACGGCACCCGCGGCTTTGCTGGATGACCTGCAGCGGGAGGTTATTTGCGGTCTTTTGCGCGGGGAGGAGGTGACCGGCCTTCTCAGGAGCGCTCACCGCCTGCCCTCCATGACGGCAGATGCCATCAATGAAGCGCTGTTTGAGGAGATCGGGGACACGGTGATCCTCTGTGAAAATGACCGGCTGACACTGGTTGAGGATTATATTGGGGATCTCGTGAGGATTCTTGGCGTTGGCCCGTCGCAAAGCGGCAGTTAG
>JAGAHV010000048.1:0-6645 GCA_017626895.1 Clostridia bacterium | reverse complement strand
GTCCCTTCTTTTCATCATAGAAAACACCGTCATGTCAGGAGAAGCGGTCCTGCCGCGCAGCGGCCGGCTGTCCGATCCGGGCCGGAACAGAGCTGCTCCGGCCAAAGACCAGCGTTGAAGAGGAGGCTGTCTCATGCAGAGAACACACCTGAGGCCGGCCAGACTGAAAGCATTCAGGAAGGAACTCCCGTTTCATCTCATGCTTCTGCCGGCAGTCATTCTTGTCTTTATCTATATGTACGTCCCGCTGGGCGGACTCATCATTGCCTTTCAGAAATTCATCCCTGCCAAAGGCCTGTTTGGCGACCAGAAGTGGGTAGGACTTGACAACTTTATCTATCTGTATCGTCTCCCCGGCGCCATTTCCGCGCTGCGCAATACCATTATCATTGCCTTTTTTAAGATTATTCTGCATCTGATCATCCCCATTACCGTCTCCATTCTCCTCAGTGAGATTAAGTCAGATCCGTTCAGACGCACCGCACAGACCCTGATTTATCTGCCTCACTTTCTGAGCTGGATCATCATGGGCGGCATCCTGATTGATATTCTTTCCCCGACAGATGGCATCGTCAACCGGTTTCTGGGGCTCTTTGGCGTCGGACCGTATTTCTTCCTGGGGAGCAATGACACCTTCCGGTTTACCATCATCTTTACCGATGTCTGGAAAGAATTCGGCTTTAATACCATCGTTTATCTGGCGGCAATCACCAATATTGATCCCAATCAGTACGAGGCGGCAACCATCGACGGGGCCAACCGCTTTCAGCGGATGATTTATGTGACGCTGCCCAATATGCGGATGATTATCGTCCTGATGATGGTTCTCTCCCTTGGCAATGTCCTTAACGCAGGATTTGATCAGGTATTCAACCTCTACAGCAAACAGGTATATGAAACCGGAGATATTCTGGATACCTTCATTTACCGGATCGGTCTGATTGATGCACAGTTCGGTGTGGCAACGGCCATGGGAATGTTCAAGTCCGTCGTTTCCACGCTGTTCATCTCCATCAGCTATTACTGTGCATACCGTTTCGCGGACTACCGTATTTTCTAAGGAGGCAGAGCAATGGTTGAGTCAAAACACTGGTCAAGCAGACTGTTTGTGATTGTCAATTACGCGGTCATGACATTTCTTTCCTTAAGCTGTCTGATTCCGCTGATCCATATTTTCGCCATTTCGCTTTCCAATTCCGCGGCTGCAACCGGCGGACTGGTTATTCTGTGGCCCGTGAATTTCACCCTCGAGAGCTACGCCTATGTCGCCAGACGCGCTGCCTTCTGGCAGGCCATGTTCATCTCGGTGCTCAGAGTCTTTGTGGGTGTCGGCCTGAATATGCTGTTCTGTATCGTCTGTGCGTATCCGCTCAGCAAGGAAAAGTCACAGTTTCGCATGCGGACATTCTATTCCTGGTATTTCTTCCTGACCATGCTCGTCTCCGGCGGCCTGATCCCGCTGTACATGGTTATCCGGCAGACCGGCCTGATGGGCACCTTCTGGGCACTGGTCATTCCGGGTGCCGTGCCGGTCTATAACATCATTCTTCTGCTGAACTTCTTCCGGCAGACACCAAAGGAACTGGAGGAGGCGGCCATCATCGACGGCGCCAGCCAGTGGCGGATCATGTGGCAGATATATGTGCCGACCTCTACCGCGGCACTTGCCACCGTCGCGCTGTTGTCCACCGTCTATCACTGGAACGAATGGTTCAACGGCATTCTCTACATGAAAACCCCTGACCAGTATCCGCTCCAGAGCTACCTGAGAACCATCGTCATTGACATGAAGCTGACCAACATGGGCGCCAACGACTGGCAGGCTCTGGCCCTGGTATCGGACAAGACCGTTAAATGTGCCCAGATCTTCCTCGCGTCACTGCCCATTCTTGTGGCCTATCCGTTCCTGCAGCGGTATTTTGTCAAGGGAATGGTCCTCGGATCGGTGAAAGGCTGACGTTTTTTCTGCTTTAAAAACTGCTTTCATTCCGCTATACTGTACGCAAAGTGACAAATCCCCGGCTGCGATGCTGACCAAATGCCCGGTGCATCGCGGTCCGCTCAGCACTGACAAGGGCGGCCGGGACCCGGCTCCTGTCAGAGTGCTTAGATCGTTTGTCAGGAAATTCCGAAATCAACCTTTGGCTCGTTGAAGCAAGGAGGCATCCGTGGACAGCAGGAATCGGAAACTCAGCCTGAAAAAGTCGGCATTTGTCCGTCTCATTATCATTACCTTTTTGGCGGTGCTGATCTTTTATATCATCGGTCTGTCCATTAACAAAGCCGGCATGCAGAACATGAAAAAGGATCTGCAGGAGCAGCTGGCGATGCGTACAGACTATGTTGCCAGCCAGATTGAACAGGAATTTACCCGGCTGAATTTCTTTATGCTGGAACTGATGTCAAACAAGGATCTCCTGCGCTATACGATTTCCCACTCGTTTCTGGCCGACTATGAACGCCTAGTCTATATCCGGACGCTCTCCGATCAGGAATACATGATCAAGCGTTCCTCGGATCTGGCAGACTCCGTTCAGATCATGTTTCCGGATCAAAAGAAGACCATTATCACGGACCAGGCGCTCTATGCGGATCTGGATGAGCGGCTCTGGGGCGAACTGCTGGCGCGAACAAAAAAGAATCGGGTCAGTACTACCATCTGGGAAGGGAGGCTCTGGATGCTTTTGCCCAGATATGAGGGAGACCGGCCGATGTTCATGATCGCCATTTCCGTTTCTCAGGACAGCCTCACGAAAAAACTGGATCAGCTCTGCGGCGGACAGACGGACAGTCTTTTGCTCATGACCCCTGACAGACAGGTACTTGCCTTAAGCGGAAATGACCAGCTGTTTAAGACAACAGATGGCGACATTCTTTCCGAGCACTGGAAAGATAATCGCACATTTCATGCCAGAACCCAGATCAATCTTCCGAATCTGATGCTTCTCAGCGCCTATCAGACCGATGACATGATGGCCCCGTTTGTCACATACCGGAACAACCTGTGGATCCTGACGGCTTTTGCATTCGGACTGTTATTGCTGTACATCGGTTATTACTGGTGGGCCATTATGCGGCCGATCAACGATCTCCTGGAGTCGATGCGCAAGGCCGGGGAGAACGGCAGTTTCCACATCGAAACAGACCGAAAATCCGAATATGATGACATTTACCTCCAGTATAATGAAATGGTCCGCCATGTTCATAAACTAGCCGAACAGGTCTATGAGGAACGGTACCGGGCACAGAAAGCCGAGCTCAAACAGCTTCAGGTTCAGATTGATCCTCATTTTCTTTACAACACGCTCTACCTGATTTACCGCATTGCCAGATCGGACGGAAATGCCGCTATTGCCAGTCTCAGTCTGAATCTCAGCAACTACTACCGGTATATCACCAAAATGCCGGAGCAGATTGTCGCGCTCAGGGATGAAATCCGTCATGTGATGAATTATCTGGAGATTCAGAAGATCCGGTTTGCGCCCCGGATCAGCATTGAGGCCCAGGAACTTCCGGCTGAAATTGCCGATGAACGCATTCCATCCCTGATCATTCAGCCGATTGTCGAAAACGCCTTTCAGCACGGCGTCAAAGACTGTGTCAAAGACGGACTGGTAACCCTGCGCTATGAGGTCGATTCGTCCTGGTTCAGTGTGATTGTCTCTGACAACAGCGGAAAAATGACCGATGAAAAGGTCGCCGCTCTGTGGGCAGCAATTCAGCAGGGAGAAGTACAGGAATCCAATGCACTGCGAAACCTTTACAGACGCATGCAGCTCTATGAATCCAGCGGGCATGAGCTTGTGCTGAAATGTGTCAACGGCGGCCTTACGGCTGTACTGACTTTCCGGAGGCGGGAAAATAATGCCAGTATTACTGATCGTAGATGATGAAATGATTATTGCAGACGGACTGCACGAAATGCTTGAACAGGCGTTTGCCGGCCGTCTTCAGGTGCTTTGCTGCTACTCCGCCGCAGAAGCACTTGAAATTGCCCGTCAGTTCTGTATCGATCTGCTCCTGACCGACATCAATATGCCGGATACCAGCGGCCTTGAGCTGCACAACAAAATTCTTGAGCCATGGCCGCAGTGCCGCGTCATTTATCTGACAGGGTATTCGGATTTTGAATATGCACGGACGGCGCTGGATCAGCATGCCTTTGCCTATGTCCTCAAAGGGGAAGGGGATGACTGCCTGATCAGCACCATTGAACGGGCAATGGCGGAGCTCCCGGAAAAAAAGCAGGATAATCCCACCGCAGATGCCCCAGATGCCGGCGAAAATATGCCCGATTGGATTCAGGATCTGCATACCTATATTCACGAACATCTGAACAGCGATCTCTCGCTGAACACGCTGGCCAATTTCTGCCATTTCCATCCGGTCTATCTGTCGCATATCTATAAGGAAATTACAGGAACAACCCTCAGCGATACCATCAACCAGGCACGTATCCATGCGGCAGAGGCGCTCCTTAAAAACGGCCACATGACCGTCCTTGAGATCTCAAGGACGATGGGCTTTGCAACGGACAATTATTTCTGCCGCTGGTTCCGCAAGCAGACCGGAATGTCGCCGCATTCCTATCGCAAACAGCAGGTCCGAAAAGGACAGGGGTAAACGTGTTTAAAACGGAAGCCGATGCTTCCGTTTTTTTGTTTTGCATGAGGGTTCCATTAAACACAAGTCAGGCACCGGGAAAAGGCAATGGGGAAAACCCTGCAAAGATCCATGTTTGTCCCGGCCGCATTCGAACATTTTTACCGAAATCATCCGTGTTTGATTGCGCTTTCAGGAAAAATAAGGTAGAATATCCCATTGTTTGATGATTCAGACCCGGTTGAACAGGTTCTTTTCCCGGACAAACCGGCGCTGAATTCATCGCCGGTTCTCTCAGTTCCGGTGAAAATGATACGAGGAGGCCGCTTCTTTGAAACGTAGTCGGTTTTTTCTGCTTCTTTTACTCTGTCTTTTTCCTGTCCTTTGCCTTGCGGAATATGCACCGCTCCCTTTTGACAGCAGTCCCGGACTCCCGGGAATTCCGGATGCCTTTTTGCCGGATTATGCCGGATATGAGGATGAGACCCTGAGCATCCGCATCGAGACGACCAGGGCTTACAATACCACCATCCAGCTGGTCTATGTGAAGATTTCAGACCCTTCCCAGATGCGGACGGCCATGGCTGACCGGTACGGGACGACAAGGCTTGCCTATCCCGAAGTGCTGGCCGAGCGGAACAATGCCGTTCTGGCGGTCAACGGAGATTTCTTCAATATGCACAACCGCGGCTATCTGGTTCGCCAGGGGGAAACTTACCGGACCAGGGCCGATACCCAGCTGGATATCCTGATCATTGATGATAAGGGAGACTTTCATATTCTTCGTGACCCGACCAATGAAATGGTTGCGGCTTTTGAAGGAAAGATCATCAACAGCTTCAACTTCGGCCCAGCCCTGATCATGGACGGGGAGGAGATTCTGCCCCCGAAACGGATTGATGCCGGAACCTTCCGAAAAGCACAGCGCATGGTTGCCTGCCAGCTGGGGCCCCTTTCCTATCTGTTTGTGGCAACAGAAGGCCCGGAAAACAAAGGGTCCGAGGGACTTACCCTTGAGGAGATGATCCATTTTCTTCATGAGCTGAAGGTTCCTCTTGCCTATAATCTGGACGGCGGTTCCTCCTCCAGTGTAGTCCTTGGCGGGACAAAAATTAACGGCATGTCCAATAAAAAGAAACGGACGCTGTGTGATATTCTCTATTTTTCCACTTTGATTCCTGAATCCGAATGGGCCGACGCCAAACCGGTCTGGAAAGACCAGCTGCCGGAACTCGGGAAAAAGGAGAATTCCGGGGAAAGTGAACGCGCTGAGATTCCGCTGAAGTAAGAGGTAACACCATGAGAAGATTAATTCCGGTTCTGTTCCTGCTGCTGTTTCTGTTTAGTACCGGTTCAGCAGAATCATTTACCGCGTTTGGCATGAATATTGACAGGAATCAGACAGTTCTTGACTTTGGCAAGCAGAATATCACGGATTTCGATGAACTGATCCGTGTTCTCTCCAGCATGCCGAATCTGACCGAGGTGTCCATGTATGGAACGAAAATGGAAGAGGACAGGATGGAGCAGCTGACGCAGATGTTCCCATCCATCCATTTCGGCTGGACCATGCGTGTGGCCAAATATCGGGTGAGAACAGATGTGACCGCCTTTTCCACCCTTCGTCAGCCGGATGAGAAACCACGGTACAATGCCGCCAAATATGCACCGCTTCGTTTCTGCTGGCAGATCAAGGGACTGGATCTCGGACACAACAGCATTGAGGACCTTTCCTTTCTCACCACCATGACGGACCTCCATTATCTGATCCTGGCGGACAACAAAATCACCGATCTGTCGCCGCTTGAGCCTCTTCAGGAACTCGAATATGTGGAACTGTTCATGAACGACATCACGGATATTACGCCGCTGACCAAACTTCCCAGACTGATTGACCTGAATCTCAGCCGCACCCGGATAGAGGACCTGACCCCGCTGTATGAAATGAAGCAGCTGAAGCGGCTGTGGATTTCCCGTGTGGGAAAGGGCATTTCGGAGGAAGAGAAAGCCGCTCTTCAGGCAGCGCTTCCGGATACCGAAATT